>NZ_JAVGJT010000021.1:0-73108 GCF_040948865.1 Pseudoxanthomonas sp. UTMC 1351 | reverse complement strand
TTGAACTCATCGGTGTACCGCTTCGTGCTCATAACCACCTCCGCCTAAGCCATAGTTTATGGCTGCGAGGTGTCTACGAAACCCGGGGCGATTCATGCTGTGATCCGCTTTATTCTTAGATCGAGGCAAATGACTCGACGCTACCGGAATAATTATTCAGCCGTAATGTCAAAGACCTTCGGTCGCGGAATATTCGAGTATCGGTAAAGCAACACGTGCTTGTCTGAAGAACATCGTATATGCGCGATGGGTGCCGATGAAACTTGCTTCTACTAGATATCTTATAACGTACTAAATCTCCATTCTGTTAGCGCTAACTGCTGGCCTGCACGATGCTTTGACCGTGCTTATCCCATAGTTGCGCGACGCGCGCATACTTCATTCTTCATCCATGTGCGCGTGATCGATCGCACGAAAATCATTACTGGATGCTAGCGCTCGTTTCACTCGGTGGTCCGGTTTTGCGCAAGAGTTGACTATGTTTTGTTGCTTTTTGGTAGATTGCAGCCGTGGCTAGTCCGCCATGAAAACCGGTACTGCAGAGTGAGCATTCAATCCGATTCGCGCGAAAACGTTTACATGAATCTGGCGTCAGGTAACTCGCCACGGACGCGACCGCATGTGGATCTCTGCAAACGTGGCGAAATGCGTGCCGAGCGCTTTCTCGACGCAGCTACCGAAGTGTTTGCCGAAAAGGGATATCAGCATGCACGGCTTAGCGAGATCGTCGCTCGGGCGGGTGGCTCCCTGGCCACGCTCTACCGAATCTTCGGCGACAAGGAAGGCCTGGCTCACGCCATTATCGAAAGACGCCTGAAAGCCCATACCGCGCTGCTAGAAGACATGAACCTGTCCGGCCTGCCGCCAGAGCAGGCACTACGCCGCGTCGCCATCCGCTTGGCCCGCATCATGGCGCAGGCCGAATCCCAAGTGGTCTATCGCATCGTGATCGGTGAAGGTCAGTCCTTCCCTACCCTGCGTGACTGGTTCTTCGAAACGGCCGTCACCACCGCACGCAAGACACTGACCGATTACTTCCAGCAGGAAGTGGATGCCGGCCGATTGCAGCTGGCATCGCCTAAAGCGGCTGCCGCCCAGTTCTATATGAGTCTGTTTGGCGACCAGATCGTCCGGTTGGCCAGCGGCAACACCAATATCCCGGACCCGGAAACATTGGAAAGCCGCGCACTGGCCGCTGTGGATCTGTTCCTGCATGGGGCTTTGCCACGCTGAGCGATGAGCGGGCGACTGGCCCTCATGATTCTGCCTTAGGCCGGTAGGAGCGCCGTCTCGGCGCGAGCTCTTACTGTCAGGCCGCGATAACAGCGAGGAGCTCGCGGCGGGACGCCGCTCCTACGAAGGCAGGCGGCGCGACTATCGTTCGACAACGGTTTTCATTTACCAATCACATCGTCGTCAGTAGCCTCCGGCTCATCACTGCCAGGAGAACGGTCATGCCCCGCGGCGACAAATCTGCTTACACCGACAAGCAGGAACGGCAGGCCGAACACATCGAAGAGAGCGAGAGAGAACAGGGTCGTTCGGAAGAAGACGCCGAGCGCATCGCGTGGGCCACCGTCAACAAGCAGGACGGCGGCGGCAAGCGTTCCGGTTCCGGCAAGAAGGCTGGCAAGAAGGCTGCGAAGAAGTCAACTAAGAAAGCTACAAAGAAGGCTACGAAGAAAGCCGCCAAGAAGTCGACTAAGAAGGCCGCTAAAACGTCGTCCCGGAAAGGCACGTCAAAGAAGGCCGCAAAGAAGACCGCCACCAAGAAGGCCACCAAGAGGCGCGCAAGCAAGAAATCGGCCGCGAAAAAGGCTCCTGCGAAGAAATCTGCCAGGAAGAAAACCGCTGGCCGAAAATCGGCGGCGAAGAAGTCTGCGGCTAAGAAGAAAGCGAGTTAGTGCGGAATTCGCCCGGGAGGATCTCTGTTTGCTAGCTTGACGCGGGACCAGGCTTGTTCAAATTCAGGACTGGCTCCCGAATGCCACGGCGGAAAGCAGCGGAGCAAGCTCCGCTCTACGTCAATTCGGACAACATTTGTGGCGCTCGGCGCGCTTGGTTCTTACACTGGTACAAACTCAGCGCACACCCGGCCACCAGCCGCGGCCTGTCATCGCGTAGCGGTCCGCCGCGCGTTCGAACGGATTGCGCACGCTGACGCCGCCGCACAGCAGGTACACCGGCAGGAACAGCGGCCCCAGCGCCATGTATTGGTAGACATGCGCGCGTTCGTGGTCGCCAAGCCGGATGGGCGGGTGCTGGCAGCGACCAGCGCGGTGTTCGTAGGTGATGCAGTCCGTATCCAGCGAGTCGCCGGTATGCAGGATGGTGTTGCCGAAGGTGATCGCTCCGCCCGGCCCCCACGGCCAGTGGTGAAATACCAGCGCCCAATCGCGGCTGCTCCAATGCGCCTTTGCCCCAAACGCCAGTCCCGCGGCGCCGGCGACCAGCCCGATCAACGAGTTGGGCAACGTCCACAGTGCGCCCAAACCGCGCGCCAGCCACAGCCAGGATAGCGGCGTATGGGTGGGCATCAATCCGCTTCGTTGGGCATCAACAGCCAAAGGATCAGGTAGACCAGGATGCCCGGAAATGCGGCCGAAGCTATTGAGACGATCACGAAGACGATCCGCAGCAGCGTGGAATTCCAGCCCAGGCGATGGGCGATGCCGCCTATCACGCCGGCGATCATGCGGTCGTTCAACGAACGGGCGAATGGCTTCTTGATTTCGTTCATGGATTAGGGCCTGTTAACGCTATGGGGATAGGTCACGTTGCTTCCCCGCTTTGCCAGGGGCTTGTGCATGGCGTAGCGGCAGGCTGGCCGCCTGTTCAAGCCACGCGCAAGTTCCTGGCAAAGCGGGGAAGCAACCCGAAGGGCCGCAACCCAGTGCGCACGGGACTGCGTCATCACTCGGGCATGTATCGGCATACATTTCCTCATTCTTCCTTGCCCGCACGCACTGGATTGCGGCGTGGCCTATCCCCATAGCGTTAACAGGCCCTAACTCCCCACAGTCGTCTAGCCGGAGTCTAGCGCGTCAGCGCGGCGGCGCGCCTGAACCGCGCAATCGTCGCAGTTGTGCCTGGAACCAGGACGCCGAGGATTGCTCGGCTTCCCCTGGACAGCGCACCCGGTACTCGCGGCCGCTCATGCTGCTCTGGCTGGCGGCGCGTTCGATGAACTGCTCGGCGGTGTTCGCTAGATTCTTCTTCAGCAGATAATCGTACTTGCGCTGCAGATGCGATCTGGCATCGGTGGCGTCATACCATTTCCCATTGCGTTGGAATTTGCATTGCGAAACGGACAGTGCGGCGATCAGAGCATCTATTTCCTGGTTGGCTTTTGGCGAGGGTGTTGCCAACGAGATAGCGGGTGCGAACAGACCGAGGATAACCAGGAGAAATGTTGTGGGTGATGCCTTCATGCTATTCCTCCGCGTTGCGTGCCCATCGTAGCGGTCGTCGCTCATCCGAGTCGACGCGGTTTGAGGTAGGAGCGCCGTCCCGGCGCTCGATTTCTTTGTTGGAGTCGCGCTGGCGCAGGTGATCGCGACCGCAGGCATCAACGTCGCGACTCACGTCGCTCCCACAAGGAGGCCGCAAACGGTTCAGCGCGAACGCTTGCTCAACCACTCGTGGATGGCGGTGGGAACCTCGCGTTGGGCGCGGCTGGAAACGTAGATGCCGATATGGCCGCCCTTGAAACTCAGCTCGGTGTAGTCGTTAGTGCCGGCCAAATCACGCAGTGCGCGCGAGGCATTCGGCGGCACCAGGTGGTCTTGTTCAGCGTAGATATTCAACACCGGCATATCGACATCGCTTAAATCGACCGGACGGCCGCCGATGTCGATGCCACCGTTGATAAAGCCGTTGCCTTGATAGAACTGCTTGATGAACTGGCGGAAGGCTTCGCCGGCCAAATCGGGCGAGTCGAAGATCCATTTCTCCATCCGCAGGAAGTTTTCGATGGCCTGCTTGTCATCTAGGATGTCGATCAACCCGACGTATTTTTGCAGGTTCAGTCGGAACGGCTTCAGCATGAGGTAACACGCATTCATCATGTCGGCCGGCACATTGCCCAGCGTATCGACGAACAAATCCACATCCATCTCGCGCGTCCAATGCGACAGCATGTTATCCGGCGTGTGGAAATCCACCGGCGTCACCATGGTGATCAGGTTCTTGACCTTGTCCGCGTGCAACGCCGAATAGCACAACGTAAATGTCCCGCCCTGGCAGACGCCGAGCAGATTGATGGCATCCACGTCATGGGCTTGGCGAAGATGGTCCACTGCGCCGTCAATGAACCGCTCGATGTAATCCTCCAGATCGAGAAAACGGTCGGAGCGGTCCGGATAACCCCAGTCGATGATGTAGACGTCTTCGCCACGGGCCAAAAGACCTTTCACCAGTGAGCGATCGTCCTGCAGATCCACCATGTAGGGGCGGTTGACCAGTGCGTACACGATCATGAGCGGTACTTTGGCCGTGGGCGCTTTTTCGCCGACAAAGCGATACAGAACGGTCTTGCCGTCGCGCCAGACTTCCTGCTTGTGGCTGGCACCGAAATGCACCTCTTCCACTTCCGGCAGTGTGCGCAGTCCGGCGGACAGCTTCTGCTGCATCGCCAGCGCTTCCAGCGCCAGCCCATCGGGAGTGATGTCCAAGGGTCCCTTCATTTGCGGCTACTGCGCTTGGCTTTGCTTTTCGCAGGTCGACTTTTTGTCGGCTCCCGCGGCTTCTCGACGTTACCGCCGGCTTTGGAATTGCGCCCCACCCACTCTTTCATCGACACGACTGCGGAAGACTGGGATGCCGTCTGCGAAGCAGCCGTCTTTGCCGGGGTCTTCGCCCCGCGTTTTGCGGATGCGGAGCGCTTCGCCGGGGGCGACTTGGCTGGTGTCTTGGTCACCGCTTTCGCCGCAGCTACGCGCTTCGTTGGCGGCTTCTTTGCGGGCGCAGCATGCTTCGCTGCTTTCTTGGCGGGACTTTTCTTCCTCGCTTTCTTGGTGTTCTTGTTGGGCGCGGCCTGCTTCTTTGTGGCGACAGCAGCACGCTTGGCGGCCATCTTGCGAGGTTCAGCGGGTTCCGCTGCTTGAACCGGCTTCGATGTGCGTGCTGATGCGGTTTGCGCCGCTGCGGAAGAAGCGGCTTTCGCCTGACCCGCGGTGACCCTGCGCAGCGCGCGTTCGAGTTCCACGATTTTGCGATGCGCCGAATCCACCTCGGTGCGCGTGGGCATGCCGAACAAACCACAGACCTGCTCCACCTCTTGCTGTACCGCCAGGCGCAGGCGCATCTGCGCGTTAGTCAGACCGCCATAGACTTTAC
Source organism: Pseudoxanthomonas sp. UTMC 1351 (assembly GCF_040948865.1). Lineage (NCBI taxonomy): Bacteria > Pseudomonadati > Pseudomonadota > Gammaproteobacteria > Lysobacterales > Lysobacteraceae > Pseudoxanthomonas > Pseudoxanthomonas sp. UTMC 1351. The sequence goes on along the minus strand of NZ_JAVGJT010000021.1, from coordinate 67,771 downwards.
GGAACTCCGGCGAGAGTGCCGCTTCGGCGTACGCTTGTTCGGCCGCGTCTATCCACTGGTCGAACAACGCACGCGCGCTGTCGAGTTGCCGGCCGAGCTCGGCACGTGCAGTCAGTTGTTCTTCGAAAATCTCGAAAGCACGCTGCGCGGCCTTCATCATCAGCGCGTTGTATTCGTTCTGCTGGTGCTGGCACTCCTGCTGCGCTTGCGCCAACTTCTGCCAACGCTCCTGGTGTTCGCGCGCCGGTCCGAAAGCCGGGAGGTGCATCCAGCGCGCGCCCTGATGCTGCATGGCGTCGAGATAGGGCTTGGCCTGTTCGATCCAGCCTTCCACACCATGCTGTCCGCTGCCTTGCATGGCGCGGAAAATATCGGCGAAAGGGTTGGCGCCACCATGCGCGCCGAGCGCCTGTCGCCACGCCTGGGTGATATCGGCGGGATTGTGATCGCGGCCGGCGAACTGCGCGGCAACCTGCTGCATCTGGCCGAACCAATCGCGAGCTTGCCGGCTGAAGCGTTCCACTGTGTCGTTGACCTGCGTGCTGCCTCCCGGCAGCAACTGCGACCACCCATCCACCATCTGCTGCCAGCCTGGGGACGAAGCAGAAGACGGCGTGCCGCCCATCGCGCCCTGCCGCAAGGCATCGCCCCAGAAATTCCAGTACTGCTTGGCCAGCGATTCGAAGTCGCCTGGCCACGATGGTGCGAAGTTCGCCATGTGGTCCTCCCGTCCCGGCCGATTTTAGCCGCGACGGACCGGCCGTGCATGACGCGGCGGGTTCAAGCGTTCATGGTTTGGGGATTCGCAGCGTCTTGCTGATCATCAAAGTGCCCGATACGGCGTAGAACAGCACCAGCGGGTGCAGCATCCACGGCCCCAGTTTGAGCGCTCCCAGCCATAAGGCCGGTCCGATATGTCCCAAATACGCCGCTGCCGCCAACACCATGACCAGCACCAGGCTGGTGGGAATGGGCGTGCCCTCGAAGTATTTCACCTTGTCGTCATCTCCCGACAGCGACTCGGCGGTGACGTTGTAGCGTGCCAGCCGGCTGACACCGCAGGCGACGAAGTAGGACAGCACCAGCCAATCCCACCCGCCCTGCATGCCGCAGGCATACGCCAGCGCAGCGGGTGCCACCCCGAACGAAATGACGTCGGCCAGCGAATCCAACTCCCGGCCCAACACCGACGACTGGTTGCGCCAGCGTGCCACCCGTCCGTCCAGCGCGTCGAAAATGAAGGCCAGCGGGATCAGCGCCATGCCAATCATCAGGTCGCGCACGATGCCTTCCTGCAGGAACCGCATCGACGCGAAGACCGCGCCCGTGCCGCAGAAAGCATTGGCCAGCGTGAACCAGTCGGCCAACTGAAAGTCGCGGATCATCGAGAAATGGCGGGACATGGCTCAGGCACCCAACGGACAGACTGTCAGAGTAAGCCCAGGTGTCGTGGATGTCGCGTATCCGAAACAACCTTGTAGGAGCGGTCTCCGGCCGCGAGCTTTTTCGCTACCGCGGAATCGCCAGTTGCGCCGCTTCCAGCTGGCCGGTGCCGCGAGGTTTGGCGTCGATCACCGCATCCGTCGGTAGCGCGGCCTTGCCATCCAGTAGCGCATCCACGCGGTCCAGCGCGGCGTACACGTAGGGCAGCAACGGCACGTAGCGCGCGCCATAGGCCGGCAGCGCCAGGAAACCATCGAAGTGCTGGGCATTGCGCACCTGCCAGTAGCGGACATCGCGGCCGGCGGCCCGGGCCTGCGCAACGTACGGAACACTGGTGAAAGCCGGTGGAATCAGGCCATCGTCGGTGCCGTGGATCACCACCACCGGCAGCCCGGGGCGCGGCAACCCAGCGCGGGTCTCGGCGATTCCGCTCTGCACCCGTTTTGCGGCCTCGCTATCGCCCGTCTGCAACTCACGCAGGCATTGCAGCGCTGGGAAAGTGAAATCGGGTGGTGCCAGTTTGGTGTCGACAATGCCTACACCCGAACCGGGCGGAATGCCGCTGCCATCGGACCACCAGGCGGCTCGCTCCGCGCCGGTCGCCTGGCGCTCGCTGAAATCGGCCTTTTGTGCGGCAAAGGCATAGCCGCACGGATGTTCGCCAACACCGTATCGCCCGTAGGCGGAGGCATAGGTCACCGCGACCGCGCGCCACAGATCGAATCCGACACTCAGCGCGCCGGCGGTGAGTGCGGCGTCCGTCCAACCGCTGCCACGTAGTTGCTGGTAAGCGGAGTGCGCCTGAGCCTGGATTGTGTCTCCTTCAACCAATCCCGCCATTCTTAGCGTGGCACAGCGGGCGGCCCACAGCGGCTCAGCCTGTGCACGCAAGGGCGGCTGCGGCAGGCTGGCGGCCGGCAGGTGCAGCAACGCGCAAGGCATCAGCAGGGCTGCCTCGGTGGTGTAGTCGTAAAGCGAGCGAGCGCCTGGTCCCTGGGCCAGGACGTTCGGTTCACCCGCGACTACGGCGTCCAGCCAATTTTTTTCCGCGCCTGTACCGTCCAGTTCCGCCGCGCGCAACACCGCGCCACCGCCGTTGGAGATGCCCACCGCGATAACGCGAGTGTTGTCGAATCGGAACGGCGTTACCTGTGGGAATGCCTGGTTCAGTGCCGAAAGCGCGAACTCCGCGGCCTGCTTCACGTGCCGTCCCCAATCGGCTTCCGGATTGTCCTGGGAATGCGCGTGCTTGACGGCAACGCCGCTGGCGGCCACCGGCGCGTCGGGCGTGAACGCCAGCTCGGCCTCGCCCAATGCGCCCACGGTGCCATCCTCTCGCGGCGCCTGTTGCGCATCCAGATCGAAGTAGTCGGTGCCAGCGCCCTTGTCCGTGTAGGCTACCGCGCAGCCCTTGGGCAGCGCCCACGGCGCGGCCACCGCGATCGCGCCGTAGACGCCACGCGAACCAGATGACGCGGCGACTACCACGCAGCGCTTTTTTTGATCGAAATTGTCCGGCACCTGGACCAGCACCCGGTGTGGCTGTCGAGCGTCCGGCAGCTTTGCCAGCGCGGAGAACTCGCGTCCGTGGATGGATGCCAGGTTGCCATAGGCTTCGCCATAGCGGCCGGTGGGCGACAGATCGGCGATGCCCCGCCAGTTGTTCCAGATCGCCCGGCGGCGCAGTTCCTGCGGAGTGGGTGTGGCGGCATCGGCGAATGCCGGCGGCGCCATCGCGCGCAAACCATCCAGCCCCAGGCCTGCGGTCAACAGGTCGTCGCTGCCACGGTGCTCGCTGATGCGCTGCGGTTCGATCATGGCAGCCGCAGCCGGCGTCTGCCGTCCACCGCCGCTGCTGCAACCCGCCAGCACGATCCCAAACAACAACGCAGATGGCAGTCGTAGCATTCCGTTTCGCCCAAGGTTCCGGTCAGTGACATGAAACTACCCGCTTGTTCAATCGCCGTCATCGTACTTTGGTACACCGATGCCGACACGGCGACTTGCTACGCTAGCGCCCAGATCCCGTCGTCGTAAGGTTCCCCGCATATGCAGACGCACACTTTCCTGATCACCGGCGCGGCCAGCGGCATCGGCGCCGGCATTGCCGCGCAGTTGGCCGAAGCGGGCCATCACGTCATCGTCAGCGACCTCAACGGCGAGGCTGCCGAAACGGTCGCGTCGCAAATCCGCACGGATGGCGGTTCGGCCGAAGCGGTGGCTTTGGACGTGACCTCCGAAAACAGCGTTGCCGCCGCGCTCGCCTCGATTTCGCGGCCGGTCGATGTGCTGGTCAACAACGCCGGTCTGCAGCATGTCGCGCCGCTGGAAGACTTTCCCATGCAGAAGTGGGATTTCCTGGTGGAAGTAATGCTGGTCGGCGTGGCCCGGCTGACCCGCGCGGTGCTGCCGGGCATGCGCGAACGCGGTTTCGGCCGCATCATCAACATCGGCAGCATCCACGCACTGGTCGCCAGTCCCTTCAAGAGCGCGTACGTAGCGGCCAAGCACGGCCTGGTGGGGTTCTCCAAGGTGGTGGCGCTGGAAACCGCCGACACCGACATCACCATCAACACCGTCTGCCCCAGCTACGTAAAGACGCCACTGGTGGACAAACAGATTGCCGACCAGGCCCGCACACGCGGCATTCCGGAATCGGAAGTGGTCAGCCAGATCATGCTCAAGCCGATGCCCAAGGGCGTCTTCATCGAAATGGACGAACTGACCGGCATCACTGCGTTCCTCTCCTCCCCCGCTGCGCGCAACATCACCGGCCAGACGATCGTGGTGGATGGTGGGTGGACGGTGCAGTGAGTGGAAGCAGGAGCGGGAACGGGGGAACAGGGAACGGGGAATGAAAACTCATCGCCGTCGTCGTTTTTTATGTTGCGTCAGCAAAGTCCAAGACGGTCAAGTCACGACACACTTTCATTCCCTGTTCCCTGTTCCCTGTTCCCTGTTCCCGGCTCAGATCGCAGCACACTCCCATTCTCTGTTCCCCATTCCCCGTTCCCGGCTTTCCAACCATGCCCACCCTGCTGATCGCCGATGACCATCCGTTGTTCCGGGCTGCGCTGCGCGGTGCGGCCAGCGATGCGGTGGCGCAATTGTCGGTGCTGGAAGCCGAATCATTGGACGGCGTGCTGGCTGCGCTGGAAGCGCACGATGACATTGACCTGGTGCTGCTGGATCTGCATATGCCAGGCAATCATGGTTTGGCGGGACTGGCGGCGATCCGGGCGCAGTTTCCGGCGGTGGCGGTCGTGGTGGTGTCAGCCAATGACGATCCGCGCGTGGTACGGCGTGCATTGGATCATGGCGCTGCTGGATATCTGCCCAAGAGCGCCGGCCTGGACGAGTTGCGCGATGCCATCCGCAGTGTGCTGGCCTGCGAGCAGTGGCTGCCGGCATCGTTACGCGCGTCGGTGGCGCGTTCGCAGTCGTCGCAGCACGACGCCGATCTCGCGGCCCGTCTGGCGAGCCTGTCGCCGCAGCAGTTCCGCGTGCTGACTCTGGTGGCTCAAGGATTGCTCAACAAACAGATCGCCGATCGTCTGGACGTGCAGGAGCGAACGGTGAAAGCGCATCTGTCGGCGATTTTCGACCGCCTCGGCGTGCGCAACCGCACCCAGGCCAGCGTGGTGCTGCGCGAGCTGGAGCTTTCTGATCCGGCACGCCATCTCGAAAGCTAGCGCGCTTAAAAACCAACTTTGTAGGAGCGGCGTCCTGGGTCCGTCATTTGCGGCGAGATCAAAAAAAGACTGGTCATTTTTTAGCCAACTACCTTGACAGGCCTGCCCTGCAAGGACGTTGCAGACTTATCCACATGTTTGTCGGTAAAGCATCCACACCTTCTGTGGACAACGACGGAGACGTGGCATCTCCTCCATTTCGCGAAAGCAAAAATAGATTGGCCAATTTTTAGCCATTCCTCTTGACACGCTTGCGGCGTAAGGTGCGCACGCGGTTATCCACACCTTTGCCCAACATTCGTCCACACCCTCTGTGGAGAAGCGCAGTCGTCAACCGTCCTCATCGGGACAAATGAGCGGTTACAACCATCCACCTTGTAGGAGCGGCGTCCCCGCCGCGAGCTCTTCCTGTCAGATCGCGATGGAAACGGAGGCTATCGAAGCTGCTTGTTCCCCATCTAGACGCGCTGCGGCGCGCTTTTGATCACGGGCACTGAGAAGCTACCGAGGCGCGGAGCGGCGTCCCGCCGCGAGCTCTTCCTGCCATATGGCGATAAACGAAGAGCGGCTAAAGCCTGCTGTTCGCCATCTGGACGCGCTGCGGCGCGCTTTTGATCACGCGCACTGAGAAGCTACCGAGGCGCGGAGCGGCGTCCCGCCGCGAGCTCTTTCTGTCGGATCGCGATAGAAACGAAGAGCTGGCGCCGAGACGACGCTCCTATAGAAAAGGCGTTTCGCTATATCCGCGAATACGACCAGGACACCATACGGCCTTCGCGATACGGCATGACGCCGTGGAAAGCACGCGGATCTTCATCGAACACCAATGGCAGAAAGTGCCGGTCGCCATCCCACAGCGGCAGTTCCATGATCTTTTCCACAGGCACCCATTCCAGCGTGCCTTCCGGGTTGCTGGTGTAGGGCGTGCCGGAATAAGCGGTGACGACAAAGATGAAACCCAGCCAGTCTTCGCCGCGCTTACCGAAGCCCGGCCAGCTGATGGTGCCGCGCAGGCTGAGGGCGTCGCATTCGATACCCGCTTCCTCGTGTATCTCGCGGCGCATGCCGGCCACCACATCCTCGTCCGCTTCGATCTTGCCGCCCAGGCCGTTGTATTTGCCCAGATGCTGATCGTCGGGCCGCGCATTGCGATGGACCAACAGCACCTGCGAACGGTCGGGCGATAACACATAACCCAGGGTGGCGACGATGGGGGTGTAAGGCATCAGCGTGTCTTTGGCGAATCCTGGGGAATTCTACGCGATGGCAATACTCCCGTAGGAGCGCCGTCTCGGCGCGTGCTCTTTCCGTCAGATGGCGATAGAAGCGAAGAGCTCGCGCCGAGGACGGCGCTCCGCGTCCCCGTAGCCGATCAGTGAACGTGATCAAGAACGCGCCGCAGCGCGTCCAGATGGGGAACGGCAGGCTCAGTCGCTCTCGATTATCGCCATCTGACGGGAAAAGCTCGCGCCGAGACGGCGCTCCTACAAAAGCAAAGGCCGCTCCTACAAAAGCAGGGCCGCTCCTACATACGAACTAGGGCTATGAAACCACCAGCCGCGCCGCCAGCAAACGGTCCATCACGGACTTCAGTGCTAGCGGTCGTATCGGCTTGGGCAGTAGCGAGAGTTCCGCGTCGTGCACGGCGCGCCGCACGGCTTCGGTCTGATCGGCGGTCAGGATCAAACATGGCCGTGCGCCGAAACGTCGCGATAGGCGCTGCATCAGCTGTACGCCGGTGTCCCCATCGTCCAGGTGATAATCGAACAACCACAGGTCAGCCGCACGCAGCGATAGCGCAGCTTCGGCCTGATCGCCGTCGGTGGCTGTCGATACTTGGCAGCCCCAGCCTTCCAGTACCTGGGTCAGGGCCGACAGTGCAATAGGATCATTGTCCACTGCCATAACGTGGCGGCCGCTAATGCCCAGTTTGATCGTTGCCGCGGACAGTTTGGCCACGGGCGCTGCGACCATCGGCAGTTCCACCGCAAATGCCGAGCCCCGCCCCACGCGACTGCGCAGTGAAAGTGGCGCTTCCAGCAGATGTGCAATACGTTCCGCGATCGACAAGCCAAGCCCCAGCCCCTGCCCGCCCACATCTTCGCCGCGGCGGAATTCCTGGAAGATCACTTGTTGTTCGGCTACGCGGATGCCGGGACCAGTGTCCAGTACTTCCACCCGCAATCGATCGCCGCCCAATCGGCGAACACCCAGCAGCATGCGACCTTGTTCGGTATATCGCACCGCGTTCGCGAGGAAGTTCTGCAGAATGCGGCGCAACAGTTGCGGATCCGATCGAGTCCAAGCGCGCGTCGGCACAACCACGAACTCCAGTCCGCGTTCGTCCGCCAGCATGCGGAACTCCGACGCCAGTGGCTCCAGCACTTCGGCCAAGGGAAAATCGCGCAGTTCCGGCACCAGACCGCCGGCTTCCAGTCGCGACATATCCAGCAGACCGGTGAGCAGATCGGTGGTGGAATCCAGCGCGCCGCGAATCTGGTCCACTGACTCACGCTGCTGGCGATCCTGCAACTGCTGCGTCAGCGCATCGGTGAACAGATGCGCCGCGTGCAGCGGCTGCAATAGATCGTGGCCGATGGCGGTCAGGAAGCGGCTCTTGGCGTCGTTGGCGTGCTCGGCCTCGCGTTTGGCGGTTTCCAGCAGCACGGTGCGGTCGGCGACGCGTTGTTCCAACGTTTCATTGGCTTGCTTCAAGGCTTGCTCGGCGCGACGCGATGCGCTGACATCGGTGTAGGTGGCGACAAAGCCGCCGCCCGGCATTGGATTGCCACGTATCTCGACAATGCTGCCGTCGGGGAACACGCGTTCGGTCAGGTGCGGCGTGCCTGCCCGCATGAAGGCCAAACGCCGTTCCAGCGCGCGTTCGTCGTGTCCACGGTGCGGCATGCGTTGCAATGCCCAGCGCGTGAGGTCGGCGATGGGACGGCCCACCTGCAGAAGTTCGTCGGGAAATCCGAACATCTCCGCATAGCGGCGATTCCATGCGACCAGCCGCTGCTCTCGATCGACCACGCTGATGCCTTGGCTCATGTTCTGCAGTGCCGCTTCCAGCACCTGCTGATTGAAGCGCAGGTCCTGCGAGACTTCGCCGACGATGGCGGCGACCGTTTCCAGGTCGCCGCTTTCTCGACGCGCCGCATCCATCAGCAGCCGTGCCGACGCCGAACCCAGCACGGCCGACAGTTCGCGTTCCAATCGCGCTTCAATGGCAGATGGCACCGGACCACTGCGCGGCGCATCCACCAAAAGTTCTTCAACGCGCTCCCGCGGCAGGAACCGGCGTCCGGCATCGCGCAGCGTCTGCGCATCGAAACCGCGACTGTCGTGGCCGCGTGGCGCATGCCCTCGCCAGGCCGCGACCAGCAGCGTCACTGCCGTACCGATAAACAGACTGACGCCGACCGCGCGCCCCAGGCGGCTCCACCCGGTCAATCCAAAAAAGCCATCGGGCGCCAACATCGCGATGCCAAATGGACCTTCCTGCAGCCACTGCGGTGCGATACCACGCGCATCCATGGTCACCGGCAACAGCAGCAACCATGCCCAAACGATAAAGCTCGCCGCAATTCCGGCGATCACCGCGCGTGGCGGCGTCTGCGGGCGCCAGATGGCGAAGCCCAGCGCGGGCGCCAACGTCGCCAAAGCGGAGAACGACACCGCACCTACGTCCGCCAGCGCGTCGTTGCCGGCGATCAGGCGGCTGTAGGCCCAAGCCAGCAACATCACCGCCGCGATACCGACACGGCGCTGCGTCAGCACCACGCCGCGCAGATCTCCACCGCGGCTGCGCAACCAACCGCCGCGCAATAGTCCGGGTGCCAGCCAATGATTGCCGATCATCAAGCTGAGCGTCAGCGTGCTGACCACCACCATGCCGGTGGCAGCGCTCAGTCCGCCCAGGAAAGCGAGCAGCGCCAGCCCTTCATGTCCTTGCGCCAGCGGCAGCGCCAGCACATACAAATCCGACGGCACGTCATCGCCGAACATCGCACCGCCCGCGCGCGCCAAGGGCAGCAACGGTAGCGCCATCAGCACCATGTAAAGCGGAAACAGCCAGCGCGCGGTGCGCACATGCTGCTCATCGCGGCACTCGACCACGCCGACGTGGATCTGATGCGGCAAGGTGAACATCGCCAGCACACCCAGCACCACCAGCGGCATGAAGCCGTATGTCGTTGAAGGGGCGATGGGTGTAGGTGGCTTGGGCGGCAGGTCCGGCAGCCCAAACCAGACGAACACGCCCAGCGACAGCATCGCTGCCAGCTTGAACAGCGATTCGAAGGCCATCGCGAGCACCAGCCCGCGGTTGTGCTCCGCTGCACTGGCACGACGCGTGCCGAACAGCATGGCGAACAACGCCATCGCTATCGCCACGTACAAAGCGCTGTCCTGCCAGGCTGGCAGGTTGTCGCTGCCTTCGGAGCTGGTAAGCAGCGCAAAGCTCATTGCCACCGCTTTCAGCTGCAGCGCGATATACGGAATCAGTCCCAGCGCGGCAACCAGGGTAACGGTCGCCGCCAGCCAGCCATCCTTGCCCAAACGCGTGGCGATCAGATCAGCCAGCGAAGTGGCGTTGGATTCGCGCGCCATCCGCACCAGTCGGACCAGCAGAAAAGCACCGAACGCGTACAGCAGGATGGTGCCGACGAAAGTGGGCGGCAGCGGCCAGCCATAGCGTGCGGCCTGCGTCACCGTGCCGAAAAAAGTCCAGGACGTGCAGTACACCGCCAGCGACAAGGCGTAGACATAAGGCCACTGAATTGCCAGCACGCGCGGATGCCGCTCGGCATACAGAGCCGAGCCGAACAGCAGGCCCAGCCATAACAACGCCGCCAGCACGACGATGCCGACGCTTAACATGTGGCACCCGTAGCGTGCGCTGTTCGCACGGTCATTCGCTCCTGCTCCTGCATACCATGCACGCTACCCGGAGACCCGAAGCACTCCTGCGAAAAGCAAATCCCCCACGCAGCGCCAAGGCGCTGCGTTGGCAACGCGGGCGACGGGGGATTTGCTTTTCGCGACCACGCCATGGCGCGAGCATAACGCAGCAGCGGCGGACTTCCGCCCGCCGCTGCTGCGTTTCCTATCCGACGGCCCAACCCGCTCAGAAGTTGTAACGGGCCGTCAGCGTGTACTGGCGCGGCGGACCATAGAAGCCGGTCAGCACGCCGTACGAGGCGATGTTGTAGCCGGTGGTGCGGTATTCCTCGTCGGCCAGGTTGGTGCCCTGCAGCGAGAACGTCCAGGCGTCGTTGGCTTGCCAGATCACGCCCGCACTGATCAATCCGTAGCCATCCTGTTTGATCGCCGGGCTGAGGTCGGTGGTGGGCCAGACTTCCGATTGGTAGGAATAGCCGACGCGCGCCGACAGATCGCCGCCGTTGGCCAGGTCGGTGCGGTATTCCACGTTCAGCGCGCCGGAGAATTCCGGGGCGTTGGTGAATTCCTGCGTGTCGGCAACGTTGACTCCGGCGGTCATGAATTCGTCGTACTGCGCATCCAGCCACGCCAGGTTGCCGCTGATCAGCCAGTTCTGCGTGGGCAGGAACTGGTATTCGACTTCCAGGCCCTGCACGGTGCCCTTGCCGGCGTTGGTGAAATCGCCGAAGAAGCTCTGGCTACCATTAGGCAACGTGTACGAGGTGAACACCGACAACTGGATGTCTTCGTACTTGTTGTAGAAGTACGCCAGGTTCAAGAACATCCGCTGATCCAGGAACGACATCTTGCTGCCGATCTCGTAGCTGTCGACCTTCTCGTCATCGAACGGTTCGCCCGAACGCGGCACCGCGGTGGTGTTGGCGCGGATGTTGTAGCCGCCCGATTTGAAGCCTCGCGAAGCCAGCCCATAGACCATGATGTCCGGGGTGACCTGATAATCCAGCGAGACCTTCGGCGAGACGTTCTTGAAGTTGACCGTCTTATCGAAATTGGCCGCCGTGCCCCACGACGTGTCATAGCTCAGATCGGTGTAGAAGCGATTCAGTGCGACGGCGTGCTTGTCTTCATCGGTATAGCGCGCGCCGACGTCCAGCTTGAGGCGGTCAGTCAGGTCGAAGGTCCAGTCGGCGTAGGCGGCGATGCTTTTGGTGTTGACGTAGCCCTGGGTGTCGCCGAACAACGGGTTGGTCAGGCCAGTGGCCAGCAGTGGGTTGTAAAAGTGGTTCAGCACCTGGCCGCCGGCGTCGCCATTGAACCAGAACACGCCCATCACGCCGCGAGCGCGGCCACCGCCGTCGAAGTTGGCCTGCAGTTCCTGGCTGACCTGGCTGTCGCTATAGAAAGCCCGTACGTCCACCAGCGTCAGCGGTGTGGTGTCGAAATCGATGTTCGTCTCGGTGTCGGATTCGCGCTTGGCGATGACGTACTTGAACGCCCAGTCCTCGCTCGCGCGCCAGTTCACCGCGGCGGAAGCACCTTTCATCTCGGTGTCGTTGATGTTCTTCATGCCGCTGCGGATGTCGTAGCGGTTGTCGGTTGGCGGATACGCCGGCGCCAGCGGACTTGGCGCCAGCATCTTGGCGCCACGCACGCCGGACTGGTCGTCCATCCAATCCACTGCGAACTGCACATCGAAATCGTCGCCGGCATAGGCACCCAGTTGGAAGCGTGCGGCGTTGATTTCCTTGTCGCTGACGTCCTGACCGGTAAAGGTGTTTTCGCCGAAGCCATCGCGACTCATGCTGGCGACCGATACGCGCCCGCGCAAACCGCTATCGGCACCACCGATGGGACCACCCAATGCGGCCTTGGCATCCAGCTGGTTGTAGTTGCCAACCGTGATCGAAGCGAGGCCTTCCGTTTCTTTCGGCAGGCCACGCGAGATGTACTTGATGGCACCGCCGATGGTGTTCTTGCCGTACAGCGTTCCCTGCGGGCCGCGCAGTACTTCGATGCGACCGACGTCGAACACGTCCAGCAAGGCACCCTGCGGACGCGCGATGTAGACGTCGTCCAAATAGATGCCTACGCCCGGATCCACGCCCCACAGCGGATCGGCCTGGCCGACGCCGCGGATGTAGGCGGTCACGGTGCTGGTGGAACCGCGCGCCGCGTAGATGGTCAGGTTGGGCACCTGCGCATCCAGATCGGCCAAGTCTTCGATGTTCAACTTGTCCAGGGTTTCCGGCGTGAAGGCGGTCACCGCGACCGGTACGTCCTGCAGCGTCTCCTCGCGCTTGCGCGCGGTGACCGTAACCGCGTCCAGCGTGGTCGCTCTGCTAGCTGGCGTATCACTGGTTCCCACAGCGGTGTCCTGCGCCCACGCTGCTGGTGCCAGCAGTACACAACCGATCGCCAAGCTAAGGTGCTTGCGCTTCATAAGGTCTCCCCTCCTCCCGGGTACGACATTGCGGCGGCCAGATTGGCCGATTCGCCGCCAAGGCTAGTGACTGCCGCCACTGCGGACACTTGTACCTTCGTACAGTGGGCCTGCACCGCCTGCGCTGCCGATACTCGCCGCATCTTGAGCCAGGCGCGAGCCGGGGATCCGTTGATGTCTTTCCTGATTGTGCTGGCCGCGCTGTGCTTTTTGATGTTCGTGGCTTACCGCGGCTACAGCGTGATCCTGTTCGCGCCGGTCGCCGCGCTGGGCGCCGTGCTGCTGACCGATCCTTCGCTGGTCGCGCCGATGTTCACCGGTCTTTTCATGGACAAGATGGTGGGCTTCCTGAAGCTGTATTTCCCGGTGTTTTTGCTCGGCGCGGTGTTCGGCAAGCTGATCGAAATATCAGGCTTCTCCAAATCGATTGTCGCCGCCACCATCAAAGTGGTCGGTCGTCAGCGCGCCATGCTGTCCATCGTGCTGGTATGCGCGGTGCTGACCTATGGCGGCGTGTCGCTGTTCGTGGTGGTATTTGCGGTGTATCCGTTCGCGGCCGAACTGTTCCGCCAGAGCGACATCCCCAAGCGGCTGGTTCCCGGCACGATTGCGCTTGGCGCCTTTACCTTCACCATGGACGCGCTGCCGGGCACGCCGCAAATCCAGAACATCATTCCGACGTCGTTCTTCGGCACGACGGGCTGGGCCGCGCCGGTGCTGGGCTCGCTCGGAGGGATATTCATCCTGATCCTGGGCATGAGCTACCTGGAATGGCGCCGCCGCGTGGCATTGCGCGCTGGCGAGGGCTATGGCGATGAGAAAGACCTGCGTAACGAACCGGAGCTCTTTCGCGGCGACAAGCTGATCCATCCGCTGATCGCGATCCTGCCGCTGCTGCTGGTGGGCGTAGCGAATTTCGTCTTCACCCGCTGGATTCCCGGCTTCTACGGCGAAACCCAATCTTTCGTACCCGCGGTGATCGGCAGTCCTGCGCCGGTCGTGCAGGAGGTGTCGAAAGTGGCGGCTATCTGGGCGGTACAAGGCGCCTTGCTGGTCGGCATTCTGGCGGTGATGTTGTTCGCCTGGAAACCGGTCTTCGCCAGCTTCGCTGAAGGCACCAAAAGCGCCATCGGCGGCGCACTGCTGGCGTCGATGAACACCGCATCGGAATATGGATTTGGTGCGGTCATCGCCGCGCTGCCGGGGTTCCTGGTGGTCGCCAATGCCTTGCAGGCCATCCCTAATCCGCTGGTCAACGAAGCCATCTCAGTGACCGCGTTGGCCGGCATTACCGGTTCGGCGTCCGGCGGCATGAGCATCGCGCTGGCGGCGATGGCCGACAGCTTCATCGCCAACGCGCAGGCCACCGGCATCCCAATGGACGTGCTGCATCGCGTGGCCGCCATGGCTTCTGGCGGCATGGACACCCTGCCCCACAACGGCGCGGTCATCACTTTGCTGGCGGTCACGGGTCTGACGCACCGCCAGTCGTACAAGGACGTCTTCGCCATCACCCTGATCAAGACCGCGGCGGTGTTCGTGGTCATTGGTGTGTTCTATGCCACCGGATGGGTTTGACGGCAGGTCAGAGGTCAGAGGTCAGAGGTCAGGATGCTGCTTTACTTCCCCTTTTTAAAAAGGGGGATTGAGGGGGATTTTTGCTTTTCCGCCCAAGCAAAAACATGGGATCCCCCAGGACGGCTTGCCAGCACTTTGAGATAAAGACACGCCATCCCGACCAACGGATGAATAGCCTGTGCACCCCGTCGCATTCACCGGCCGCGAGTTAGCTAATACTCTGCGCTGATTGGGGAAAATCAGGAATTCCAGATGGCGCGACGCCTCGTCAGCTTGCGGCGGACTATGTTCCGCGGCCGCTTCGATCGTTTGACTCGCAGAGAAACCGCGGCCGGACCGGCAACCAGGCCGGCTCCTGCCACATCCGCTCCGGCTCAACCCAGCCTGCTGCAGCAGGTTCGCGAACGGCATCGGCGGCTATATGGACGCAAGGCCGGCGAGCAGGCCCGCCCGAAGACCGCAGCCGCTCCGGAAGCGCAGACCGCTGGCGAAGGGAAAACCAGCGCAGGCATGTCGGCACCGCGTTTGCTCACCTTGCCGCGGCCACCCTTCGCCGTGCAGGCGCTCAATCATCTGAGCTACGGCGCCACGACAACCACCATCGCCGAATTCAACGCCCTCGGCAGCACCGACCGGCAGCGGCTGGCGAACTATGTGGACTGGCAGCTGGACTGGGACAACATCAGCGACGCGGCGGTGGAAAGCCGGCTGACCGCGGCCGGATACACCACGTTGGGGAAAAGCCTCTCACAGCTGTGGGCCGATCACGTGGTCGCCGATCCGGAGAACGCTGTCCGCATGCGTCCGGCGACGGAAGTACAACGCGCCGCGTATGTGCGGGCGGCGTATTCGCGCCGTCAGCTGCGCGAGGTGTTGGTCAATTTCTGGCACGATCATTTCAACGTGCTGGCGAACGACTTCAGCACCGGCCCGGTATACGTGCACTACACCCGCGATGTCATCCGCGCGAATTCCAAGGGCAATTTCCGCGTAATGCTGGAGGCGGTGGCCAAGAGCACCGCGATGCTCTACTACCTGGACAACATCAACAACTCCCGTTCCGGTCCCAACGAAAACTTCGCCCGGGAACTGTTGGAGCTGCACACCCTGGGTGCGGAAAACTATCTGGGCTTCACCGACCCGTTCCAAGTAGCGCCCTGCCCGGAAGACCCCGCTTACCCCATCGGCTATACCGATATCGACGTGTACGAGACCTCGGCCGCTTTCACCGGCTGGTCGGCCAAGAATGGGAACTGGCAGTTTCCCACCGAGAACGATGGCACTTTCGTCTACCGCCAATCCTGGCACGATGCGGGGCCGAAGTTCCTGCTGGGCATGCTGATCTATCCCGAGCAACCGGCCATGAAAGACGGCCGCGACGTGCTGGACCGACTGGCCAGCCATCCACGCGTAGCCAAGTTCATCTGCAAGAAGCTGATCCGCCGCTTCATCAACGACACACCTTCGCAACCGCTGATCGATAGCGCCGCCGCCGTCTTCCGCGCCAATTGGCAGAGCGCCAATCAGATAGAGCTGACGCTGCGCCATATCCTCAACTCCGACGACTTCTTCTACAGCTGGGGCCGCAAGAAACGCCGTCCGTTCGAGGCAACGGTCGCCGCGATGCGCGTATTGGGACATGACTGGACACCGCGACCAGGCCACGCCAAAAGCGATGAGCTCATGTGGCGGGCCGGCTTCACCGGGCATATGCCTTACAACTGGGCGGCGCCGAATGGCTATCCGGATACCGGCATTGCATGGTCGGGTTCCAACTCATACGCGATGACCTGGAAGCTGCTCAACTGGCTGACCGAAACCAGTGACGCCGATGTGCCGCTGAGCCCGATCCTGGCGACCAGCCGCAGCGGTGTGACCTCGTGGACGGCCAACAATCTGGTGACCTTCTGGTGCCAGCGCATCCTCGGCTATCAACCAGAAGCGACGCGCAAGCAAGTGCTGGTCAGTTTCATGGCGCAGAACGGCGATCCCAACAGCTACGTGATCCTGGACAACGACGTCTGGCAACAGGGCGATCTGAAGCGGCACTACAACCACCAAAGGCTGCGCAGCATGGTTTCGCTGATCCTGATGTCCCCCGAATTCCTGAGCCGCTGAGGGCCCGACATGAGCAACTTCAAACTGACCCGTCGGGAATTCGTCAAAGGCTGCGGCAGCGCGGCAGTAGTCAGCGCCGCCGGCAGCAGCCTGATCTTCGCCGATGGCGCGGCAGCCGCCGCGAACAGCTACGACACCGTGGTGCATTTGTTCCTGCGCGGCGGCATGGATGGCTTGAATCTGGTGGTGCCGATCAGCGGTGCGGATCGCACGTTCTATGAGGAAGCCCGGCCAAGCTTGTCGATCGCCGCCACCGGCACGTATGGTGCGCTGCCGCTGACATTGAGCGGCGGCGCGGCTACCGGCTTCGGCTTGCATCCTTCGGCGACCGGTCTGCGCGATCTGTGGAACGACAGCAGGTTGGCCATCGTGCATGCCTGCGGCATGTCCACCGCGGTCACTCGCAGCCACTTCGATGCGCAGCTGTATATCGACCTGGGCACGCCCGGCAAGTTCGGCTCGGGCACCGGATGGATGACACGCGCCTGGCAGACCCGCGCCAGCGGCACGCCCGCCGCCGTGTTGCCGGCGTTGGGCGTCAGCGGAACGCAACCGGCCGGCCTGATGGGCGCGACCGATGCGTTGACGATGAGCAGCCCTTCCGATTTCGGATTGAACTCGGGCGCTTACGCCTGGCAGAAAATTCGTGACGGCGCGCCTGCGGGCTTCCGAGGCATCAACGAGACGTTGGCGGATCTTTGGATCGGCCAGAGCGGTGTGGAGATCGAAGGGCGCCGTGCGAACGGCGCATTGAACCTCATCGGACAGCAATCCTTCGCCAGCCTGCCCGCCGCATGGCCGACGGGGGGATTCGCGCAGCAACTGTGGACCATCGCTCAGTCGATCCGTTTCAATCTAGGCCTGCGTTACGCCACATTGGACTTGGGCGGCTGGGATACGCACGAGGGCCAAGGCACCGCCGGCAGCGGCTATCACTACTACCAGAACAAGATCAACGAACTCTCCTCGGCGCTTTACGCGTTCTTCAACGAGTTGAATGCCGATGGACAGATGTCGCGCGTGACCGTGATCGTTCAATCGGAATTCGGCCGCCGCGTCCGCGCAAACGCAAATGGCGGTACCGACCACGGCTACGGCAATCCGTTGCTGGTGCTGGGCGGACCGGTCAACGGCCGTCGCTTCTTCGGCAGCTGGCCGGGACTGAACCCGGAAACGCTGTCGCCTACCTTTGGCGATGTCCCCGTCACCACCGACTACCGCCGGGTGTTCTCCGAAGTCCTGATCCGCCGCATGGCCAATCCCAACCTCAGCCAGGTGTTTCCCGGCTACGCGGGCTATGCTCCGCTGGGTATCGTGCAAGGCACCGATATCGCGGCGCAGTCGCAGGCGGTTGCTGCTTCGGCGCGGCCTTTGGGAATTCCTTCTTCTGCCGCGACAAACAGCGGGCTCGATGGCGAAATCTCACCGCGCGAACGCGCGGTGCCAGATTGGCAACGGCGCGGCAAGGTAAATCGGATGATTACGCGGCGCGAGCGGTAGACATCACGCGAACCAAATAAAGCCAAGTGAAAGCCTGGCTTTTTTTACAGTCAACGGGCGCTCGGCGATTGCTTATTTTCCCTGCCAAAGCTCCGGATGGGCTGCGACATAAGCGCTGATGGTATCCGCCATGGCCGCATGATCCTTAAGCGATGGATGCCAGTTGCAACCGGTGATCTCCACTTTCGGATAGGCGAGCAAATGGATGCGCTTGTCGCCATCTTCCTGAAGTGTTTTCATGACCAAGTGGTTGCCCGCGGCGTAATCGGCATCGTAGGTTTCCAGCACAAACAGAAGAATGAATGCGTCCGGATTCTTCTTCCGTAGCTTTCGCAGGAACTCCACATAGGCCTTGTCGAAATCCTTGCGCAATGCCTGCTGGTCTTTCCATCTATCGTCAGATTTTACTGCCGGCACGAAATCGTTGCCGCCCAGCCCAACGACGATGACCTGCGGCTTCCATGCATCGTTCCTATATGCGGCAGGATTATCGAACAATATCCGCGGATAAAGCGATGTCATGCTCATGTCCGGCTTCATGCCGTCGTAGTTGCGTATCACGCCGATGCCGGAATACGCGTTGATCTGGTAGTCGGCGTTGAAGCGATGCGCCACTTGCGGGCCATAGGCTTTCTGGGTGTCGGTGGAAAGGAATAGCTCCTCATCCGTGCATTCGCGGGTGGTGGATGTATTACCGTAACCGACCATATCCGAGTCGCCGACGAATTCGATCTGACGCGGTCGCGATGGCGAGGGCAGTGCTTTGCCCGAAGCGGGGATATAGAACCCTTCGAAGGTGCCGGTACCGTCCTGCGATTCGTTAAGTTTTTCCAGACGAATCGTGTGGCGACCTTCGGTCAGGTTAGCGATCTTGTGTTCAATGGTTCCCGGCCGATCCAGTACCGCGCTTGGCTGTCCGTCGATGAGAATGCGCAAACGGTTCGTGTCGTCCGCCACGCGGACAGAGACTTCTGAGCCCTCGAACGCCGCTTCGAAATAGATTGCGGGCCATTGGTAGCGATAGAGAGGGTGCTTGCCATCGCTGGTGGTCGCGACTCGCCCGCCGATGTGCAGAGGCAAGGGGGTCTGGGCAATCGCATGGGTGGATGAAGCGAAGATGGTGGCCAGCAGCAAGGCTTGCAATTGCTTCATGAGGTTCCCCTGTGAGCGCCAAGCGTAACGCACCTTGGATGTCCACATGGCGGCGGCTTCTTCTTACACTGTGGGAGTCGTGCCGGCATGCCGGTACGGGTGAGTCGCGACCGGAAAGGTTCCGGTCGCGACTCACGTCGCTCCCACAAATGCGCTCCTACGCATTCCGTCATTGCGATAAGCAAACAAAGAAAAAGCGGGCCGAAGCCCGCTTTTTTTGAAGCTTGCAATGTCGCAGGCGGCTTATTCGGCCGGTACGCCTTCGCCTTCTTCCACGGCCTTGATCGACAGGCGGATGCGGCCCTGTTTGTCGACTTCCAGCACTTTGACCTTCACCAGATCGCCTTCTTTGAGCTTGTCGCTGACCTTTTCCACGCGCTCGCTGGAAATCTGCGAGACGTGCACCAGGCCGTCCTTGCCCGGCAGGATGGTCACGAACGCGCCGAAGTCCATGATCTTGGCGACCTTGCCTTCGTAGATGCGGCCGGGCTCGACGTCGGAGGTGATCTGTTCGATGCGCGCCTTGGCGGCCTGCGCAGCGGCGGCGTTGACCGAGGCGATGATGATGGTGCCATCGTCCTGGATGTCGATCTGGGTGCCGGTTTCCTTGGTGATGCCCTGGATGGTGGCACCGCCCTTGCCGATCACTTCGCGGATCTTGTCCGGATGGATCTTGATGGTCAGCAGACGCGGGGCGAACTCGCTCAGTTCCTGGCGCGGCGTGGTCAACGCATGGGCCATTTCGCCCAGGATATGCAGACGACCGGCCTTGGCCTGATCCAGCGCCTTCTTCATGATCTCTTCGGTGATGCCTTCGATCTTGATGTCCATCTGCAACGCGGACACGCCGTTGGAAGTACCGGCCACCTTGAAGTCCATGTCGCCCAGGTGATCTTCATCGCCCAGGATGTCCGACAGGACCACGAAGTCGTTGCCTTCCTTCACCAGGCCCATGGCGATACCGGCGACGGGCGCCTTGATCGGCACGCCAGCATCCATCAGCGACAGCGAGCTGCCACAGACCGATGCCATCGAGGAGGAACCGTTGGATTCGGTGATTTCCGAGACCACGCGGATGGTGTACGGGAACTCTTCCAGGCTCGGCATCACGGCCAGCACGCCGCGCTTGGCCAGACGGCCGTGGCCGATTTCGCGGCGCTTCGGACCCATCATGCGGCCGGCTTCGCCCACCGAGTACGGGGGGAAGTTGTAATGGAACAGGAAGTTGTCCTTGTACTCGCCCGACACGGCGTCGATCACCTGGCCGTCGCGCGCGGTGCCCAGCGTGGTGACCACGATGGCCTGGGTTTCGCCGCGGGTGAACAGCGCCGAGCCATGGGTACGCGGAAGCACGCTGACCTTCGAGGAGATCGGGCGCACGGTGTCCAGTGCGCGACCGTCGATGCGGACTTTGGTGCTCAGCACCGAACCGCGCATGGTCTGGTATTCCAGTTCGCCGAATTCCTTGGACAGTTCGGCAACGCTCCAGCCATCGGCTTCGGCACGGCCGGCCAGCGACTGCAGCACGTCTTTCTTGATGGCGGCAATGGCGTCGCGACGCTGCAACTTGTTGTGGATCTGGAAGGCCTGGGCCAACTGGGTGCCCACTGCTTCCTTCAAGGACGAGATCAGTGCTTCGTTCTTGGCCGGTGCGGACCAGTCCCACGACTTGGTGCCGGCTTCAACGGTCAGTTCGTTGATGATGTTGATGACCTTCTGCATTTCGCGATGGCCGAACATCACTGCGCCCAGCATCACTTCTTCGGACAGCTGGTCGGCTTCGGATTCCACCATCAGCACGGCGTTACTGGTACCGGCGACGACCAGCTCCAGCTTGGAATCCTTCAGTTCGCTGACGGTCGGGTTGAGCACGTATTCGCCGTTGATGTAACCGACCTTGGCGGCACCGATGGGGCCGTTGAAAGGTGCACCGGTCAGCGCGACGGCTGCCGAGGCGCCGATCAGCGCCGGGATATCGCCGTCGATTTCCGGGTTCAGCGACATCACCGTGGCGATGACCTGCACTTCATTGCGGAATTCTTCCGGGAACAGCGGGCGCAGCGGGCGATCGATCAGGCGCGAGATCAGCGTCTCTTTCTCGGTCGCACGGCCTTCGCGCTTGAAGAAGCCACCGGGAATGCGGCCACCGGCGTAGAACTTCTCCTGGTAGTCAACCGTCAGCGGGAAGAAGTCTTGCCCTTCACGGGCCGACTTTGCCGCCACGGCGGTGACCAGCAGTACGGTGTCATCGAACTTGACGATGACCGCGCCGCCGGCCTGGCGGGCGATTTCGCCGGTTTCCAAAGTGACTGTGTGTTTGCCGTACTGGAAGGTCTTGGTAATTTTTGCCACGTTGATTCCTTAGGGATATTGCTTAACGGATTGACCGTGCGCGACCCATGCCGCACGCGGGTGACCGGATGTTCCGGCCGTTGGCTCTACTGAAACGTTGTCTGCTGGCTGGCGGGTGAGGCGCATTCCATTCCCTGAAATGCAAACCGCGGCGCATTTCTGCGCCGCGGCGGGGTATTGGGTTAGCGGCGCAGACCCAGTTTTTCGATCAAGGCCTTGTAGCGCTCGTTGTCTTTCTTTTTGAGGTAGTCGAGCAGACTGCGGCGGCGGTTAACCAGTTGCAGCAGACCGCGGCGGCTGTGGTGATCTTTCTTGTGGGTCTTGAAGTGGCCGCTGAGCTGTTCGATGCGGGCGGTCAACAGGGCGACCTGTACTTCCGGCGAACCGGTATCGCTCACGCTGCGCTTGTTTTCTTCAATGACTTTCTGGGTATCTACTGACATAGTTTTTTTTCTCTGAGATGCGTGGCCTGCAGGAACGCCGGGAGATACCGAAGTAAACCGGAGCACCGCTAGGCTCGCCGTAAGCAAAAGGGAGTTGCCGTGAAATCGGCCGCGAAATTGTAGCTGCGGACGCCTTTTGAAACAAGGCTTTATTGCAGTGGTACCGGCTTTGGCGCCGTCTCGGGACAGGCCCAGGTGAACAATCGTTGCGGCGAAAGCAGTCCTTCGGCATCCACCGTGGCCAGGCCCAGCACGCGTCCTTCCGGTCCGTAGACCGCCACTGTGCCCGCCGATGCTTCATAGCCACGCAGGCGCTGTCCTTTGCCCAGGCGCTGGGCGGACTCGGCATCCAGCTCAAGGCGTGGAAAGCCGGTCAGCCCGGCTTCGATCGGCAGCAAACAAGCTTCCAAGGCGGCTTCGCCTTCCTGTTCAGCCAATGCCTGGAGCGCTTCCAGCGTGAACATCCGCGGCTGCATGAACGGGTCTACCCACAGGCGCCGTAACTCGGCGACATGCGCGCCACAACCCAGCGTTTCGCCCAGGTCCCGCACCAGACTGCGCACATAGGTACCGGAGCCGCATTTCACTCGGAGTTTCACGCGGTCGCTGGCATGCTCGAGTACCTGGATGTCATGAACCTCGACTTCGCGTTCCGGGGCTTCGATGGTTTCCCCCCGGCGTGCCTTGGCATACAGCGGCTCACCGCCTTGCTTCAAGGCAGAGTAAATCGGTGCTCGCTGGCGGATAACTCCGCGCAATGGCGCCAGAGCGGCCTGTAGGTGATCAGCGTCGATCGGTGGCGCCGGACGCTGACGCAGTACGGCGCCGTCGGCGTCGTCGGTATCGGTGGTGATGCCCAGCACGGCGGTTGTGTCGTAGGCCTTGCGCGAACCCAGCAGCAAGCCAGCGATCTTTGTGGCTTCACCGAAGCACAGCGGCAGCAATCCGGTAGCCAACGGATCCAGGCTGCCGGTGTGGCCGCCCTTCTCCGCCCGAAACAAATGCCGTGCGCGCTGCAGCGCCTGGTTGGAACTCAAGCCTGCAGGCTTGTCCAACAGCAGGATGCCGTCGAGGCGGCGGAAGCGGGGGCGTGCGGCCATTGCGTCTCTGGTTTGATGATCGCGAGAAACCGGTTCCCGTAGGAGCGGCGTCCCGCCGCGAGCTTTTCCCGTCGCCATGGATAAAGATCAAGAGCTCGCGGCGGGACGCCGCTCCTACGGGTTTGGTGTAAGCCTCAACGCAGCTTCGGTTGAGGAGCTTACTCGTCTTCGGGTTCGCTCGGCGGAGGCAGATCGCGCAGCAGATTGTTGATGCGCTCGCCGCGGTCCACTGAGTCGTCATAGTGGAAGTGCAACTCCGGCACGTGGCGCAGCTTCATGGCCTTGCCCAGCTGGTAACGGATCTGCGGCGACAGCTCTTTCAGCGCCTTGACCGCTTCGGCCGACCGCTCCTGCATCAGCGCGGTGACAAACACCTTGGCATGGGCCAGATCGCGGGTGACTTCGACGTCGGAAACACTGACCGATGGCAGCCCATGTTCGCGCACGGCTTCATGCACCAGCGTGCCCAATTCGCGGCGGAGCTGGGCGGAAACGCGGTCGGAGCGGTAGAAGGATTTAGTAGGCATGGTGGGAATTCCTTGGTCAGAGGCCAGAGCTCGGAGACCAGAGGCCAGGGGAGAAGCCGAAGCAGCAATGCCGTCGCTTTTCCCTGGTCTCCGGTCTCTGGCCTCCGGCCTCTGCGCCCGTCACAGCGTCCGCTGTACTTCGATGCGCTCGAAGCACTCGATCTGGTCGCCGGGCTTGACGTCGTTGTAGGCCTTCACGCCGATGCCGCATTCGGTGCCATTGCGCACTTCGTCGACGTTCTCCTTGAAGCGGCGCAGCGATTCCAGTTCGCCTTCAAATACCACCGTGCTTTCGCGCAATACGCGAATCGGCTTGTTTCGCTTGACCACGCCCTCGACGACCATACAACCCGCCACCGCGCCGAACTTGGAACTGCGGAAGACATCGCGGACTTCGGCGACACCGATGATTTCTTCGCGGAT
The DNA here is from genome assembly GCF_040948865.1 of Pseudoxanthomonas sp. UTMC 1351. Lineage (NCBI taxonomy): Bacteria > Pseudomonadati > Pseudomonadota > Gammaproteobacteria > Lysobacterales > Lysobacteraceae > Pseudoxanthomonas > Pseudoxanthomonas sp. UTMC 1351. The sequence goes on along the minus strand of NZ_JAVGJT010000021.1, from coordinate 44,098 downwards.
CTCCACGCCCAGCAGACCGGAGGCCACCTGCTTCACCTGATCGATCACGTCGTAGATGATCGAGAAGTAGCGCAGGTCCACGCCATTGGTCTCGATGATGCGGCGAGCCGAAGCATCGGCGCGTACATTGAAGCCGATGATGGTCGCCTTGGAGGTGACCGCCGAATTGGCGTCGGATTCGGTGATGCCGCCCACGCCGGAGTGGATGATGTTGATGCGGATGGATTCGTTGGACAGTGCGGTCAGCGAATGGCGGAGCGCTTCCACCGAACCCTGCACGTCGGCCTTGATGATCAGGTTGAGGCTCAACTGGCCCTCGCCCTTGCCCAGCTGGGCCATGATGTCTTCCATGCGGCTGCCGGCGGACTGCACCAGGCGCGACTCGCGGCGCTTGGCGTCACGCTGCTGCGCGACATCCTTGGCCAGGCGCTCGTCCTCGACCACCACGAAGTCATCACCCGCTTCCGGCACGCCGGACAGACCCAGCACCTGCACCGGAATCGATGGACCGGCTTCGGCCGGTTGACCGCCGGTTTCGTCGAACAGGGCGCGCACGCGGCCGTATTGGATGCCACAGACCAGATAATCGCCCTTCTTCAGTGTGCCCTGCTGCACCAGCACCGTTGCCACCGGACCGCGACCCTTGTCCAGCGACGATTCGATGACCACGCCAGTGGCGCGGCCGTCGCGTGCGGCGCGCAGTTCCAGCACTTCAGCCTGCAGCGAGATGGCATCCAGCAGTTCGTCGACGCCCTGGCCGGTCTTGGCCGAAAGTTCGACGAATTGGGTATCGCCGCCGAATTCCTCGGCCACGACTTCCTGCGCCAGTAGTTCGTTCTTCACGCGCAGCGGGTCGGCATCGGTCTTGTCGATCTTGTTGACCGCCACGATCAGCGGAACGCCCGCCGCCTTGGCGTGCTTCACCGCTTCAACCGTCTGCGGCATCACGCCGTCGTCGGCCGCGACTACCAGCACCACGATGTCGGTGAGTTTGGCGCCGCGAGCGCGCATCTGCGAGAACGCCGCGTGGCCAGGAGTGTCGAGGAAGCTGATCACGCCCTTCGCGGTTTCCACATGGTAGGCGCCGATGTGCTGGGTAATGCCGCCGGCTTCGCCGCTGGCGATCTTGGTGCGGCGGATGTAGTCCAGCAACGAGGTCTTGCCGTGGTCGACGTGACCCATGATGGTGACCACCGGCGGACGCGGCAGCTTCTCGCCCTGTACTTCCTCGGTATGGGCCAACAGCGCGTCTTCGGCATCGCCACTGCTGGCGCGCACGGGCACGTGACCCAGTTCTTCGGTGACCAGCGCAGCGGTGTCGTAATCGATCGTCTGGGTGATGGTCGCCATGACGCCCATTTTGAACAGCGCTTTCACTACGTCACCACCCTTCAGTGCCAGCTTCTGCGCCAGGTCGGCGACGGTGATCGTTTCGCCGATCGCCACGTCACGCACTACCGGCGCGGTGGGGCGCTCGAAGCCGTGCTGGCCGCCACCGCCACGCGCCTGCTCGACTTGGCGGCGTTGCTTCGGCTTGACGCGCGAGGTCGTGCGGCGCGCGCGATCGGCGGCCGACAGGTGCAACTGGCCGGCGAAGCGCTGAGTGCTGTCGTCGTCCTCGACGCCGGCGACCATGGCATGCGAACCACGGGTTTTGTGTTTGTGTGCGCCGGCAGTGGCGCGATCATCCACACGCGGCGGATCCTTGCGGACCACTGGTTTGGGTACGTGATGCCCGCCCGGCTTGGCCGGACGCGCGGGGGTTCCTTCGTCGCTTGCTGGCACGCCTGCCGCGGCGGCGGCGACCTCGGCTTCGGCCTGCAGACGCGCAGCTTCCGCTTCGGCGCGCACGGCCTCTTCTTCCTGGCGGCGGCGATCGACCTCTTCCTTGCGGCGGCGATCTTCCTCGGCCAGGCGCTGCTGTTCTTCCAGGTTGCGCTGCTTGGATGCCTCCAGCTTGCGCAGGATTTCAGCGCGCTCCGGATCCATCTCCAACTGCGAAGCCTGGATTTCCGGTTCGGTCGGCTTGACGTAGGTACGCTTCTGGCGGACCTCCACATTGACCGTGGTCTTGGTGCGGCCGGCAGCCACCGTCACTTCCTGGACCTTGCGCCGGTTCAGGGTGATTTTCTTGGGCGCGGCCGCGTCCTCGACGGGCTTCTCGGTCTTGCCGTGGGTACGGCGAAGGAAGCCGAGTAGCTTCATCTTCTCGGTGCTGGTCACGACCTGGTCGGGACCGCTGAATTTCATACCGGCTTCAGCCAGTTGCTCCAGCAGTTTTTCGACCGGGGTATTAACCAGCTCGGCCAGCTTGCGGATGGTGGTTTGCTGCGTCATTCGGATCCTATGACCTTGTTTGCGCCCCCACGCTGGTAGCGGAGGGAACGCGGATTCTAAGCCCTGCGGTTACCAGGGCGGCGTTCATCGACGGCTCATTCGCCGCGCTCCAGACGGGCGATCTCCTCGGCGCGGGCGGCCAGGATCAGCGCCGCGGCGCGTTCCTCGTCCAGTCCCTCAATGCCGAATTCCACCACCTCATCGGCGGCCAGATCGGACAGCTCCTCGCTGGTGCGGACACCGCGCGAGGCCAGCGCGTAAGCGGTTTCTTCGTCCATGCCTTCCAGCGCCAGCAGGTCTTCGGCCGGCTGATGCTCTTCCAAACCTTCTTCCTCGGCCAGGGCTTCGTTGAGCAGCGCGTCCCGAGCACGGGCCCGCAGCTCTTCCACGATGTCCTCGTCAAAGCCTTCCACCGCCAGCAGCTCGCCAACCGGCACGTAGGCGATTTCCTCGACCGTGTTGAAGCCTTCGCTGACCAGGATGGCCGCGATTTCCTCGTCCACTTCCAGCTTGTCCATGAACAGCTGGCGGGCGACGGCCTGTTCGGCCTCCGACTTGGCAGCCACCTGGTCCTGGGTCATGACGTTGAGCTGCCAACCGGTCAGGCGACTGGCCAAGCGTACGTTCTGGCCGCCCTTGCCGATCGCCTGAGCCAGGCGGTCTTCCGCCACGGCCAGGTCCATCGAATGCTTTTCTTCATCGACGATGATCGACTGCACTTCGGCCGGCGCCATCGCGTTGATGACGAAGGTGGCCGGATTGTCGTTCCACAGCACGATGTCGACGCGCTCGCCATTGAGCTCATTCGACACCGCCTGCACGCGTGAACCGCGCATGCCGATGCAGGCACCGATGGGGTCTGTGCGGGTGTCGTGCGCCAGCACGGCGATCTTGGCGCGGTCGCCAGGGTCGCGTGCGCAGGCCTTGATTTCGACCAGGCCCTGGCCCACTTCCGGCACTTCCAGCTTGAACAGTTCGATCATGAATTCCGGCGCGGCGCGGCTGATGAACAGCTGCGGGCCGCGTGGCTCGGAACGCACGTCGAACAGATAACCGCGAACGCGGTCGCCGGCACGCAGCACGTCGCGTGGAATGCCCTTGTCCTTCGGAATGAAGGCTTCGGCATTTCCGCCCAGATCCACGTAGATGTTGCCGCGCTCGGCGCGCTTGACCACACCGGTTACCAGCTCGCCCACACGGTCTTTCCAGGCGTCGACCACTTGAGCGCGTTCGGCTTCGCGCACTCGCTGCACGATCACCTGCTTGGCGGCCTGCGCGGAGATGCGCCCGAAGTCGGGGTTCTCGATTTGCTCTTCGATGTAGTCGCCGACTTCGACGTCGTCGCTCTCATCGATCGCGTCCATCAGGCGGATCTGCCGGTCAGGCGATTCCATCACTACCTCATCGGCCACCACTTCCCAGCGGCGATAGGTTTCGTAGGTGCCATCCTTGTGGTCGATGGTCACGCGCACCTGCACGTCCTGCTCCGGATAACGCTTCTTGGCGGCGGACGCCAACGCAGCTTCGATCGCGTCGAAGATCACTTCTCGCGGCACGCCTTTTTCATTGGCGACCGCATCCACCACCAGCAAAAGTTCCTTACTCATTTATCACTCCGCTCTCGGCTTGTTGGCCGCCGGCTTGTTGGGTTGTTGCTTACCTGTCTTTTTCGGGGCGGGCTTGCCCTTCCCCGGCTTGTTGGGAGCCGCCGTCTTCGCGCGGCTTCCAGTATTGCGGCTTCCAGTAGTGGAGCCCGCATTGGGTTTTTCCGGCGCAAAGCCCAGGGCCGCCCAATCGGGTACCAGCCGAGCCTTGTCGATATTATCGAATGCGACCGTTATCTCGGCGGCATCCACCGTAAAAACCACATTTTCGCCTTCGATGCGGGTAATGGCACCCTGCAGGCGCCGGCGTCCGTCCTGCGGCAATTTCAACACGACTTTGGCCGATTCACCTTGGTGGCGAACAAATTGCGCCAACGTGAACAGCGGCCGGTCGATGCCGGGGGAAGAGACTTCCAGGGTGTAGTTGCCGGAGATCGGATCTTCCACGTCCAACTGGGCGGAGACTTCCCGGCTGACTGCTTCGCAGTCGTCGATGCCGACCATGCGCGAAGCCTGTTCGGACTCGGGCACGTCGATGTATAGGCGAAGCGTGGCGCTGCCGGGAGCCGGCAGATATTCGGCGCCCAGCAGTTCCAGCCCGAGGGCATGCACCGTTGGGGCCAGCAGGTTAGCGATTTGGGTAGCCTTGTCGCTCACGTGGTGACCTTTCAACAAATGTCTGGATTACGAAAACAACAAGGGGCCCGATGGGCCCCTTGTCCGATACGCTGGATTCCGGTGCGAAGATGGGAACATTCATCTTTCGCGTGCCCGAGCCTTTGACAGTGAGGAGCCTCAAAATACGAGGCTTTTCTCACCGAAAAGCTTGGTAGCGGGGGCAGGATTTGAACCTGCGACCTTCGGGTTATGAGCCCGACGAGCTGCCAGACTGCTCCACCCCGCAGCAGAAGCGGAATTATGACGATTCAAGCGGTTTATTGCAAGTGTTGAATCGCATCAAAAACGAAATACAAGAAGACTGGTGGAACAGATGGGTGCCAGTAGCGGTAATACAAGCGAGCGGCTGCAATACAAGCGCGCGTCCGTGCTCCGATCAATCGTGCTTTGATTAAGGGGATTCAATCAATCGCGCATCCAATCAATTGCGTTCCCAATCGACGCGCTCCCGCCCCACGTGACCCGCACCGGTATCAGCCGGCGAAGGCCTGCTGGCACCACGCCATGATCGGGTTCCACGCGATACCCAGCACCAGCAGCGCGAGCGCGTTGACTCCGAACACAATCGGGACCACTCGATCCGTCCTTGCCGGGTGAATTTCGCCGACCGGCTCGTCGAAATACATCACCTTGATGATCCGGAGGTAATAGAACGCTCCGATAACTGCACAGACAACGCCCAGCAAGGCCAGCCACAGGAAGCCGCCATTCAACGCGGCGCCCAGCACCACCAGCTTGGCCCAGAAGCCGAGGAACGGCGGCACTCCCGCCAGCGAGGCCATCACGCAAAGCACCAGTCCCGCCTGCCACGGATTACGCGCGTTCAAGCCCTTGAAGTCGTCGATCTTGTCGGCCTCGAAGCCCTGCCGTGATAGCACGATGATCGCGCCGAATGCTGCCGCCGACATGATCGCGTAGCTGATCGCGTAGAACAGGGCTGCCGCATAGCCGTTTTGTCCGCCGCCGGCGAACCCCACCAACAGGAACCCGACGTGCGAGACCGTGGAGTACGCCAGCATTCGTTTCAGATTGGATTGAACGATGGCGATCAGGTTACCGATGATCAGCGAAGCGGCCGCCAGTCCCGCCAGCAGCCATTGCCACTGCACGGTCATCGGGCCTACGCCATCTTCCAACAAGCGATACGCCATGCCGAAAGCCGCCAGCTTGGGCGCGGAGCTGATGAACAAGGTTACCGGAGTCGGTGCGCCGTGGTAGACGTCGGGCAGCCACATGTGGAACGGAGCCGCACCCAGTTTGAAAGCCACACCGGCGACCATGAACACCACGCCCGTCAATAGCAGCAACCGGTCGTCACCGGTCGCCACGGCCCCGTTGCCGGCCGCTTCATGAATACCAGGCAGGTTCAACGTACCGGTAGCGCCATAGATCAGCGACATGCCGTACAGCAGCAGGCCGGAAGCCAGCGAACCCAGCACGATGTACTTCATCGCCGCCTCAGACGACAGCCCATCATCACGGTTCAGAGCGACCAGCGCGTAGGAACACAGCGCCAGCAGTTCCAGGCCCAGATAGACCATCACCAGGCTACCGGCCGAGACCATCATCATCATGCCGGAGGTAGCCAACAACACCAGTACCGGGACTTCGCCCGGATACAGATTGCGTTCGCGCAGATAAGGCCAGCCATAGACCAGCGACAGACCGCTGAGCAGCACGATCACCACCTTGCTCACATCAGCCATGGTGTCGCGCACGAACATGCCGCTGAACACGGTGCCCTGCCCGCCCACGCCGGCGGCGACCATGTACAGCACCACAGCAAGCACCACGATCGACAGGCCATGGGTGACCACCCGGCGCCGGTTGTCCAGGAACAGATCCAGCATCAGCAGCGCGAAGGCGCCAGCGATCAGGACCACTTCCGGCAACAGCGGCATCAGGTCGGCGGTGGAAGGTAGCATCGGCGTCGTCATGTTTCTTCCTTACAGCTTGCTGTTGGCGAGCTGCATCGCCAGTTGTGCGATCGACGGTTCCATCAGGTCGGTCAGCGGCTTGGGATACAGGCCCAACGCCAGCACGCCTATAGCGAACACACCCAACACCAGCGCTTCGCGCGAGTTGATGTCCTTCAACTCAGCCACGTGCGCATTGGCCACTTCGCCGTACATAACCCGCTTGATCAGCCACAGTGTGTAAGCGGCACCGATCACCAGCGTGGTCGCTGCTGCCAGTGCGATCACCGGGTGCTTCTGGAAGCTGGCCACGATGACCATGAACTCGCCGACGAAACCGCTGGTGCCCGGCAAGCCCGAATTGGCCATGCCGAACAGCACGAAAAACACGGCGAACCAAGGCATCACGTTCACCACGCCGCCGTAGTCCTTAATCATTCGGGTGTGCATGCGGTCGTACAGCACGCCGACGCAGGAGAACATCGCGCCGGAGATGAAGCCGTGCGAGATCATCTGCACCATGGCGCCCTGCAAGCCCAGGCGCGCCCCATCCATGTTGCCGTAATCACGAACCAAGCCGAAGGCGATGAAGATGCCGAGCGTGACGAAGCCCATGTGCGAAACCGACGAATAGGCGATCAGCTTCTTCATGTCGTCCTGCACCAGTGCCACCAAGCCCACATAGATCACACCGATCAGCGATAGCACGATCACCAGCGTGGCCCACTCGTAACCCGCGTCGGGCACGATCGGCAGCGTGAATCGCAGAAAACCATAGCCACCGATCTTCAGCATGATCGCTGCCAGGATCACCGAGCCGGCGGTCGGCGCCTCCACGTGCGCGTCCGGCAACCAGGTATGCACCGGAAACATCGGCACCTTGACTGCGAATGCGATCAGGAAGGCGAAGAACAGCCAGGTCTGCTCCTTGGCATTGAGCGGCAACTGATAAAGATCCGCTAACTGAAAACTACCGCCCTTCAGGTATAGGTAGATCAGCCCGACCAGCATGAACACCGAGCCCAGAAACGTGTACAGGAAGAACTTCACCGATGCATAGATGCGGCGCGGACCACCCCACACGCCGATGATCAGGAACATCGGAATCAGCATGGCCTCGAAGAACACGTAGAACAGCATCGCGTCCATCGCGCAGAACACACCCACCATCAAACCTTCCAGGAACAGGAACGCCGCCACGTACTGGCTGACGCGCTTGTCCACCGACGTCCAAGCACCGATCAGCGCCAACACGGTCGTCAGCGTGGTGAGCACGATAAGCGCGACCGAAATGCCGTCCGCACCCAACGAGTACCAGATGTTGAAGGCGGGCACCCACTCGTGCTTCTCGGCGAACTGCATGCCCGGATCAGCGAAGTTGAAGCCGGTCAGCAACGGCACACTGAAAGCCAGGGTCAGCAGCGCCACCGCCAAGGCCACCCAGCGGGCCAGGTCCGCACGGGAGTTGCCCAGGGCGAGCACCAGCGCGCCGCCGAGGATCGGCAGCCAGATCACAATACTTAGCAAGGGCCAGTTCGACACGTGTGATATCCGTTAGTTCAGCGCCAGAGGCGTCATTGCCAGGGCATTACTGCCAAAACCGGATGACGACGGCCAACAGTGCAATCAGGCCGAGGATCATCGCGAAGGCGTAGTGATAGAGGAATCCCGACTGGCTACGGCGCAACAAATGCGCCGCCAAGTCGATCAGGCGAGCGCTGCCGTTGACCGCCGCACCATCGATGACATGCGTATCGATTGCGCGGGAAGCCTGGCCCAACTTCACGCCGCCGCCGGCAAGGCCACCGATCCAGATGTGGTCGGCCCAGTACTTCTTGTCCAGGATATTGGCTAGGAACGCACCGAGCGGGCTGCTGCGCATCTTGGAAGGCCATTCGGTCTTCCACAGGTACAACACCGTCGCGAGCAGGAAGCCGGCAAGCGCCAGCCAGAACGGCCAGGCTTTCATGCCATGCCATGCGAACGCGGCAGGTCCGTGGAACTCTTCCTTCAGCGCCCTGACGGTGTCGCTTGCAGCAAACGCCGCACTCGGATCGGTATTGATGAAATCGATGGCGCCCAGGAAGAACGGCAACTGCTCGTGGTGCCCAGTCCAATCGGTACCGAACAGCATCGGGCCGATGGTGAAATAGCCGATCAGGATCGAAGGAATAGCCAGCAGAATCAGCGGCACTGTCACTACCCAGGGCGACTCGTGCGGCGTATGGGCGTGGTCGCCGTGGTGACCATGACCGTGGTCCTCATGGCCGTGCGCTTCATGTTCGTGCGCCAGCGCCGCTTCTTGCGCTTCTGTCTCCGCTTCCGGCGCGACGTAGTGCTCGGGCGCGGGATCGTTGAAGCGCTCCTTGCCGTGGAAGGTCAGGTACAGCAACCGGAAGCTGTAGAAACTGGTGACAAAAACGCCGAGCAACACCGCCCAGTAGCCGTAGCTGGCGATCCAGGTGCTGGGGCCATGCACGTCCGGCGGCGCCATCGTGCCCAGCTCGGCCAGCTTGCCAGCGAATTCGCCAGCCTGTTCCTTGTGATGCTTGGCCGCTTCGATAATCGTGTCTTTCGAATAGAAGCCGGAGAAGAAAGGCGTACCCACCAGCGCCAATGTGCCAATCAAGCTGGTGATGTAGGTGATAGGCATGTACTTACGCAGCCCGCCCATCTTGCGCATGTCCTGCTCGTGGTGCATGCCGATGATTACCGAGCCAGCAGCCAGGAACAGCAACGCCTTGAAGAACGCATGCGTCATCAGATGGAACACAGCCGCCGAGTACGCCGACACACCCAGCGCGACGGTCATGTAGCCCAATTGCGACAACGTGGAGTACGCCACGACGCGCTTGATGTCATTCTGCACTATGCCGATCAGGCCGGTGAACAAGGCGGTGGTGGCGCCTATGAACAGCACGAAATCCAGAGCAGTCTGCGACAGCTCGAACAGCGGCGACATGCGCGCCACCATGAAGATACCGGCGGTCACCATGGTGGCGGCGTGGATCAGCGCGGAGATCGGGGTCGGGCCTTCCATGGAATCCGGCAGCCAGACGTGCAGCGGCACCTGCGCCGACTTGCCCATCGCGCCAATGAACAGACAGACGCAGATGATGGTGGCGATGGACCAGATAACCGGTCCGTCCAGCACCTGCCAAGTGTTACCGAATACGGTGATGGCCCCGGACCACACCGGGATGGCCTTGCCGACCAACAACGTGGCGTTGGCGAACACGGTGGCATAGTCCAGCGTGCCGAACATCAACAGCACCCCCGCGATACCCAGCAGGAAGCCGAAGTCGCCCACGCGATTGACCAGGAACGCCTTCATGTTGGCGAAGATCGCGGTCGGCCGCTTGAACCAGAAACCGATCAGCAGATAAGACACCAGGCCCACCGCTTCCCAGCCGAAGAACAGCTGCAGGAAGTTGTTGCTCATCACCAGCATCAGCATGCTGAAGGTGAACAGCGAGATATAACTGAAGAAGCGCTGGTAACCGGGATCCTCGGCCATATAGCCGATGGTGTAGATGTGCACCAGCAGCGATACGAAGGTCACTACCACCATCATCATGGCGGTCAGCTTGTCGATCATGAAACCGACATGGCCGTGGTAATTGCCGACTTCGAAGAGTGTGTAGATGTTCTGGTTGAACGGCGAAGCACCCTGGCCCACCAGTTGGTACAGCACCCAGCCGGAGAGCACGCAGCTGACCGCAACGCCCAGAATGGTGACGATGTGCGAACCGGCCCGGCCCACCTGGCGACCGAACAGGCCGGCGATGACACTGCCCAGCAGCGGCGCCAGCACGATGGCCAGCAGCACGTTTTTGGAAATCGCGACTTCCATAGCAGTCATCAGTGCATCAGCCTTTGAGCGTATCGACTTCGGCGACGTTGATCGTGCGCCGGGTGCGGAACAGAGTGACCAGGATCGCCAGGCCGATGGCAGCCTCGGCGGCGGCCACCGTCAAAATGAAGAACACGAAGATCTGTCCCGCGGCGTCGCCCAACTCGCGCGAGAACGCGACAAAGTTGATGTTCACAGCCAATAACATCAGCTCGATGGACATCAGCAGCACGATGACATTCTTACGATTCAGGAATATGCCCGCCACGCTGATGCAGAACAGCACCGCGCCCAGCGCAAGCAGATGGCCCACAGTGATCATGGTGTGCTCTCCCCTTGTGTGTTCTCCCCTTCGCCAGCAGCAGGTGCACTGGTTTGACGCACCGGCTTCTCGGACTGCATTTTCACCATGCGCAGGCGGTCCCCGGCCTTCACCCGCGGCTGCTCGCTCGGGTCCTGGGTCTTGGTGCCCGGCCGCTTACGCAGCGTCAGCATGACCGCGGCAATCACCGCCACCGTCAGGATCACCGCGGCGAACTCGAACGGCAACAGGAATTCCGTGAACAGCGTGCGCGCCAGCCAGGCGGTATTCGATGTGTCTGCAGCCGAAGCAGCGGCGTTGGCCGGGAATGGCGTTGCCATCCGTGCCTTGATGCCGATCAGCACCAGCATCTGCCCCAACATCACTACCGCTACCAGCAGTCCCACGGGCAGGAACCGCACCCAGCCTTCGCGAAGCTTGACGATGTCGATGTCCAACATCATCACCACGAACAGGAACAGCACCATCACCGCGCCCACGTAGACCAGGATCAAGGCCACGCCCAGGAATTCGGCGCCGACCAGCAGCCAGATGCAGGCCACTGAGAAGAACGTCAGGATCAAGCACAACACCGCATGCACCGGATTGCGCACGCTGATCACGGCGCCAGCGGCAACCACCGCGACAGCGGCAAACGCGTAAAAGCTGATCAATACCCAGTCCATCATGCTCTCTTTAGGAATGTTCTCAGCGGAAGGCGGCGTCGGCGGCACGGCGTTCGGCGATCTCGGCTTCCAGCCGGTCTCCGATCGCCAGCAACTGCGGCTTGGTAACGATGTTCTGGCCACGCTTGTCGAAGTGGTACTCCAACAGGTGTGTCTCCACGATCGAGTCCACCGGGCAGCTCTCTTCGCAGAAGCCGCAGTAGATGCACTTGAACAGGTCGATGTCGTAGCGCGTGGTGCGGCGGGTGCCGTCCTCGCGCGGGGCCGAGTCGATGGTGATGGCCAGCGCCGGGCAGACCGCTTCGCACAGCTTGCAGGCAATGCAACGCTCTTCGCCATTGGGATAACGGCGCAGCGCGTGCAGTCCGCGGAAGCGCGGCGACTGCGGGAACTTCTCCATCGGGTACATCATCGTGTACTTCGGCTTGAAGGCGTACTTCAGCGTCAGCCACAAGCCCTGGGTGAGCTCCAGCAGCATCAGGCTCTTGAAGTAATGGACTACCTTATTCATCGCAGCATGCCCTTCAAATTCATGCACCCTTCTCGAACACGCCGAAGAACGCCATCAGCGCCGTCACCGCAATCCACGCGATGGTCAGCGGAATGAATACCTTCCAGCCCAACCGCATGATCTGGTCGTAGCGGTAGCGCGGGAAGCTGGCGCGGAACCAGATGTAGGCGCTGGCAAAGAACACCACCTTCACCAGCAGCCACGGCCAACCGCCCTTCCACAGCCAGTCCACCCACGGAGATACATCAGCGGTTACCCAGCCCTGGATCGGGCTCAGCCAGCCGCCAAGGAAGAAGATCGAGACCAGGAAACTGACCAGGATCATGTTGGCGTATTCGGCCAGGAAGAACAGCGCGAAAGCGGCGCCGGAGTATTCCACCATGTGGCCCGCAACGATTTCCGACTCGCCTTCCACCACGTCGAACGGCGCACGGTTGGTTTCAGCGACGCCCGACACCCAGTAGACGATGAACAACGGGAACAGCGGGACCCAGAACCATTCCAGGAAGCCGGCATTGCCCGCCTGCGCCATCACAATCTCGCTCAGGTTCAAGCTGCCAGCGGCGATCAGCACGCCCACCAACGCAAAGCCCATCGCGATTTCGTAGCTGACTACCTGTGCAGCGGAGCGCATGGCACCCAGGAATGCGTACTTCGAGTTCGATGCCCAGCCGGCGATGATGATGCCGTACACGCCCATCGAGGTCATCGCCAACAAGTACAGCAGGCCGGCGTTGGCGTTGGACAGCACCAGCTTGGCGTCGAACGGCACCACCGCCCAGGCGGCGAAAGCCGGCGCCAGTGTGATCAGCGGCGCGAGGATGTACATCGTCTTCTGCGCACTGCTGGGCTGGATGATTTCCTTGAACAGCAGCTTGAACACGTCGGCGAAGGCCTGGAAGATGCCCATGCCTACGTACATCGGTCCGTGCCGCACGTGCATCCAGCCGATCAGCTTGCGCTCCCAGACCACATAGAATGCGACCGCCACGATCACCGGCACGGCAATCGTCAGGATCTTCAGCACGATCCACAGCACCATGCCGATGTCGCCCAAGCCGAAGAACCAGTCGCGCAGCGGGCCTATCGCATTGATCAACAGTTCGTTCATGCGCTCACCACCGTCACACGGTCCGCACCCAACGGCGCCGTGGCGCCATAGCCGCTTTCGATCCAGGCGCTGCCAGGGGCCACGCGTGCATCCACGACCACGGGCAATGCTGCCGTGCCACCGGCCACACCGACTTTGGCGACCTGGCCATCGGACAGACCGTTGGCTTCCGCATCATTGGGGTGAAGCACGATGCGTGCGCCAACATTCAATGGGTGCGCCTGCAAGGCTTCGGCACGGCGCACGACACCATCGGTGCGGTAGATCGCTGCCGTGACCGTCAGTTCCAGTCCTTCGGTCGTGCCTGCGGACGGCTTGCTGGCCGATTGCAGATTCAATCCGGTAGACCGCTGATCGGTCAGCGCTGCGCGCAGATCAGCGAGATCGCTGAATTCGAAGCCAGGCAACTGCAGCTCACCACCCAAAGCACGTAGTACGCGCCAGCCTTCGCGCGCGTCGCCCGGCGGCTTGCCACCCGCTTGCGTGCGTTGTTCGGTGCCATCCAGATTGGTCAGCGTGGCATCGATCTCTGGCAAAGCGCCAATCGGCAGGATCACGTCGGCCACCGCGCGCGTCGACTCGCAGGCGAAATGGCTGAAAGCGACGACCTTCGCCGCATTCAATGCTTTCTGCGCGGCGGCGGTATCGGCGAAATCCAGGCCCGGTTCGATGCCGTAGATGACGTAGGCGCTGCGCGGCTCGGCCAACATCCCCGCCACATCGCGCCCAGCAGGCAGCACACCACTGCGGGACAGGCCCACGGCATTGGCGCCTTGTGGAATACGGCAGAGCGAGGCACCGGTTGCTGCAGCGAAGTCTGTGGCGGCTGCACGGATCTGCGCGGCTGCAGGATGGTTCTCGGCTATCGCACCGACGATTACCACCGCGTGATTGGCACTCTTGGCAGCATCGCGCAACGCGGCTTCGCTCAACGCCGTGGCGATCTGCGATGGCGGTACGATCCGCTTGCTGACCTGGTTGAAGGCGAAGTCGAACTCAACAGGGTTGACCACGTGCACCTTGGCGCCCTTGCCATTGGCCTTGCGGATGCGCTGGTGCAACAGCGGCAGTTCGTGGCGGATGTTGGTACCGACCAGCACGATCACATCCGCGCGTTCGATGTCCGCCAGCGGCAGCGCGAACGGCTGCGCGGTCGCGCCATCGGAAAAGTCGCGGTTGAAGATCCGGTGATCCAGATTGCTCGTGCCCAAACCGGCCGCGAGCTTGGCCAGCAGGCCGCCTTCCTCGTTTGATGTGGCCGGATGCGCCAGTACGCCCAGACTGTCGCCGGAGTTGGCGCGCAGGATTTCAGCCGCAGCGCTTATACCTTCCGCCCAGGAGACTTCTCGCCATTGCCCATCGACCTTGCGCATCGGCTTGAGCGCGCGGTCGTCGCTGTACAGGCCCTGATGCGAGTAGCGGTCGCGATCCGACAACCAGCATTCGTTAACGGCTTCGTTGTCGCGCGGCACTACGCGCAGCACCTGGCCGCGGCGCACATGCAGGAACAGATTCGATCCCATTGCATCGTGGTAGCCGATCGATTCGCGCGCGATCAACTCCCACGGACGGGCGCGAAAACGGAACACCTTGTTGGTCAGCGCACCGACCGGACAGACGTCGGCAACGTTGCCGGACAGCTCGGTGGTCAACGGCTTGCCGTCGTAAGTACCGATCTGCAGGTTCTCGCCGCGGTACATGCCGCCCAGCTCATACGTACCGGCGATCTCCGCGGTGAAACGGACGCAGCGCGTGCACTGAATGCAGCGGGTCATCTCGGTGGCGACCAGCGGACCGATGTCCTCGTCGGGGACTACGCGCTTGCGCTCCTGGAAACGGCTGACCGAACGCCCATAACCCAGCGACAGATCCTGCAGTTCGCACTCGCCCCCCTGGTCGCAGATGGGGCAGTCCAGCGGATGGTTGATCAGCAGGAATTCCATGACGTTGCGCTGCGACTTCAACGCTTTTTCGCTGCGCGTCTGGACCTTCATGCCGTCCATTACCGGCGTGGCGCAGGCCGGCGCCGCCTTGGGCATCTTTTCCACTTCCACCAGACACATGCGGCAATTGGCGGCGATGGCCAGCTTGTCGTGGTAGCAGAAACGGGGAATCGGAATACCGGCCTTGTCGGCGGCCGTGATGATCATCGAGTTCTTGGGCACGACCATCGACTGGCCATCGATTTCGATGGTCACGTGATCCGGCGGGACGTTCGGATTTGCGGGTTGGGCGCTCACAGGAAAACTCCCAGAAGCGGGAACGGGGAATGGGGAACGGGGAATGAGAGATTCAGGGGCTCGGAACGCTCGCCGCATCGGGCAGCGTCATTCCCTGTTCCCTGTTCCCTGTTCCCGCTGTTGCGCACCTTCATGCGGCCACTCCCAACTTCTCATCCACAATGGATCGTCCATTGGCGATGTAGTACTCGAACTCGTGCCAGAAGTGGCGCAGCATGCCCTGCACCGGCCAGGCGGCAGCTTCGCCGAACGCGCAAATGGTGTGGCCTTCGATCTGGCCAGCCGCCGCTTTCAGGGTATGCAGGTCTTCCAGCGTCGCCTTGCCTTCCACCACGCGGGTGATCATGCGGTACATCCAGCCGGTGCCTTCGCGGCACGGCGTGCACTGGCCGCAGCTTTCCTTGTAGTAGAAACGCGCAATGCGCTGGCAGGCGCGCACCATGCAGGTGGTCTCGTCCATCACGATCACCGCACCCGAGCCCAGGCCGGAGCCGGCTTTCTGGATGCTGTCGTAATCCATGGTCAGGCCCATCATGGTGTCGCCGGGCAGCACCGGCATCGACGAGCCACCCGGGATCACCGCTTTCAGCTTATTGCCATTACGCACTCCGCCGGCCATTTCGAGCAGCTCAGCGAACGAAGTACCTAGCCGGATCTCGTAGTTGCCAGGACGATTGACGTGTCCGGACACCGAGAAGATCTTGGGCCCACCGTTGTTGGGCTTGCCGAGGTTGAGAAACCATTCGGCGCCGTTGCGAATGATCGCCGGCACCGAGGCATAGGTCTCGGTGTTGTTGATGGTGGTGGGCTTGCCGTACAGGCCGAAATTGGCCGGGAACGGCGGCTTGAAGCGCGGCTGGCCTTTCTTGCCTTCCAGCGATTCCATCAGCGCGGTCTCTTCGCCACAGATGTAGGCGCCCGCGCCCAACGCGTTGTAGATATCGATGTTGACACCGGCACCCAGGATGTTCTTACCCAGCCAGCCATGCTGATAGGCCTCGGCGGTGGCTTCTTCCAGATGCTCGAACGGCTCGTGGTGAAACTCGCCGCGCAGGTAGTTGTAGCCCACGCTGGAACCAGTGGCGTAGCAGGCGATCGCCATGCCTTCGATCACCGCGTGCGGGTTGAAGCGCAGGATGTCGCGGTCCTTGGCGGTGCCGGGTTCGGATTCGTCCGAGTTGCAGAGGATGTACTTCTGCATGTCGCCCTTGGGCATGAAGCTCCACTTCAGCCCGGTAGGAAAGCCCGCGCCGCCGCGGCCACGCAAACCGGACTGCTTCACCATATCGACTACGTCAGCCGGTGCGATCTTCTCTTCGATGATCTTGCGCAGCGCGCTGTAACCACCCGTCTTTAGGTAGTTTTCGTACGACCACGGCTTGTCGAAGTGCAATGTCGTGTAGACGACTTGGTGCTCTTTGGGGGCCGAGCCGACAGGACCAGTGGAAGAGTGGTGTGATGAGCTCACTGATGGATCTCCCGTACAGGCGGGAACGGGGAACGGGGCGCGTGGACCGGGAATGAAAAGTTCAGGACAGCGGAGACCATACCGGCGCGCAGTACGGTGTCATTCCCTGTTCCCTGTTTCCTGTTCCCGCTTTTATGCATTTGCTTCATTCCCTTACTCCAGCCCGTCCAGCAACTCGTCGACCTTCTCGGGCGAGAGCTTCTCGTGGTAGTGACCATTGATCACGACCACCGGCGCACCGCAGCAAGCGGCGACGCATTCTTCTTCGCGCTTCAGGTAGACGCGGCCATCGGCGGTGGATTCGCCCAGCTTGCAGCCCAGCTTCTTCTCGGCATGCTTCACCAGGTCTTCGGCGCCGTTCAACCAGCAGCTGATGTTCGTACAGAACGCGACGTTATTGCGGCCGACTTTTTCCGTCTCGAACATCGAATAGAAGCTGGCGACCTCATAGGCCCAGACAGGCGGCAGATCCAGGTACTTGGCGACACCGGCGATCAGCTCGTCGGTCAGCCAGCCCTGGTTCTGTTCCTGTGCGGCATGCAAGCCTTGAAGTACCGCCGAACGCTTACGATCCGGTGGAAACTTGGATAGCCAATGATCGATGTGCGCACGCGTCTTGTCGCTCAGAACGACCAGCGGATCGACGTTGCGCGCGTTCTCGAAATTACCTGTGGCCCTCATCGGTCCACCTCACCAAAGACAAGATCATAGGTGCCGATCATCGCCACGACGTCAGGCAGCATGTGGCCGCGCACGACATGGTCCATCGACGAAAGATGAGCGAAGCCCGGCGCGCGCAGGTGTACGCGGAACGGCTTGTTGGCGCCATCGGAAACCAAATAGCAGCCGAACTCGCCCTTGGGCGCCTCGACCGCGGCGTAGGTCTCGCCAGCGGGCACGCAGTAGCCTTCGCTGAAGAGCTTGAAGTGATGGATCAAAGCTTCCATGTCGTCCTTCATCTCTTCGCGGGAGGGCGGCGACACCTTGAAGTTCTTCACCATCACCGGCCCGGGATTGGCCCGCAGCCAGTCCACGCACTGCTTGATGATGCGGTTGGACTGGCGCATCTCGGCCATGCGGACCAGGTAGCGGTCGTAGCAATCGCCATTCGTGCCTACCGGAATATCGAAATCGACGACATCGTACTTCGCATAGGGCTGTTTCTTGCGCAGGTCCCATTCGATGCCCGAGCCGCGCAGCATGGCGCCAGTCATGCCCCAGGCGCGGGCTTCGTCCGGCGAGATCACGCCGATACCGACGGTGCGCTGTTTCCAGATACGGTTGTCGGTCAGCAGCGTCTCGTACTCATCGACGCGGTTGGGAAACTCACGGGTGAAATCATCAAGGAAATCCAGCAGCGAACCTTCGCGCGCGGCATTGAGTCGCTTCAGCGCCTTGCCTTTGTGCCAGGGCGACTCGCGGTATTTCGGCATGCGATCCGGCAGGTCGCGGTACACGCCGCCCGGCCGGTAATAAGTGGCATGCATGCGCGCACCGCTGACGGCCTCGTAGCAATCCATCAGCTCTTCGCGCTCACGGAAGGCGTACAGCATCACCGCCATCGCGCCCAGATCCAATCCGTTGGAACCCACCCACATCAGATGATTCAAGATGCGGGTGATCTCGTCGAACATGGTGCGGATGTACTGCGCGCGTTCCGGCGCTTCGATCCCCATCAGGGTTTCGATGGCGCGCACATAAGCGTGCTCGTTGCACATCATCGACACGTAGTCCAATCGGTCCATGTAGCCGATCGATTGGTTGAATGGCTTGGATTCGGCCAGCTTCTCAGTGCCACGGTGCAGCAGACCGACGTGCGGGTCGGCGCGCATCACGGTTTCGCCGTCCATTTCCAGGATCAGGCGCAACACACCATGTGCCGCGGGGTGCTGCGGACCGAAGTTCAGCGTGTAGTTGCGGATTTCGGAGCGGCCAGCAGCGGGAGTGCTGGGGGATGCTACGGAAGGTTGCATGCTCATAGCTTGGCCTCGCGAGCAGCCGACTCAGAGGCGATGCGTTCGTCAGCAGCGGTCTGGTAGCGCGCGTCGTCGCGGATGACGCGTGGAACGGATACACGCGGCTCCACCGAGGTGACCGGCTCGTAGATCACGCGCTTCTTCTCTTCGTCGTAGCGCACTTCCACGTTACCGATCAATGGGAAGTCCTTGCGGAACGGATGCCCGACGAAGCCGTAGTCGGTCAGGATGCGGCGCAAATCCGGATGACCTTCGAAGAGGACGCCGAACATGTCGAAGGTTTCGCGTTCGAACCAGTTGGCACCCGGCCAGATACCCGTCACTGACGCCACCACCGGAACGTCATCATTGGGCGCATAGCAGCGCACACGCAGGCGTTGATTGTGCTGATAGGACAACAAGTGCACGACCACCGCGAAACGGTGTTCCGGGCCTTCGCCCTTCGGGCGCTGATCCCAACCGAACCGGCCAGGACCTCCCAGGCCTTCGACACCACGACTGAAGCCTTCCGACGACACGTCAGTGGTATCCCACTCGTCGCTGCCGTAACCCAGGTAGTCCACACCAGTGACATCGATAAGCTGTTCGAAACCGAGTTCATCGCGCAGCGCCAGGCAGGCCGCATGCCAGTGCGAGGAAGGGACTTCCATCGTGACTTCGCCGCGCGGTTCGGCAACGGCAATCGCCGCTTCCGGAAAGCGCGTGCGCAGACGATCAGTGAAATTTGCAGCTTGCTCGGCCATGGGGCGTGGCGTGCTCTGAAGTGTGATGTTCGGGGAAAACTTACTGGGCTTGCTGGATCAGGACCGGGATCAGCGCGCGATGGTCTGCGTGCGCCAGATCTTTTTCTGCAGTTGCAGGATGCCGTACACCAGCGCCTCCGCAGTGGGCGGACAACCGGGCACGTAAATATCGACCGGCACAATGCGATCGCAGCCGCGCACCACTGAGTAGGAGTAGTGGTAGTAGCCGCCGCCATTGGCGCAGCTGCCCATCGAGATCACCCACTTCGGTTCCGGCATCTGGTCATAGACCTTGCGCAGCGCCGGGGCCATCTTGTTGACCAGCGTGCCGGCGACGATCATCACATCCGACTGGCGCGGCGAAGGACGGAACACCACGCCGTAGCGATCCAGGTCCAAGCGCGACGCGCCGGCATGCATCATCTCTACGGCGCAACAGGCTAGGCCGAACGTCATCGGCCACATCGAACCGGTACGCGCCCAGTTCATCAGCGCATCCACGCTGGTGGTCACGTAGCCTTTTTCCAACAGAGGGTTGTCGCCTTCGGGACGAAGAATGTCGTCCACCCGCCCTTCCGGGATCGGGTTGGTCATCAACCGATCGATGGTTTGGATCACTCCCATTCGAGCGCTCCCTTCTTCCAAACGTAAATGAAGCCGAGGAACAGCATGCCGACGAACAGGCCCATCGTGACCAGTGCGCGGGGGCCAAGCTCCTGGAAGACCAGGGTCCACGGAACGATGAAGATGATTTCCAGATCGAAGACGATGAACTGGATAGCGATCAGGTAATAGCGCACGTCGAACTTCATGCGTGCGTCTTCGAACGCTTCGAAGCCACATTCGTACGGCGACAGCTTCTTGGCGTCCGGGCGTCGCGGGCCCAGGAAACGCCCGACCACCATCAGCGTGATGCCGATGCCGGTGGCGACGATCAAGAACAACAGGGTCGGCAGATAATTGGCCAGCACTCGCGATTCTCTTGTTGTCTTACCCGCCCCGCGCGAAGTCTACACGCTGGGGGCGTGCACCTTGCGAAGGACTCTCGTTTCCATGGAAGCCGCATGGCATGCGACCTTGCGCGGATGCGCATAAAGCCTGGAGAAGCCACCTCGGTCCATGACCGGGGATTCCAGTCGCCAAGCGGGCACCGCGCGTATTGCGGCGATGCGTGCACTGGCAACGAATCGGCGAGATTGTAACGGTTAGTGAACTCGCTAGTAAACGATTACTACGCGGGAAGGCGCCTTCGGCAAAAACAAGAAAGCCCGCTTGCGGCGGGCTTTCTTGTTTTTCGCGATACGCACGCGACCTTGAGGGCCTGCGTGAGAAACCGCATTTGGATTGGTGCCCAAGAGGGGACTCGAACCCCTACGACTTTCATCGCTACCACCTCAAGGTAGTGCGTCTACCAATTCCGCCACCTGGGCAATGACATCTACGCAATGCGGCATTTCAAGCGATGCCAGCGCTGCGCCATTGTAGCCGCCGTCAGCCGCCCTGCGGAGGGGCTACCGGCGGCTGCTTGGCATCGGGTGCCGATTCGACTTCTACCGGCTCCGAAAGCTGCGGCACCGTCGACGACGCGGGAGGCGCCTGGATCGGCGCGCTCGGCACGGTTGATGGCTTCGGCAGTTCACCGACAGGCGCGGGCGAGACCGGCGCCTGCTGCTGCGACATCACGCCGAGATTCTGTTGCGCTGGCGGACGGGCACTATGGGTGGCATACCAGGCCATGAACAAGCTGATGCCGAAGAAGGCCACCGCCAGCCACTTGGTGCTCTTGGACAGGAAGTTGGAAGCGCCGCGCGAGCCGAACACCGTGCCGGAAGCGCCGGCGCCGAAGCCCGAGCCCGCCTGCGCACCGGAACCGCGCTGCATCAGCACCAGCGCGATGATCGCGATAGCGACCAGCACGTAGACAACATTGAGGGTCAGCATCATTTCGAATTCATCTCAAACCTATGGCGAACCCGACCGGAAGCGATCGGACCCGATGAGGGGTTAGCCTCGTTCGGCCGCCGCTCGCGCGATGGCCAGGAAATCAGCGGCGACCAGTGAAGCGCCGCCTACCAGCCCTCCATCGACATCAGGCTGCGCGAACAGTTCCGCTGCGTTGTCGGGCTTCACGCTGCCGCCGTAGAGGATCGGCAGTGAATCGACAATTCTAGCATCGCGCCCGGCCACTTCGCCACGGATGAAAGCGTGTACCGCTTGGGCCTGGGCGGGGGTGGCCGTGCGGCCGGTTCCGACGGCCCAGATGGGTTCATAGGCGATCACGGCATTTTCGAAGGCTTGCGGCCCCAGCAAGTCGAACACAGCACGGACCTGACCACCGACATGGGACTCCGTTTCACCGTTTTCTCGCTGCTCCAGCGTCTCACCCACGCAGAGAATCGGAACCAGGCCTGCATTTTTTGCCGCCTGAAACTTCCTGGCCACCAGTTCATTGCTTTCGTTGTGGTACTGGCGGCGTTCGGAATGGCCGACGAGGCCGTAACGAGCACCAACGTCCCCCAGCATGCTGGCGGAGACCTCCCCCGTGTAGGCGCCCTTCTCATTGCAACTGACATCCTGGGCGCCAAACACGACGCCGCGGGCCGCATAGTCTTCGATCAGATCGCCCAGGTAAGGCAGCGGCGGCAGGATCAGCAGGTCCACCGCACTCAACGGCAAGCCCGCCACGATTTCGTCCATCAATGCGTGAGCAAATGCGCGATCACCATGAAGCTTCCAGTTGCCAGCCACGATTTTGCGGCGCATAAGACCAATTCCTATCCAGTTGGGCGCGCAAGGATACCCTCCCTCGCGCCGGCTGACGACAGTTCAGCTTCGCGCGCGTGGCCTCGCATGGGTCGGCCCCACGCCGCGCCGACACCCGCGGCGGGTCACCGCGCCTGAGGTCGGAGCATAAAGCTTCTAGGGCGTGGCCCGACCTACCCAGGCAAATCGAGCTTCTTCATCAACGGCACGATCAAATCCATCGGCAGCGGAAACACGATGGTGGAATTCTTATCGCCGGCGACCTCAATGAGCGTTTGCATATAGCGCAACTGCATCGCCTGCGGCTGTTGCGCAAGAATCGCGGCCGCTTCGCTCAGTTTTTCAGCGGCCTGCATTTCACCGACCGCATGGATCACCTTGGCGCGCCGCGACCGTTCCGCCTCGGCCTGCTGGGCAATGGCCCGGATCATGCTTTCGTCCAGATCAACATGCTTGATCTCGACGTTCGTCACCTTGACGCCCCAAGGGTCGGTTTGCTCATCCAGGATTTTCTGGATGTCCTGGTTGAGCTTGTCTCGCTCGGTCAGCATTTCGTCCAGCTCGTGCTGCCCCAGCACCGAGCGCAACGTGGTCTGGGCGACCTGGCTGATAGCCTCGTAGTAGTGCTCCACCTGAAGTACCGCCTTGGCCGGTTCGACCACACGGAAGTACACCACCGCGTTGACCTTGACCGATACGTTGTCGCGCGAGATGACGTCCTGCGTCGGGACGTCCATCACCACCGTACGCAGATCGACGCGGATCATGTTCTGTACGCCGGGAATGACGATGATGAGCCCGGGGCCTTTGGTACCGGTGTAGCGCCCCAGAGTGAGAATGACCCCGCGCTGATACTCCTTGAGTATCTTGATCGTCATGACGATCAGGGCCAACAGCAAGACAACGATGGCGCCGGTGAATCCGAACATGGTTATCTCCTTCGCGCAGCTCCCGCGCCATATGCCGCGATTCCGGCCGCGGTCTAAGTGAAGCATTCCTTCGCCAATATCTGTCGCTCCTCGTCCCGCTTGTCAGGCGCTGTCCTTCTCCACCCATAACGTCAGCCCATCCATGCGCGTTACCCGCACGCGATCACCCGGTGCCAGCGGCTCATCGGCGCGGACGCGCCAGCGTTCGCCGTCCAATCGGGCCCAGCCACCGCCCTCCGCGAAGGTATCGATCACCAGCACAGCGCGCCGAAGTGCGGCTTCACCGGTGACCACCGCTGCCCTTCGCGAGCGCATCGCCAGATACGCCGTGCCAGCCATCGCCAACACGGCCACTGTCGCCACACCGGCCACGATGCCCAGGTGAGTCCGATATCCCGGCACATCGATGTCGAGCAGCAGGATGGAGCCGAACACGAAGGCGGCGATGCCGCCAAAGCCCAGCACCCCGAAACTGGGCACCAGCGATTCGGCGATGATCAGCACCACACCCAACAGCAGCAGCGCGAAGCCCACGTAGTTGACCGGCAGCAACTGGAACGCGAACAGCCCCAGCAGCAGGCATATCGCGCCCAGCACGCCCGGCAGCACCGCACCGGGGTTGTAGCCTTCCAGCAGCAGTCCGTAGATGCCGGCCAGGATCAGGAAATAAGCGACCGCCGGATTGGTCAGCACCGAC
Organism: Pseudoxanthomonas sp. UTMC 1351; assembly: GCF_040948865.1. Lineage (NCBI taxonomy): Bacteria > Pseudomonadati > Pseudomonadota > Gammaproteobacteria > Lysobacterales > Lysobacteraceae > Pseudoxanthomonas > Pseudoxanthomonas sp. UTMC 1351. The sequence continues at coordinate 20,285 of NZ_JAVGJT010000021.1, read as the reverse complement.
AAGAAGCGCATGCGCCAGTCCGGCGCGTATGGGCGCAGCGGAAGGCCGGTCGTCGCCAGGGTGCGTTCGCCGTCGGCGAGCAGTACGCTGCGGCCATTGGCTTGCCGCAGCAATGCGGTTGTGTCGGCGCTGATCAGGTCGACGACCTTCAGCTCCAGCGCTTCACGCGAGGAGGCGCTGATCCCTTCCCGAACCGCTCGCTCCGCCCAATCCGCATTGCGACCGCGGCGCTCGGCCAAGCCCCGAATGTAGGCGACGGCGTCGCCGAGGATCTTGTTCTCCATGGCGTCGCCACGGGCCGGCGGCCTTGCGTCTTCACCGTCTTTCTTCTCGTCGCTGCCTGGCTTGGGTTCTTCATCGCCAAGAGGAAATGCACGGCCGCCGATCGGCACTGGCGTGGCCGCGCCCAGGTGCGTGGCTGGCGCCATTGCCGCAATGTGGCAGGCATACAAGATGTAAGTGCCTGCACTGGCGGCGCGGGCACCACCTGGGGCCACATACCCGATTACCGGCACCGGCGAGTTGAGAATGGTCCGGATAATGTCGCGCGTGGCGCCATCCAAGCCGCCGGGCGTATCGATGCGCAGCACGATGACGCTGGCGCCATTGGCCACCGCTTGGCGGCTGGCTTTTTCGAAGTAGCCGGCGGTAGCCGGACCGATGGCGCCGTCGATTTCGATCAACGCGGCGTGAGCGCCCGCAGCTTGCTGGCCTCGGGCATCGAAGAACGCCAGCAGGATCCCGCACAGCAGCATTGGCCACCAACGCCGCGACATGCCGAAATCATATCGCCGCCCGTGTTGATATCCGGTTACGAACGCCGAAACCGGCGGGATACGCCTGTTCCGGACGGCTACTTGAGCTTGATTTCCCTCAGCCGCTCTTCCAGGTAACCCTGCGCGGTGATCGGCTCCGGGTAGCGCTTGGGATTGTCCGCGGTGATGGTGGACGGCAGCACGTCGATGAGGAAATCAGGATTGGGGTGCAGGAAGAACGGCACCGAGTAGCGCGGCTTGCGTGCTTCTTCTCCCGGTGGGTTCGTCACGCGGTGCGTAGTGGACGGATACACGTGGTTGGTCAGGCGCTGCAGCATGTCGCCGATGTTGACCACGATGGTGTCCGCTTCGGCGGTGAACGGCACCCACTCGCCTTTGCGCGACAACACTTCCAGACCAGCCGCACTGGCGCCCACCAGCAACGTGATCAGGTTGATGTCCTCATGCGCGCCAGCGCGCACATTGGGAATATCGTCCGTGGTGATCGGCGGATAGTGGATAGGGCGCAGGATGGAATTACCGGAGTTGGTTTTGTCGGCAAACCAGTTTTCCGGCAAGCCGATATGCAATGCCAATGCCGACAGTATGCGAGAACCCAGCTTGTCCAGATCCTGATACAGGCCGTAGCCGTGCTCGTGGAATCCAGGCACCTCCTCTGGCCACAGATTGGGCGGCATCACGTTGGCGTATCTGGAATCGCGGGGGATTTCACGACCGATATGCCAGAACTCTTTCAGGTCGAAGTATTTGGAATCCTTGGCCGTCTCCACCCCGAACGGGGTGTAGCCTCGCGCACCGCCACCGCCTGGCACGTGATACTTGCGCTTCACTTCTTCCGGCAATGCGAAGAACTGCTTGAACACCTGATAGGCCGCCTCGATCCGCGACTGCGAAACGCCGTGGTTGCGAATTCCGGCGAAGCCCCATTCGCGGTAAGCCGCGCCCAGTTCGGCCACAAAGGCGTCGCGGTCGCTGTCGAAACGGGTTATGTCCAGGGTGGGAATGCGTGGAGTCATGCGTGAACTCTATGAGCTTTGTTTCCTTCTCCCGTCGGGAGAAGGTGGCGCGAAGCGCCGGATGAGAGAAGAAGAATGATGATTAGGCTGGCGAGCTGGCGTGCGTTTGCAAACGTTCAACTCGCGGCACGCACCGCGTCCGCCAGCTTTTCCAGCGTCGCCTGCATCAGCGCGTCGTCGTCGGCTTCCACGGTGACCCGCACCACCGGCTCAGTGCCGGACGGACGCAGGAACGCGCGGCCACGGCCGGCCACGGCCGCTTGCGCGTCGGACAGTGCAGCCTGCACGCCAGGGGCTTCGACCGGTTTGGCACCATTGGTCAGGCGCACGTTGATGGTCTTCTGCGGCACCTTGGCCAGGCCGGCCAGCGCCTGCCTCAGCGATTGCTTGCTGCGTTTCAGCGCCTCCAATACCTGCAGCGCACTGACGATGGCGTCGCCGGTGGTAGCGCGGTCCAGGCATAGCAAATGTCCGGAAGCCTCACCGCCCAGCACGCCCTGCCCTTCGACCAAAGCCTGATGCACATAGCGGTCGCCAACCTTGGCGCGTACGAAGGCGATGCCGAGTTCCGCCAGCGCGCGTTCCAAGCCGTAGTTGGTCATCAACGTGCCCACCACAGCCCCGCGCAACCGTCCGCTGGCCTGCCAGTTCTTGGCCAGGACATAGATCAGATCGTCACCATCGACTGGGTTGCCCGCATCGTCCGCCATCAATACGCGATCGCCGTCGCCGTCGAAAGCAATGCCCAGGTCGGCGCCAGCTTCGCGTACCTGCCGGGACAGATTGTCGATATGCATCGAACCAACACCTGCGTTGATGTTCAAGCCGTCCGGCTCAGCGCCGATGGCGATCACCTCAGCCCCCAGCTCCCGGAACATCAGCGGTGCGATGTGGTAGTTGGCGCCATGCGCGCAATCCAGCACGATCTTCAGCCCGCGCAGGTCGAAACCACGCGGCACGCTGGCCTTGCAAAACTCGATATAGCGACCGACGGCGTCGCGGGCGCGGATCGCCTTGCCCAGCTTCTCCGATTCCGCCGTTGTGAAATCGGCATCCAGCGCCGTTTCGATGGCGGTTTCGGTGGCGTCGTCGAGTTTCTCGCCTTCGGCGGAGAAGAACTTGATTCCGTTGTCGTAATGCGGATTGTGCGAAGCGCTGATCACGATACCGGCATCGGCGCCCAGGGTGCGCGTCAGGAATGCCACCGCCGGTGTCGGCATCGGCCCCAGCAACTGCACGTCGGTCCCGGCGGCAACCAGTCCGGCTTCCAAGGCCGCTTCGAACATATAGCCGGAAATGCGGGTGTCCTTGCCGATCACTACGGTCGGCCGATGACCGCCATTGCGCTCGATCAGCACGCGCCCCAGTGCATTGCCCAGCCGCAGCACGAAGTCAGCGGAAATGGGACCTTGGCCGACACGGCCGCGAATGCCGTCGGTGCCGAAGTATTTGCGGCTCATGGTTGGTGTCCGGAAAAAGCGGGAACGGGGAACAGGGAACGGGGAATGAAAAATATTGCACGGCTACGTCCAGGGATACTCCAGGGTGCAGCTGCTGTCATTCCCTTTTCCCCGTTCCCTGTTCCCGCTTTTGTATTCCTAATCATGCGGTCACCTCCAGACTCTCCTCCGGTTTCGGCTGTCGCATCATCAACGCCAAAAGATCAGCCAAACGGTCGCGCATTTCGCGGCGGTCGCAGATCTGATCGATGGCGCCGTGTTCCAGCAGGAACTCCGAACGCTGGAAGCCTTCCGGCAAGGTTTCGCGCACGGTCTGCTCGATCACGCGCGGGCCGGCAAAGCCGATCAGCGCCTCGGGCTCGGCGATATTGATGTCGCCCAGCATGGCGAAGGACGCCGATACGCCACCGGTCGTGGGATGCGTCAGCACCGAGATGTACGGCAGGCCCGCCTCACGCAGCTTGCCCAGCGCGGCAGACGTCTTGGCCATCTGCATCAGCGAGAACAGGCTCTCCTGCATACGTGCACCGCCGCTGGCGGAGAAACTAACGAACGGCGAGCCGATCTCGAGCGCTTTTTCCGCGCCCAGGGAAAAGCGCTCGCCCACGACCGATCCCATCGACCCGCCCATGTAGGCGAAATCGAAGGCGCTGGCGACCAGCGCATTGCCCTTCAGCTTGCCTTGCAGGGTAATCAGCGCATCGCGTTCGCCGGTGGCTTTCTGCGCCGCCTTGATGCGCTCGGAGTACTTTTTCTGATCCTTGAACTTCAGGATGTCGACCGGCCCCAGTTCACCACCGATTTCCTGGGTGGTGCCCGGGTCGAACAACGACGCCAGCCGTGCACGGGCGCGGATCGCCATATGGAAGTTGCATTTGGGGCAGACCTCCAGGTTTTCTTCCAGTTCCGGTCGGTAGAGAACGGCACCGCAACGGTCGCATTTTTCCCAGAGTCCTTCAGGAACGCTGCGTTTTCCTTTGCCGCTACCGCCTTCGGTGCGTATGCCCGAAGGCATTAATTTGCTGAGCCAGCTCATGCGTGTCGGTGGTCCCGTTCAGGTTGGGCCGTAGAGCACATCAGTTTAGCTCAGTCGCCGTTGAGGCAGGTCAGGCGTCCAGCGCTTCCCTCAGAGGGGCCAGGAATGCTGCAGCGCGGGACGCCGCGTCTTCCGCACCCTTAGCCTCCGCCAACGCCGCGACCAAGGCGCTGCCCACCACCACGCCGTCGGCATCAGCCGCCATGGCACGCGCGCTGGCAGCGTCCTTGATACCGAAGCCAGCGGCCACCGGAACTTTCGAAAGCGCACGCAGTTGGCGCAAGCGGTCGCTGGCTGCGACGGTGTCCAGCCGGTCCGATGCGCCCGTGACCCCGGCGAAGCTGACGTAATAGAGGTAGCCCTGCGCCTGATCGCACAGCATCGACAGGCGCTCGGCGGTGGTGGTCGGTGAGGCCAATGCGATCAGGTCCAGACCGTGCCGATTGAAGATGTCGCGGGTTTCGGCCGCTTCCTCTGGCGGTAAGTCGACCAGCAGCACGCCATCCACGCCTGCCTTTATCGCTTCGGCGGCGAAATGCTCGCTGCCCTGGATTTCCACCGGGTTCAAATAACCCATCAGCACGATGGGCGTGGTGTCGTCCTGCTGCCTGAATACCTCCACCGCCTCCAGCACATAGCGCAGCCCGGCGCCCCGCGCCAGCGCGCGTTCGGAACTGCGCTGGATGGTCGGACCGTCCGCCATGGGATCGGAGAACGGCACGCCCAGTTCGATCACGTCGGCACCGGCATCCACCAGCGCATGCATCACCGGCACGGTGGACTCCAACGACGGATCGCCCGCGGTGACGAAAGGAATCAGGGCTTTGCGGCCGGCCGCTTTGAGATCGGCGAATTTTTGTTTGAGGCGGGTCATGGCGTTTATCCGTAAAGCGGGAACAGGGACCGGGGAACAGGGAATGAAAGAGCACGAGAATCGGATAGGGCGCGGATCGGTTTCATTCCCCGTTCGCAGTTCCCCGTTCCCGCTTCTTCCACTTACAGATCGATCCCATCGCGCGCGGCGATGGTATGCACGTCCTTATCGCCACGCCCCGACAAGTTGCATAGCACCAGCGCATCTTTCGGTAGATCGCGCGCCAGCTTGATGGCCTGCGCCACTGCATGACTGGATTCCAACGCCGCCAGGATGCCTTCGGTACGCGCCAAGGTGTGGAACGCGGACAGCGCTTCGTCGTCGGTCACACCCACGTACTGTGCACGGCCGGCGTCGCTGAGGAAGGCATGCTCCGGACCTACGCCCGGATAGTCCAAACCGGCGGAGACCGAATGGGTTTCGATGATCTGGCCGTCGTCGTCGCAGAGGACATAGGTGCGGTTGCCGTGCAATACGCCGGGCCGGCCCGCCGCGATCGAAGCGGCGTGGCGTCCGCTGCCAATGCCGTCGCCCGCGGCTTCGGCGCCGACGATCTTTACTCCAGGATCGTTGAGGAAGGCATGGAATAGCCCGATGGCATTACTGCCGCCGCCGACGCAGGCGGTGATGACATCCGGCAGGCGACCGTAGTCTTCCAGCATTTGCGCGCGCGCTTCGCGGCCGACGATGGCATTGAAGTCGCGCACCATGCGCGGATACGGATCGGGACCGGCCACCGTACCGATGATGTAGAAGGTGTCGTGGACATTCGTGACCCAGTCGCGCATGGCTTCGTTCAGCGCATCCTTCAACGTTTGCGAACCGCTGGTAACCGGCACCACGGTCGCGCCGAGCAGCTTCATCCGATAGACGTTGATCTTCTGCCGCTCGATGTCGGTGGCGCCCATGTAGACCACGCATTCCAACCCCAGGCGCGCGGCCACCGTAGCCGACGCAACGCCGTGCTGGCCGGCGCCGGTTTCGGCGATGATCCGCTGCTTGCCCATGCGACTGGCCAGCAACGCCTGGCCTATGGTGTTGTTGATCTTGTGCGCGCCGGTGTGGTTCAGATCTTCGCGCTTGAGCAGGATGCGAGCACCGCCGACTTCGCGCGATAGCCGTTCGGCTTCGTAGATGGGGCTGGGTCGTCCGACGTAGTGCTTGAGGTCACGGTCGAACTCCGCGATGAAGGTGGGATCGACCCGGGCCGCGTCATAGGCGGCCGACAGTTCCTGCAGCGGACCGATCAGGGTCTCGGCGACGAAACGTCCGCCGTAGCGGCCGAAATGGCCGTTGGCGTCCGGGTAGGCGTGAAAATCTTCGATCTTGGCGGCGGTCATCGGCGGTTCCGGATTTATTCGGGTGTCTATCGGGGCATGGTGATCGGCACCCGGGATTGCACTTTAGCGCACGGAGACTGCGCCAAAAAGCTATAAAATCGGACCAGTCATCTCAGAAAAACTCACATATCGATGAGCCGCCAACTGCCTTCGCTCAACGCCCTGCGTGCGTTTGAGGCCGCCGCCCGCCTGGAAAGCGTGAGCCGGGCGGCCGATGAACTGCATGTCACCCATGGTGCGGTGAGTCGCCAAATCCGGGCGCTGGAGAACGATCTGGGACGGCCGTTGTTCACCCGTCAGGGCCGCGGCTTAGTGTTGACGGTCACTGGCGCCCGCTTGCGCGACGCGGCTGGCGCCGCTTTCGCGCGGCTGCAGGAAACCTATGGTGAACTGCGCCGCGACGCCGGCCCCACCGCGCTGGTGCTGGGCTGCCCGGGCAGCATACTGGCGCGCTGGGTGATTCCGCGACTGGAACGGATGGGACGGGAGCTGCCTTCGGTGAAACTGCATCTGTCGGCGCACGAAGGCGAATTCGACGCAGACCTGCCCGGATTGGATGCGGCGCTGCTGCTGGGGGAGCGGCCGTGGCCGGCGCAATGGCAGGTGCACGAACTGGCGCCGGAATACATCGGCCCAGTGGTCAGTCCACGCTATGCGGGATACGCGGCGCTGCAACGCCAACCGGCTTCGGTACTGCCAGGCGAAACGCTGCTGCATACCGCCTCACGTCCGCAGGCCTGGCCCAATTGGGCGACACACAACGGCCTGGATCCGGCGGCGCTGCGGTTCGGCACCGGTTTCGATCATCTCTACTATTTGCTGGAAGCCGCTGTTGCCGGCATGGGGGTCGCGATCGCCCCGCAACCGCTGGTGAGTGAGGACATCGCGTCCGGCCGCCTGGCCGCGCCGTGGGGTTTTACCCGCACCACAGGCATCTGGGTGCTGTGCGCACCGCAGCGCAGTACCGACACACGTGTGGCCGAGTTGGCTGAGTGGTTGCGCGTGGAGCTGGCAGCTACGTCGTAGCGCACGCTACGATGATTGCGGATGATCCGCATGCCGGACGGCCTCAACGAAGCGGCGCATTTTTTCCGCGTCCTTTGCGCCCGGCGAGGATTCGATGCCGCTGGATACATCCACGCCCCACGGGTGCGCTGTGCGTATGGCCACCGCGACGTTGTCGGCGGACAGCCCACCGGCCAGCAAATAAGGTTTGTCCAACGCCGAAGGCAACTGTTTCCAATCGAAGCGCTGACCACTGCCACCCTGCTCTCCCGCCGCGTGCCCATCGAACAGCAGGCCGCTGGCGGAGGGATATCGCGCGATGGCGGCAAATGCGCCTTCGGAATTTCCGCCCATCGCAATGGCTTTGAAGAATGGCCGACCGAAAGCAGCACAGAACGCATCATCCTCGGCGCCGTGGAATTGCAGGATGTCCGGCTGAATGTCTTTGATGATCGTGTCGATCTCAGCAGCTTTGTTGTCCATCACCAGCGCGACCAGTGCGATCTCTTCCGGCACCAGGTCACGCAGCATTTTTGCCTGCCCCAGCAGCAACCGTCGCGGGCTCTGCGGCGCGAACACCAAGCCCACGTAGTCCACACCCAACTCCACCGCAAGACGGACGTCTTCGGCACGGGTGAGGCCACAGAATTTGATGCGGGTTTGGGACATGGGAGCCAGGGAAACGGGAAACGGGAAACGGGAAACGGGAAACGGGAAACGGGAAAGCATGCGGCTTTCGCCCCCGTTGTAAAGGGGGCTACGGGGGATTTGCTGTTGCTCTGCCTTTTCAAAACAAGAGCAACAGCAAATCCCCCTTAGTCCCCCTTTTTCAAAGGGGGAGATCCAGCCGAAGCCGAAGCGAACTCACTCCTCGCCTCAACGCGCAAAGGGCGTGCCTTCGGCTCATCGTACAGCGGGTGCGCCTTGTCCAGCGTCACCTCACCGGGCAATCCCCAGTGCGCCGGATACAGCGGACTGACGAAGACCAGCCCATCCGGCGGCGCCGTCGGGCCAGCCACGGTGCGGTCGCGGCCGGCCAGTAGTTCGGCGATCCATCCTTCTGGTTGTTCGCCTCGCCCTACCAGCAGCAGCGAGCCGACGATGTTGCGCACCATGTGATGCAGGAAGGCGTTGGCTTGTACCTCGACGATCACCTGTTCACCTTCGCGGCGCACCGAGATCGACTGCAAATCACGATTGGGATGTGGTGCCTGGCAATGCACGGTACGGAAGGCGCTGAAGTCGTTTTCGCCAAGCAGTGCTTGCGCAGCACGATGCATCGCCTCCGCACCCAATGGCAACCGCTGCCAGCTCAGATACTGCCGCCCCAACGCAGGACGCACGGCGCGATTCAGGATGGTGTACCGATAGCGGCGCGCGCGCGCGGAAAAACGGGCGTGGAAATCCTCCGGCATCGGCTGGCACCAAAGCACGCTGATCGAAGGCGGCAGTTGCGACGTAACGCCCAAGGCCCAGTTGCGGGGGCTACGCGCTGCGTCGCTATCGAAATGCACGACCTGGCATTGTGCGTGCACGCCAGCGTCGGTGCGGCCGGCGCAAACGGTGGCGACCGGTTCACTGGCCACGAACGACAGCGCACTCTCCAATGCGGCTTGCACGGTGCTCACATCCGGCTTACCGGGCTTGCTCAACCGTTGCCAGCCCAGGAACTCGCCGCCGTCGTATTCGACGCCCAGCGCGTAGCGCATCAGAACCTCACGCTACTGTCAGCCAATCTCGCGCAACAGCTGCAAAGCTTCATCACGCGCGCGGTCGTCGCCACCCACGGCCACTTCGTTCAACAGGTCGCGCGCGGTCGCGACATCGCCCAGGTCCAGATAGGCCACCGCCAGCTCCAGCCTCTCACGCCCTGCCGGGGCCGGATTCAACGGTGCGACGGTTGTCGCGCTATCACCGGAGTGCCAGGCGGGTTTGGCTGTCGATTGCACCGATTTGTGCGCGAATGCGGGCGTCTCTTCCACGGCAGGTGTCACCGCAGTTTCGGTTGCTTCGTAAAGATCTTCCTGTACGTCGGGTTCTTGCACCGGTGCCGCTGCCGTGGCGGTCGGCATAGCCGCCGCCAGCGCAGCGCTGTCGAAAATCGGCGCGCGTGACGTGACGACCGGCATCACCCGCTTACGGCGCTGCGACCAGCCCCAAGCCAATGCACCGATCAGCAGCAGACCCAGACCGGCCCACATCCACACTGGCACGCCGGCATCGCCCTGCGACTGCGCCAGCCGCTGTTGCGCCGCGGCCAGATCGCTGTCCTTCATCGCCAACAACTGCTCCTGCTGCTGCTTCAGCTTTTCCAGTTCCGCCACCTGTGCGCGCAGTTCCTGTAGTTCGGATTCGCGCGCGGCCAGATCTTCCCTGGTCTGCTGCAGTTGCTCGTTCGCCAGCATGTCGCCCTCGCCGCCGGCACTGATGCCGGACTGTGTTCCTGGTGTATTCGCCGCACTCGCCGCGGGCGGCGCGATTTCCAGTCGCGCCTCCCCCACTTGCGGAGCGGAGGATGTAGACGTCGGCCGCTGTACTGTATCTGCGACCGCCGCCGGTTGCGGAATCGGCCGGCGCGCCTGCCGCCACTCGGCGATCTGGCTTCGTACCAGCGCCGCCGCTTCGGCCTCCTGTAGTTGCGCCACTTCAGTCGGCTGCGGTAGCCGCAGCACGGCCCCTTGCTTCAGCAGGTTGATATTGCCGTTGATGAAGGCTTCGGGATTGGCCCGCAGCAGCGCCACCATCGTCTGATCCAGCGTATAGCCTTGCTGTGCGGCCAGAGGTGCGGCGATCTGCGACAGCGTCTGGCCGCGGCGTACCGGCGCCATCGCGCTGTCAGCGTCGAATGACGGTGTCGGCGCCACTGGAGCGGCCGGCGCCTGTGGAACGGTAGCTACGGCAACCGGTTGCGGCGGTGCCTCTAACACAGCAGGTTCGGGAGGCAGCTCCGTCACCGGCGATTCCGGCGTACGGACGATCAAATCGCTGGGCGCCGCCACCGGTGCATCGATGGGCGGCTGTCCCGCGGCGGCCAATGTGCCGGGAGTACTGACCAGCGCCGAGTATTCGCGTACCAGCCGTCCTTGTCCCCAGTCGACTTCGATCAGGAAATTGACCGCCGCCACGTCGACCGGCACCCGGCTGGTGACCCGGATGATCGGTCGCCCGGCATCATCCAGGGCGACCGCGAAATCCAGTTCGTTGACGAGTCCCTGCGGACGCGGCAGCCCCACCCGCTCGAAAGTAACGGGCGAGGCCAGACGCGCACTGAGCTGTTCCAGTTCACCGGGCTCGTTGGAGATGACCGGGATTTCGGCCAGCAGCGGCTGCCCTGGCTGCGACTTGACCCGGATCTCGCCCAGGCCCAGGGCCATCGCGGCGCTGCTGCACAGCGCCAACGCCAGTCCGATCCAATACGCCGATCGATGTCTTGCCGAACCCGACACAGCCTCTCCCCGTCCTATCCCGGCCACGAATATAACGGCTTAACCGTTTTTCGCCACCAATTCCGCCAACTGCACGGCATTCAGCGCCGCGCCCTTGCGGATGTTGTCCGAGACGATCCACAGATTGAGACCGCGCGGATGCGAGAGATCATCGCGAATACGACCCACGTACACCGGATCGGTGCCGGACGCATGGGTGACCGGCGTCGGGTAGCCACCGGCTTTGCGGTCGTCCACCACTTCCACGCCCGGCGCCGATTCCAGCAGTTGGCGCGCTTCTTCCGGCGTGATCTTGACCTTGGTCTCGATGTTGACTGCTTCCGAATGCCCGTAGAACACCGGCACGCGCACCGCGGTGGGGTTCACCTGGATGCTGTCGTCGCCCAGGATCTTGCGGGTTTCCCACACCAGCTTCATTTCTTCCTTGGTGTAGCCGTTGTCCATGAAGTCGTCGATGTGCGGGATCAGATTGAAGGCGATCTGCACCGGGAAACGCTGCGGATCCGGATCCTGGAAGTTCAACAGGGCGCCCGTCTGCCGTCCGAGCTCTTCCAGCGCGGAACGGCCCGCACCGGAAACCGACTGGTAGGTTGCCACGTTGATGCGTTCGATGCCGACCTTGCGGTGGATCGGCGCCAACGCCACCAGCATCTGCATGGTGGAGCAGTTGGGGTTGGCGATAATGCCGCGCGGACGGTTCTGTACCTGTTCCGGATTCACTTCGCTGACCACCAGCGGCACGTCGTCGTCATAGCGGAACGCCGAGGAGTTATCGATGACCACCGCGCCTGCTGCGGCGAACTTGGGGCCATATTCCTTGGATACGCTGCCGCCAGCGGAGAACAGTGCGATGTCGACGCCGGTCGGGTCGAACGTGGCCAAGTCCTGCACATCAATCTTCTGCCCGCCGAAATCGACGGTGCTGCCAGCCGAACGCTCGGACGCCAGGGCGACCAGTTCGGAGACGGGGAACTGGCGCTCGGCCAGGATGTTCAGCATGGTTTCGCCGACTGCGCCGGTGGCTCCGACGACAGCGACCTTGAAACGACGGTTCTGATTACTCATTTGGGTTGTTTTCGCGAATTAGAGGTAAGGGAATAGCGGACGGAATGCGGGGCTGTGTTCGGGGAACCGACCGGCATGGCCGGGGTTCCCTAACGTTTAATCGCAGTTTTACGGGCGCCGCCACCGGTGTTGCCGGTCAGGCCGGCCGCACGCAGCGCATCGCCGTTGATGAGGTTGGGTGGATTTCCCGCAGCGGGGCCTTCGCCCAAAGCCGCGATCAGATTGTCTACCGCCAGCGACACCATCGCACGGCGGGTCGCCAGACTGCCGCTGGCGATATGGGGCGTCAGCACCACGTTGCGCAGGGCCAACAATTCCGGCCGCACGGCGGGCTCGCCTTCGAACACGTCCAGGCCGGCGGCAGCCAAGCGTCCGCCCGCCAAGGCCTGTGCCAAGGCCAGCTCGTCGATCAAACCGCCGCGGGCGATGTTCACCAGGGTGGCTGTCGGCTTCATCTTCGCCAGCGCCGCCGCGTCGATGATGTGGTGGCTTTGCGGCGAATACGGCAGCACCAGCAACAGATGATCGGACTGCGCGAGCAGGCGATCCAGATCGACGTACTCAGCGCGGCAGGCTTGCTCGGTGTCCACGGGCAGGCGGCTGCGATTGTGATACAGCACGCGCATGTCGAAACCCACGGCACGGCGTGCGATGCCCTGCCCGATCCTGCCCATGCCCAGGATGCCCAACGTACTGCCGTGCAGATCCGCGCCCAGCATGGAATCGAACGACCATTGCGTCCAGCGGCCCTCGCGCAACCAGCGTTCCGATTCCGTAATTCGGCGGGCGGTGGCCATCAGCAGCGCGAAGCCGAAGTCGGCAGTGGTTTCGGTCAGCACGTCCGGCGTATTCGTCGCCAGGATGCCGGCCTGCGTCAGTGCGGCGACATCGAGGTTGTTGTAGCCGACGCCGACGTTGGCGATGGCGCGGAGCCGTGCAGCGCCAGCAATTTCTTCGACGCCGATGCGCTCGTTCAAGGTTGCCAGCACGCCGTCCGCTTGGCGCAAAGCGTCGGCGATCTGTACCGGCGTGTACTCCATCACCCGGGCGGGAGCGGCCACATCGAAATGCACCGCCAGCCGTCCGACGATGTCGTCGAACAGTGGCTGCGACACCCAGACGCGGCGGCGCGGTTCAGCCACCGAAGGATCCGGGCTGGGCGTCGGCGGGAATCATCGGAGGAACCTCACCGACATCGCCGCATTGCGCGCGATGACGCAGCGCTTGGTCCATCAGCACCAATGCCATCATCGCTTCCGCGATGGGCGTGGCGCGGATGCCGACGCAAGGGTCGTGGCGGCCGGTGGTGATCACCTCCACGGCTTCGCCCGCGACATCCACCGTGCGGCCCGGCAGGCGCAAGCTGGAAGTCGGCTTCAACGCAATGGAAGCGGTGACCTGTTGCCCCGTCGCGATGCCGCCCAGGATGCCGCCGGCGTGATTGGACAAGAATCCTTGCGGCGTTATTTCATCGCGGTGTTCGGTGCCCTTCTGCGCGACAGCGGCGAAGCCATCGCCGATCTCCACACCCTTGACTGCATTGATGCTCATCAGCGCAGCGGCCAGGTCGCCGTCCAGCTTGCCGTAGATCGGCTCGCCCCAGCCCGCCGGCACGCCATCTGCTACGACATTGACACGCGCGCCAACCGAATCGCCAGACTTGCGCAGCGAGTCCATATAGCTTTCCAGCTCAGGCACCTGTTCTGCGCAAGGCCAGAAGAACGGGTTGTCTTCGACCGCATTCCAATCGAAACCCTGGGGCAGGACTTCGCCCAACTGCGACAGGTATCCGCGCACGGTCACGCCGTAGCGCTGCGCCAGCCACTTCTTGGCGATTACCCCGGCGGCCACTCGCATGGTGGTTTCGCGCGCGGAAGAGCGCCCGCCGCCGCGTGGGTCGCGAATGCCGTATTTCTGCCAATAGGTGTAATCGGCATGTCCCGGGCGGAACTGCTGGGCGATATTGCTGTAATCCTTGCTGCGCGCATCGGTGTTGCGGATCAGCAGCGCGATGGGCGTACCGGTGGTGCGGCCTTCATAGACGCCGCTTAGGATTTCCACCTCGTCCGCCTCACGGCGGGCCGAGGTGTGCCGGCTCTTGCCGGTGGCGCGGCGCTCCAGATCGTGGCGGAATTCTTCCGGCGCAATCTCCAGTCCCGGCGGGCAGCCATCGACCACGCAGCCGATGGCCGGCCCGTGGGATTCGCCGAAGGTAGTGACCGACAGTAGTTTTCCGAAGGTGTTGCTGCTCAAGATCGCTTCTCGCGTAGAGCGGAGCTTGCTCCGCTGCTCCGGTGTAACCCGGAGAGGACCCGCCAAGCAAGCTCGGCGATTCAGACCGGGGAAAAGCCCGGTTGGGTGGCGCGTTTCATTTTCGCGCGTCGGCCAGTTCGCGGATGCGCGCGTTGTGGTGGATCAGCTCGGCGCATTCCACCGCGAAAATGCCCATCTGACCTACTTTGAACTCGATCCACGCGAACTCGACGTCAGGCAGCAGCTTGACCAGGGCGCGTTCGGATTCGCCCACTTCGCAGATCAGCAGGCCTTCCTGGCTCAGGTGCAGCGGTGCGTCTCGCAGGATCTTGAGCACCAAGTCCAGCCCATCATCGCCGGCACGCAGACCCAGATCGGGCTCGAAGGAGTATTCCTTCGGCAGCGCGTCGGTCTCGGCGTTGGTGACATAGGGCGGATTGGTGACGATCAGTTCGTAGTGCTTGCCGGTCAACCCGGAGAACAGGTCGGATTTGATCAGTTGGACATTGTCGGCGTGCAGGCGTGCCTTGTTTTCGGCAGCCAGCGCCAACGCGTCGTCGCTAATGTCCGCACCGTCAACCTGCCAATCGGGGTGGTAGTGGCCCATGGCGATGGCGATGCAGCCCGAACCCGTGCACAGATCCAGGGCGTGGTTCACCTCACGCCCGCCCAGCCATGGCTCGAAACCGGCTTCGATCAATTCGGCGATCGGCGAGCGCGGCACTAGCGCGCGCGAATCGCTCTTGAAACTCAAACCCGCGAACCAGGCCTCGCCGGTCAGGTAGGCGACGGGCACGCGTTCGTCCAGGCGGCGCTGAAACAACGCCAGCACCTGTGCTTTTTCCGATGACGTCACCCGTGCCTGGCCATAAGCCGGGCCGATATCCGGCGGCAGGTGCAGGGTATGCAGCACCAGATGGGTGGATTCGTCCAGAGCGTTGTCGTAGCTGTGCCCGAAGGTCAGTCCTGCGGCATTGAAACGGCTGGCGCCGTAGCGGATCAGATCGATGATGGTGTGCAGTTCTGCGGCTGCTTCGGCAGTCATGGCAAGGCTTCGGGGGTGCGGCCCGTCGTTGGGGCACCCGATTATAGGGCGTGTCGCCGCATTCGGAGTGCGCCGCGCCGGTGCGGTCTGCTCCGAACACGGCGCCACGCCTCCCGTGCCCGGCCGGTATCATGGCGGGGTTGCCGCTTCTTCCGCCCGAGGACCGGGCCGGAACGGCTCTTTTCGAGACTCACTGCCCATGTTCAACAAGAAAATCGGCCTAATCCTGCTGTTGGCATTGGCCGCGGGCCTCGGCCTACTCGCCGCTCAGAAGTTCTTCGGCCCAGTTTCGGTGTCGTCGCAATGGCCGCAGACTCAGGTCGTCACCCTGTTTCCGCAATCGCGTACGCTGCCGCCGTTCTCGTTGCGCCAATCGGACGGCACCCAGCTGGCTTCCGGCGAGTTGAATGGCCATTGGACGCTGGTGTTCCTGGGTTTCACGTTCTGTCCGGATGTCTGCCCCACCACGCTCGCGGAGCTGGCGCAGGCGCAAAACCAGTGGAAGTCGCTGCCCGACTCCACCCGGCCGCGCGTGCTGTTCGTGTCGGTGGACCCGGAACGCGATACCCCCACCCGCATCGGCGAATACGCGCATGCTTTCCACCCGGACACGCTGGCGGCGACGGCGGATGTACCGGCGCTGGAGCAGTTCGCGAAGTCGCTGGGCTTCGTCTTCATGAAAGTACCCGGCAAAGGCTTTGCCGAAAACCCGGACGACTACAGCATGGATCATTCGTCGGCTATCGCGGTGCTGGACCCGCAGGGCCGGCTGACCGGATTGATCCGTCCTCCGTTCAAACCGCAGGCGATCGCCACCGACCTGCAGATGCTGACCGAGGCGGCCGTGCGATGAGTCTGGTTACTTCCCTGACTTATGTGCTGCCGCATCGTTGGGTGTCTTCCCTGGCACGCCGTTTGGCGTATTCGCCGTCACCAGGTCTAAAGCAGTGGCTGATCGATACGGTCGTGCGCAAGTTCGGCGTGGACCTGTCGGAAGCGGCGGAATCCGATCCGACCGCCTATCCGACGTTCAATGCGTTCTTCACCCGCGCACTCAAAACCGGCGCGCGAACACCGGACCCGGATCCGCGCGCGTTGCTAATGCCGGCCGATGGCCGGATCAGCCAATGCGGCCCCATCGAAAACGGACGCATCTTCCAGGCCAAGGGACAGTCGTTCACCGCAGCCGAGCTGCTGGGCGACGAACAAGCCGCCGAGCCATTCCACAACGGCCTGTTCGCCACCGTGTATCTGTCACCGCGCGACTACCACCGCGTGCACATGCCTTGGAAAGGCACGCTGCGCGAAACAGTGCACGTACCCGGCCGGCTTTTCAGCGTGGGTACCGATGCCGTCGCCAGCGTGCCGCGTCTGTTCGCCCGCAACGAACGCCTGGTCTGCCACTTCGACACCGACTTCGGCCCCATGGCATCGGTGATGGTAGGCGCGCTGCTGGTGTCCGGCGTGGAAACCGTCTGGAGCGGCGTGGAAATTCCCCGCTATGGCGATGCCATCACTGTGAAGGACTACCGGGGCGGGAATGTGGTGCTGGATCGTTTTGATGAGATGGCTAGATTCAACTACGGATCGACGGTAATCATTTTGCTGCCACCTGGCGTAGCTGAATTGGCCCCGGAGTTGCGCGCGGAATCGCCAGTTAAGCTTGGCCAGGCATTGGCGCGACTCATCTAGCAGAGCGATCGTGCGCACAGCGCACGCTACAGGTTGACGACCCCACTTCACTTCTTGCAGCTCTCCAACCTGATCATCTGGCCTGGCAGCACGTTGTAGCGGGGGCTTTTGATGCCGTTGGCACGGGCAAGCCGCTTCAGATCGCACCGGTAGCGTTGCGAAACGCGGCCCAAGGTGTCGCCCTTGGCAATGCGGTATTCACGCGCCTGTTTGGCCTTGGGGACAGCCGGTTTCGGTTGGCCGGTCGCGACCGTGGTCGGAACCCCTTCCACCGGCGTCACGTCGCCGACGGCGACGTTGCCGCCCAATGACCGGATGATTGCGGCAGTGGGATCGGCGGTGACCAGCGTGCGTGCCAGGTCGGCGCGCGGCCCGCTTATGCAGTAACGGTTGTAGAGCCCGACGATCTTGGTATTGGCCTTCAACGTTGTGCCGGCGGGAATCCAGGTTTCAGCCTCATAACGGGGGTTGAGGTTGCGAAGCGCCCGCATGAATCCTTCGCGCGTGCCGCCGTTGCCCAGGCAGATGGTCAACTCGTAGATGGAGCTGTCCTTGGCCAGCTTCAGTGGCGCCGGCTGCACCGTGACCTTGGGGAACTCCAATCCATACTGCTTGGGGTGCAGGAACAGCCACGCCGCTGCGATCACCATCGGCACGTAGTCACGCGTTTCGCCTGGGAACTGGCTGTAGACCACGTCGTTCCAGAATCCGAGGCCCGGGTTCTGCCGATACACGCGCCCGGCGCGTCCTTCACCACCGTTGTAAGCCGCCAACGCCAGTTCGATGTTGTTGTTCAACTCGCGCATCCGCTCGTTGATGTAGGCCGCGCTTGCCTCACCAGAAGCATAAGGGTCGTAACGCGTGTCGAAACCGCTGCCATCCGGACCCAAGCCAAACCGGCGGCCGGTGGCATGCATGAACTGCATTGGCCCCGCCGCGCCCGCGCGCGAGGTGGCGTGCACGCGTCCGTTGGACTCCTTGGCCATGATGCCGAACAGCAACGCTTCCGGAAGCCGGTGGCTCTCCCAGCTCGGGTACATCTCCGCCCGCATGTTCTGATAGTTCTCATAGCTGGTGATCAGCGCGCCGCGCATATCGGTCAACCAGCGGCGAATGCCGGCCTGTACCGCCGGGTTGTACTGGACCATCTTGTCAAAGGCATGGCGTTGATCGTTCAACAATCCCGCCGCGCGCGCCGCTTCCGGGATGTTGGTCGCCGGGGCGACGCTATGGTCGCTCTCCTCTCCGATATCCGTATCGGTGGTTTCTTCGGATGCGGGCGATTCGGCGTCGGCATTTTCCTTCAGCAAACGCTTGTAGGCGGTCAGCAACGTATGCACCTGGCAGCCGCGCTGCTGGATGCATGCATCCATGACGTCTTCCATATCCTCCAATGCCGCATCGCTTTCGGCGGCGCCCTTGAGATCGTTGTTCGCGATCAGCACCAGTCCATCGCGATAGCGCTTTTCTGCGGCGGCCATGCGTGCGTTGAGCGCTTCGACGGCGGCTTTATCGCGGGCGGAAACACGCTGCGCCAGCGCCGAAGGCGCCATCAGCAGCAATGCAAGAATGGCCAGCGCGGGCCACAGACGAACGAAAGCGTATGGGGAAGGCATCACTTCAAGATCGATAACGTGAGGTGGGAGGGTAGCCCTACCGTCCCGTTGCGGGCAAGGTCGGAGGTGAAAGAGAGACCGCGCGCCGCCAGACAAGTTCAGCGGCTAGAATCTCCCGATCACTTCAAGGGAAGCATCATGGATCCGATTCTGCTCGGCAAAGGCGTCACCGACGACATTCCCGTGTTTCTGCAGCCGAAGTTCGGCAATCGCCACGGCTTGGTCGCCGGCGCTACCGGCACCGGCAAAACCGTGACGCTGATGACGGTAGCCGAAGGCTTCTCGCGCATGGGCGTGCCGGTGTTCATGGCCGACGTGAAGGGCGACGTGGCCGGACTGGCCACCGCCGGCGACGGCAGCGAAAAAGTGCTGCAGCGCGCGAAGGACATCGGCATTGGTGATTACGCGCCCGGCGCCAACCCCGTGGTGTTCTGGGACTTGTACGGCAAGTTGGGCCACCCGGTGCGTACCACCGTCAGCGAGATGGGCCCTACCCTGATCTCGCGCATCCTGGAACTGAACGACACTCAGTCCGGCGTACTGGATATCGTATTCAAGCTGGCCGACGACCGAGGTCTGTTGCTGCTGGACCTGGAAGATCTGCGGGCGCTGCTTAATCTGGTGGCCGCCGAACGCAAGGACATTTCCACCAGCTACGGTCTGGTCAGCGTGCAGTCGGTGGGCGCCATTCAGCGCGCGCTGTTGCGTCTGTCGCAGGATGGCGGCGAAGCCTTCTTCGGCGAACCGGCGCTGGAATTGGCCGACCTGATGCGTACGACACCTGACGGCCGCGGTGTCATTGGCATCCTGGCCGCCGACCAGCTGATCCTCAAGCCGCGTCTGTATTCCAGCTTCCTGCTCTGGCTGCTGTCGGAGCTATTCGAAACCCTGCCGGAAGTGGGCGATCTGGAAAAGCCCAAGCTGGTGTTCGTATTCGACGAAGCGCACCTGTTGTTCGACGATGCGCCGGCGTCGCTGCAGCAGCGTATCGAACAGGTGGTACGCCTGATCCGTTCCAAGGGCGTGGGGGTGTACTTCTGTTCGCAATTCCCCGATGACGTACCGTCCAACATCCTGGGCCAGTTAGGTAATCGAGTGCAGCACGCGCTGCGCGCGTTCACGCCGCGCGATCAGAAAGCAGTGAAAACGGCAGCCGAAACCTTCGTACCGAATCCCAAGCTTGACGTCGCGAAGGCCATTTCGCAGCTGGGCACTGGCGAGGCGCTGATCTCGACGTTGCAGGACAAAGGCATTCCCGCGCCCGTGCAGCAGACCATGGTTTCGCCGCCACGCTGCCGCATGGGTGCCATTACCGAAGCCGAACGCGCTCAAGTGCGCGCCGGCAGCCCGGTAGGCGTGAAGTACGACATGGCGGTTGATCGGGAATCGGCGTCGGAAATGTTGGCCAAGCGCGCCGACAGCGCTTTGCAGGCGGCAGGCGCACCGGCGGCGAAAACCGAGCAGGATGACCCTGACGCAGGCGGATTCGGCCAGACCGTGAAAGACGCGGTGTTCGGCACCAAGCGCCGCCAGGGCATCGTGGAAACCATGGCCAAGCAAACCGCACGCACCGTCGGCAATCAACTGGGCCGTCAGATCTTGCGTGGCATTTTGGGCAGCATATTTGGCGGTAAGCGTTGATAGCCTCGGTAGGATGGGTC
>NZ_JAVGJT010000020.1:0-91558 GCF_040948865.1 Pseudoxanthomonas sp. UTMC 1351 | reverse complement strand
CCCCCCTCCACCCATCCTACCAACCATTGATCCTTGACTCTTAACTCCCCGCACCATGTCCCGCTGGCGTCCCCCCGCAGAAAAAAGCACCGCGCTGATCACCCGCGAGGGTCACGAACGCCTGAAAGCCGAGCTGGATGAACTGTGGCGGATAAGGCGCCCGGAAGTCGTAAAGGCGCTCGCAGCAGCGGCGGCGGAAGGGGATCGCTCCGAAAACGCGGAGTACACCTATCGGAAGAAGCAGCTGGGTGAAATCGACCGCCGCGTGCGCTACCTGAGTAAACGTCTTGAGGTTCTGCGCGTGGTGGATACGCCACCCACCGACCCGGAGGCCGTTTATTTTGGGGCGCGAGTGGAACTGGAGAACATCGCCACCGGCGAGATGGCCCTCTACCGCATCGTCGGACCGGACGAAACCGATGCAGCACGGGGATACATCAGCATCGATTCACCGTTGGCTCGCGCGTTACTCAAGAAACGGCTGGACGACGAAGTTGAAGCGCACCTTCCCGCCGGCGTCACCCGCCTGGCAATCGTCGACGTAAGCTACGAAAGCGCACCCCACGGCTAAGACCAAGGTAGGTCGGGGCCACGCCTCCCGACCTACGCGATGTAGTCCGGCGCCCCGTGCGAATGCTCGGATATCGGCACCGATCGCCCTACACTGTATTTCTCACCGCAACGGGTCGTCGCCATGGGTCATTGGATTTCTCTCGATACTCCACGCGGCCGTATCTCGGCCTGGAAAGTCGAACCGCCTGGCCCGCCACGCGCCGGGCTGGTCGTGATCCAGGAGATATTCGGCGTCAATGCACATATCCGCAGCGTGGCGGACGACTTCGCGGCGGAAGGTTATTCCGTTGTTGCGCCGGCGTATTTTGATCTCATTGAATCCGGCGTGGAACTTGATTACGACGATGCCGGTGTCGCCAAGGGCCGCGAGCTGATCACGCAGCTGGGTCTGGAAACAGCCGTGGAAATTACGGCCGCCGCGGCCGACGCACTGAAAGATGCCGGCAAGATCGGCACCGTCGGGTACTGCTGGGGCGGCACCGTCGCGCTGCTGGCTGCACTACGTCTGGGATTGCCGTCGGTGAGCTACTACGGTGCGCGCAACGGACCGTTCCTGGCGGAGAAACCCAAAGCGCCGGTAATGTTCCATTTCGGCGAACGTGATGCTTCCATTCCGCCGGAACGCGTACAACAACACCGCGACATGATGCCGCAGATGGAAACGTTCACTTATCCGGCGGGCCACGGATTCAACTGCGATGTCCGTGCCGACTACGACGCAGCCAGTGCGAAGCTGGCACGCGAACGTACGCTGCGCTTCTTCGGCGAACAACTGGCATGAACGACTTCTCGCTCGACCCACGGCTGGAGCAGGACAGTGTCTTCATTGCCGACGGTCCGCTATCGCAAGTGCGGCTGATGAATGATGCGCGTTATCCGTGGCTGCTGCTGATCCCGCGCGTTGCCAACGCGAGCGAGTGGATCGAACTCGATGGCGGCCAGCAGCGACTGTTGCTCGCGGAAATCAATCAGATCGGCGCCCTGCTGCGTAACGAACCTGGCGTTGAGAAGCTGAACATCGGTGCGCTGGGCAATATCGTCCGGCAGCTGCATGTCCACTTGGTCGGACGGCGCGACGGCGATGCCGCCTGGCCGGGGCCGGTGTGGGGCAATGGCTCGCCGCAACGATTCACGCTTGAGCACCTCCAATCGAATGTGGACGCTTGGCGCCAGAAACTGAAATGACCCCTTTGTTCGAGCCGCTGTCGGATGATGCGCTGTTGCTCCGTCTTGGCGACAGCATCGACGCTACGCTCAACGCACAAGCCCACACCATCGCATCGAAGCTACGCGAACAGGCTCCACCCTGGTTGCGCGATCTGGTGCCCGCCTACGCCAGTCTGGCCGTATTCTTCGACGCACGACACATCGAGCATGCCGATCCGCATGCCTACGTCATCAGCGCGCTAAAGGCACTACTCGGAACACCCTTGGTTGCTGCTCTGCGCGAGCCGGATCCGATAAATATCCCGGTCTGTTACGGCGAAGAGTTCGGACCCGACGTGGCGGAAGCAGCGCGACTATGCGGTATCAGTGTCGATGACCTCATAACGCGACACACGGCAGCGACGTACATCGTCGCGATGATCGGCTTTGCGCCAGGGTTTCCTTACCTTTTGGGGCTAGATGAATCGCTGACGCTGCCGCGATTGGCGACGCCGCGCACCCGCGTGCCGGCGGGATCGGTCGCTATCGGCGGTGCGCAGACCGGCATCTATCCGCGCGAGAGCCCCGGCGGCTGGCGCCTATTAGGACGCACGCCGCTAGTGCTATTCGATGCGGCGCGCGAAACGCCGTCGCTGCTTTCGCCCGGCGATCGCGTGCGCTTTGTGCCGGTAGGAGCCGACGTGTTTGCAGACGAATCCCGATGACCTCCTGGGACGTGCTATCGCCGGGATTGCAGACCACCGTGCAGGACCTCGGCCGCGACGGCTGGCGCCACCTCGGTATCGCGCGGGCGGGCGCACTTGATCCCTTAGCGTTGACGTTGGCCAATCGGCTAGTAAGCAACGAAGACGAATCGGCCGCACTCGAGATCACCCTGCATGGCCCGACACTGCGGCTGCACGCACCAGCTCGCGTTGCGCTCACGGGCGCTGCGATCGAGGCGCACTGGAACGGGATCGCATTACCGACTGGGCGCCCCCTGGTATTGCCGCCGGGCGATCTCAAGCTCGGCGGTATGCGCCACGGAGCGCGCAGTTGGCTCGCGGTGGCGGGAGGATTCGAGGTGCCTGTGATCATGGGAAGCCGCAGCACCGATCTGCGCGGCTGTTTTGGTGGCTTGGATGGCCGTGCGCTCCGCGCCGGTGATCGGCTTGCGGTGGGCAACAGCGTCACTCCTGCAGTAGACGCACCATGGATCGCAAAGTGGTGGATCGACGAGCGAAATACCTGGCAAGACCTCCCGATCCGTTTCGTTGCCTCTTCCCATTCCAACGCCTCTGCGCTCGCAGCGCAAAGCTGGACCGCCAGTGTTCGCTGCGACCGGCAAGGTTTGCGGCTGGAAGGACCGGCGTTGCCTTGTTCCGAAGGTAACGGTGTTTCGGAACCGGTCGCGGTCGGCACAGTGCAGCTCCCCCCAGATGGGCAACCCATCGTGCTGTTGGCCGATGCGCAAACCGTCGGCGGCTACGCGCGGCTGGGCTATGTCGCCAGCTGCGATCTGCCACGCCTTGCGCAGTTGCGGCCCGGGACAAAAGTGCATTTCATTGCCATCACCATGGAAGAGGCGCACCGGCTAGCGCAAGAACAACGGCAGCAACATGCGCGCACTGCCATCGCCATCCGCCAACGGCTCCAGCAAGACTTCGGCGCATAGGTCGACCACGCGCCGCCGACGCCACGGCTTCCGGTTGCGCGAGCGTCGGGCGTTGCCCCGACCTACGGCTGTGCTATCCATGCGGCAAAAAGCCGCATAATCGGGCCTACCTATTCAAGTGGATCGTCTGCATGAAGCGCAATTTCGTTCCGGCGGTGGTGTTGATTGTTCTGGGGGCTCTGTTCCTGCTGAACAATCTGGGCGTTACCCAGATCAGTCTGGGCGCGCTGATATCAAAATGGTGGCCTGCCATCCTGATCCTGGTAGGCATCAGCATGCTGCTGAAGGGCAATACCGCGAAATAGCAGGAAGAAAGGCTTATCACCGTGTCGAACGCACCGCGCGTCGATTTCAACTGCGACCTGGGCGAAGGTATCGGCGACGACGCCGCCATCCTTCCTTTCATCAGTTCTGCCAGCATTGCCTGTGGCTTCCATGCCGGATCGCCACAAACCATGCAGGCCACCGTGGCGCTGTGCCGCGCGCATGGCGTCGCCATCGGCGCGCATCCGGCCTTCCAGGACCGGGAAAATTTCGGCCGTACCGCGCAGGACATCTCCGCCAACGATGCTTATGCGCTCACGCTGTACCAAGTGGCCGCATTGGATGGTTTCGTCCGCGCGGCCGGTACGCGCATGCACCACGTCAAACCGCATGGCGCGTTCTACAACCAGGCTGCGCGCGACCGCGTTCTTGCCGACGCCATCGCCGCAGCCCTACGCGATTACGATCCCGGGCTGATTCTTTATGGCTTGGCTGGCAGTGCGTTGACGGCCGCGGGCGAAGCGCTCGGTCTGCAAATAGCGCACGAAGTGTTCGCCGAACGCCGGTACGAGACGGATGGCACGCTGACTCCGCGCAGCCTGCCTGATGCCGGCATCGAAGACGTCGCCACCGCCGCGGCGCAAGTCCGGCAGATGCTGCTGCAAGGCACGGTGACGGCACGTACCGGCGAACAAGTTCCATTGCGCGCCGACAGCATCTGCCTGCATGGCGATCGCACCGACGCACCCGCCTTCGCACGCGGGCTGCGCGCCGCCATCGAATCCTCCGGCTTCATCGTCCAAACCGTGGAGCGCACCCAATGAACTACTGGCCCCTGCTTGGCATCGCGGTGGTGGTGGCCGGCTTCGTTCTTCGATTCAATCCAGTGCTGGTTGTGGTGGCCGCTGGATTGGTCAGCGGATTGCTGGCCGGCATTTCGCTACCGGACTTGCTGGCATTGCTAGGCACCAGCTTCATCGATAATCGGCCGCTGTTGATGTTCCTGCTCACCTTGCCGGCTATCGGGCTGCTGGAGCACTACGGCCTGCGTGAGCGCGCCCACGAGTGGATCATAAGCTTCAAGGGCCTGACCTTGTCGCGCTTCCAGATCGCCTACCTGGGCCTGCGCCAGCTGATGAGCATGGCGGGTCTGACCCATGTCGCCGGCCCGGCGCAAACAGTTCGCCCGCTGGTGGCACCGATGAGCGAGGCCGCGGCCGAACGCACATTGGGCGAACTAACCGAACACGATCGCGAACGCGTGCGCGCCAGTGCGGCCGCGACCGACAACGTAGGGCTGTTCTTCGGCGAAGACGTCTTCGTCGCCATCGGTGCGGTACTGCTGATCCAAGGCTTTTATGCGCGCAACGGTATCGAACTCGAACCGCTTGCGATCGCGCTATGGGCATTGCCTACGGCGGTGGCGGCGTTCGTCATCCATGCGATCCGGTTGAAGCTGTTGCAGCGGCGGCTGGAAAAAGAACATGTCGTCGTTCTGTTGATGGCGATAGCTTTCACCGTGGCTGCTGGCCACACAGCTGACGCGGATCCGCATGATCAAGACTGAATATCTCTTCTGGCTGATCGGCGCCTTCCTGCTGATCACCGCGCTGTTCAATCTGCGCGAACGCCGCTACGCAGCGGGGATTTTCTGGTTGGTGCTGGTGACGCCGTTCGCGTTCGGTACGCAGATCCAGGCGGCAGTCAAGGCTGGCGTGCAGTGGCCCGCGCAGGCGATGGGCTTGGGCGTAGTGGCACTGGGCATTCTTGCCGCACGCGGTCGCTTGACTGCCACGGCCGATACACCGCAAGCGCAGGCGCGCCGGCAGGCGCTTTCGGAGGCCCTGCGCAACAAACTGTTCGGCCCCGCGCTGGTGATTCCGCTGCTGACGTTGCTGTTGTTCGTCGCCAGCAAGTTCCTGCCGGGCATGGACAAGCTCATGGACCCAAAGGCGCTGACTCTTAGTTCCCTGGCGCTGGCCAGCCTGTTCGCATTGGGCGCCGCGCTATGGGTTACCCGCGCCCGGCCCATGGAATCGTTAGGTCAGGGCCGGCGGCTGCTGGATTCTTTGGGTTGGGCGGTGCTGTTGCCGATGGTGTTGGCAACTTTGGGCGGCGTGTTCGCCGCCACCGGTGTGGGCGAAGCCATCGCTACGCTGGTGGGCTACGTGATTCCGGTGGAAAACCGTATCGCCTGTCTGCTGGCGTTCTCGCTGGGCATGGTGCTGTTTACCATCATCATGGGCAATGCCTTTGCCGCGTTCCCGGTGATGATGGCCGGTATCGGCCTGCCGTTGCTGATCCAGAAGCACGGCGCGGATCCGGCGGTGCTGGGTGCCATCGGCATGCTGACGGGATACTGCGGCACGCTCCTGACGCCGATGGCCGCCAACTTCAATATCGTGCCCGCGGTGCTGCTGGAATTGAAAGACCAGTACGGCGTGATTCGCATGCAGGCGGCGACGGCGTTCTGGTTGATGGGCGTCAATGTATTGTTGATGGCGTGGTTGTGCTTTCGGTGAAAAAGGTTTGGCTCTTGCTCCATCGTAGAGCGGAGCTTGCTCCCTTCAAGCGTTGATGCTCCACTTTTGAAAAAAAAATGAACGCCGATGACATCTAGCAGCACTGTTCTACTAACCGGCTTCGCCCCTTTTGGCGGTGAAACCATCAATCCCAGCTGGGAAGCGGTAGCTGCACTGGACGGCTGTCGGATCCACGGGCATCGCGTGGTCACTCGCCAATTGCCGGTTACGTTCGGCGAATCGTTGAAAGCGCTGCAGGCGGCGCTTCGGGAAACTTCGCCTTCTCTGGTCATCTGCATAGGTCAGGCCGGTGGACGTGCGCAACTGTCGCTGGAGCGCATCGCTATCAATATCGACGATGCCCGAATTCCCGACAACGCGGGAAAGCAGCCCATTGATGCACCGATTGTCGAAGACGGACCCGCCGCGTACTTCAGCACGCTGCCTATCAAGGCAATGATGGCTGGCTTGCGTAACGCAGGGTTTCCAGCTGAAGTCTCGCAGACGGCGGGCACTTACGTGTGCAACCACGTCTTCTATGGATTGATGCACGCGCTACGGAACAAACGCAACGTCCGTGGCGGCTTTATCCATACTCCGTATGCGCCTGCGCAGGCTGCTGCTTATCCTGGAGCGGCGAGCTTATCGACGGAGGTAGTGACGGAAGCGATACGTCTGGCGATCCGCATCGCGCTCACGACAGCAGCCGATAGCAAACTTGCCGCAGGAGCGGAGCATTGAAAGGCGACTTGCTCGACTGCTCTCGCTTCACGTAGAGCCGAGCTTGCTCGGCTGCTCTTGCTTCACGTAGAGCCGAGCTTGCTCGGCTGCTCTTGCTTCACGTAGAGCCGAGCTTGCTCGGCTGAGCGTTTCCGAAGCCAGTGCAACAGCAGCGGAGCAAGCTCCGCTCTACATGACTCGGAAGGTGCGGCGGCCATCCAGCAGCCAACGGAATTCCTCAGGTGCGCGGCAGCGTCACGCCAACCTGGCCCTGGTACTTGCCACCACGATCCTTGTAACTGGTTTCGCAAATCTCGTCGGATTCGAAGAACAGCATCTGCGCCACACCTTCGTTGGCGTAGATGCGCGCCGGTAGCGGTGTGGTGTTGCTGAACTCCAGGGTCACGTGGCCTTCCCATTCCGGTTCCAACGGAGTGACGTTGACGATGATGCCGCAGCGCGCGTAGGTACTCTTGCCCAGGCAGACCACCAGCGTGCTGCGAGGAATGCGGAAGTATTCCACCGTTCGCGCCAGGGCAAAGCTGTTGGGTGGGATGATGCATACGTCCGCTTCGACGTCAACGAAACTGCCGTTGTCGAAATGCTTGGGATCGACAATCGTGGAGTTGATATTGGTAAAGACCTTGAACTCGCGTGAGCAGCGCACGTCGTAGCCATAGCTGGAGGTGCCGTAGCTAACAATGCGCTCGCCATTGGCTTGCTTGACCTGGCCGGGCTCGTACGGCTCGATCATCTTGTGCTGCTCGGCCATACGGCGGATCCAAAGGTCACTCTTGATGCTCATGCGGCAATTCCTGTTCCTGATATGGGGAAAGCGTGTAGCTAGCTGAAGTCTCGCCGTTCCAATCCGGGCACGGAGACGAACGCGAAAGTCCGCAATTGTAGAGCGGAGCTGCGCCCCGCAATAGCATCGAGTCAGTAGCAATGAGGCCGTCGCAACGGCGGGTGATAGCGAATAGCCGCGTAAGGGCGCTTCTCATAGCTCCTCCGCTGCCCTAACTTCGCAGCGCGTATTCAGACCAGGGAGGAAGCGATGGGCATCGCCGCCCGGGGCCGCATGGCCAGATGCGCCGCCATCATCCGGGCCGTATGACGATAAGCCTGGGCAACGGCCGAATCCGGTGCCGCCACGACTACCGGCTGGCCGGCGTCGCCGTGCTCGCGGATGGCGATGTCCAGCGGCAGCGAACCCAGCAGCGGCACGCCATATTGCGCCGCCATCCGCTGGCCGCCACCCTCACCGAACAAATGTTCGATGTGGCCGCAGTTGGAACAAGTATGCACCGCCATGTTCTCCACGATGCCCAGCACTGGCACCTCGACTTTTTCGAACATCTTCAGCGCCTTCCTGGCGTCCAGCGTGGCGATGTCCTGCGGCGTGGTGACAATGACGGCGCCGGCAACCGGAATCTTCTGCGCCAGAGTCAGCTGGATATCGCCCGTGCCCGGCGGCAGATCGATCAACAGGTAATCCAGATCGCCCCAAAGCGTATCGGTGAACAGCTGCGTCAACGCCGAGGTCGCCATCGGCCCACGCCAGATCATCGGCGTGTCCTGGTCCACCAGGAAACCAATCGACATCGCCTCCACCCCGAAGGCCCGCATCGGCTCGATGGACTTGTTGTCCGGACTGTCCGGCCGCCCGCTCAGTCCCAACATGGTCGGCACGCTGGGACCATAGACGTCCGCATCCAGCACGCCCACCCTGGCTCCCTCGGCCTTGAGCGCCAGCGCCAGATTGACCGCCGTGGTCGACTTCCCTACCCCGCCCTTGCCGGAACCGATAGCGATGACGTTGCGAACCCGGGGCAGCGGGGTGAGATTGGGCTGGACAGCATGGGGTACAACCCGAAAATCCAACAGAAACTCGGCCAGTTGGGTTCCATCAGCTGCC
The DNA here is from genome assembly GCF_040948865.1 of Pseudoxanthomonas sp. UTMC 1351. Classification (NCBI taxonomy): domain Bacteria; kingdom Pseudomonadati; phylum Pseudomonadota; class Gammaproteobacteria; order Lysobacterales; family Lysobacteraceae; genus Pseudoxanthomonas; species Pseudoxanthomonas sp. UTMC 1351. The sequence continues at coordinate 82,743 of NZ_JAVGJT010000020.1, read as the reverse complement.
AGCAGCGCCTTGATTTGGCGCTCAATGCTGCCCTTCAATCCCTGCGCCGGATACCCCAAGGTAAGACGCACCTGGGTTGCCGACTTTGAGCCTTGTACTTGGAAGTAGGCCTTTGTATCCGCCAAGGAGATCCCTTCAGGGGCCTCAATTTGTGACAGCTGTTGCACTAATTTGCCTTCTAGTGAGATATTTTCGAGAACTACGTCACAATTTCATTTGTAACAGTCGTAACATGCGTTTGTGGTATGCACGTGACCGTTAATGCCATGTTAACGTCAGTCCACAGGACATTTAGACGTGCGGTGGACCAAAGGAGCGGGTCCAGGGGGCCGCATCACTTTGCTAGTTTAGGGGATTCACAACATGCCAAACCGCAATTCGCTTGCGCCTAAGCGCAGCCGTCTTACTGCCGCCTTACTCGTCGCGCTGATCCCAATCGCAGGCACGGTAGCCGCTCAAGAGGTTGAAACCACACAACAGAGCAAGCCGCGCGCGACAGAGCTCGACAAAGTTGTCGTGACCGGCTCGTTGATTCCCCGGACTGAGATAGAGACCTTTACCCCGGTAATGACGATCTCAGCTGAAGACATCCGCTCACGCGGCTTCACCTCCGTCGCCGATGTCCTTCAGCAAAGTGCAATATCCACGGGTGGCGTACAAGGCAACCAGACCTCGGCATCCTTCACCCAAGGTGCCGAAACGATCGGCATGTTTGGTCTGGATTCCGGCTATACGAAATACCTGATCGATGGCCGCCCGATGGCCAACTTTCCCGCCCTTTATAACGGCAGCGATACCTTCAACAACATCAGTAACATTCCAGTTGATTTGGTAGAGCGCATCGAAATACTGCCGGGTGGGCAATCTTCGTTATATGGCTCCGACGCTATTGCGGGCGTGGTCAACATCATCCTGAAGAAGCAAATGGATGGTGCGGTGTTTGATATCCGTGGTGGCTGGTACTCGGACGGCGGTGGTTCCAGCACCCGCGCGAGCTTGGCCACTGGCTTCAGTGCAATGGAAGGACGGCTGAATGGGTTGGTCGGCATCCAATATGAAGAGCGGGACCCTATCTGGGGCTACCAGCGCGATCTTACCAAGCAGTTCAACACCAATGGCACAACGCCGCCGCTCGCCAGCCGCGACTATCTGGTGTACTCGCCGTTCACCAGCTACAAATTTCTCGACCCAGCTAACTGCGGCAACGTCACGGGTCAGTTCGGCGGCACAGAGGGCTTGCAAACCCGACCCGGCTTTGGTGACGAGAACTATTGCGGCTCGTTCTATACGCCAGGCTATCGCACGTTAAAGAATGGCAAGGAGGCGACCCAGGTAATGGGACACGTCACTTTTGACATCAACGATAACGTGCAGTTGTATGGCGATGTCCTGTACAGCAACGAGGAAGTCAGTTACCACGTAGGTGCTGGCTACACGTGGTGGGGAACGAGCGTCGAGTGGGGCTATTATTACGACCCGAACCTGGATGACTTTCTCAACCTTCAGCGCGCATTCGCGCCAGAGGAGATGGGCCCAGGCGGCTTCGCCAACACCATGGGCATAGACAAAAGCGAGGCGATTCAAACCGCTATCGGTGTTAAAGGTGTTTTTGGCCAGTCCCAGTGGGACTATGACTTTGGCGTGATGTACACCCAGTACGACCTGACAGAAAATGATTTCGTTCGTTGGGCGGATCCGATGAACGATTACTTTCAGCAGCATGTCCTAGGCCCGCAGCAAGGTCTGGATCCGTACTACGGCGCCTACCCTGTCTTCCAGCCGGACTATGCAGCGTTCTACACGCCCATGACGCCCGAAGATTTCCGCAGCATCACCGGTTACGCGAAGAAGAAGAGCAAGACCAAGGACGCCATGGTGCGAGCGCAGATCACCAATGGCAGTCTCTTCGCTCTGCCGGGCGGCGACGCCGGCTTGGCAATAGCAGCCGAGTGGGGCAAGCAGAAGTGGGACTACACGCCCGACCCCGGCTACTTGGACGGTTCGATCTGGGGTACCACTGCGGTGGCGGGCGGTGGTGATCGCGATCGCTACGCCCTTACCACTGAGTTGCGTATGCCAGTCCTGGAAATGCTGACAGTGACTGCTTCCGGCCGATATGACGCTTTCAAGGTGGATGGAGGCACGATAGACAAGCCCACATACAGCCTGGGTATCGAGTTCCGCCCGCTGGACAGCCTGATGTTCCGCGGCAAGTACGGTACCGCTTTCCGCGCTCCAACCTTATCCGATCAGTTCCAAGGCATCAGCGGCTTCTACACCTCGACGGTCGACTACTATCAATGCAGTCTGGCTGGTTTCTCGCCGGAAGACCCCGCCGCTATCGACAATTGCCCTAACGCGCTTTCCAACCGGCAAATTTTCGGCACACAGTCGGGCAACACTGACCTTCAGCCGATCAATGCGGACGTATGGAACGCCGGCGTCGTCTGGGCCCCATTGGACAACCTGTCGTTCACTGCTGACTACTACAGCTGGGATATCGACGATGAAGTCAGGCAACAGAGCATCGATAAGCTGATGTTCCAGGAATATCGTTGCCGGACTGGGGTGGATGACATCAACTCGCCGACCTGCGTGGCCGCCCTTTCCCAGGTTACTCGCAACGCTCTTAGTGGCTTGGTAGACGAGGTCTATACACCTAAGGTCAATGTCGCCAAGCGGACCATGGAAGCCGCTACCGTTGGGTTCAACTACGCGGTAGCTGCTGGCGCTTTTGGTGATCTGAATTTCAGCGGTAACTACACAAAGATTCTTGAGCACATGCGTACCCTGTATGAAGGTGATCCCGAAAACGACTATCTGGATGATCCTTACTACAGCACCGACCCCAAGCAACGTGCCAATCTTTCTGGCACATGGAGCAAGGGGAAGTGGAGCAGCACCTTGTACGCCAACTGGATGGGCGAAACACCCAACTATGCCGCTTCGCTTAGTGAACGGGGCTATGCCGCGACCAATGGAGGTAAATTGGGGTCGTTCACCACATACAACGCGAGCGTAAGCTACCAACCTCTCGCGGGCTTGCAGCTGTCGTTCCTGGTGAACAATCTGCTAGATGAAATGCCGCCAACCGACGACTCGTACCCCGGCACGTCAGGCGCGCCTTACAACAGCGATAATTACAACGTCTACGGTCGTTCCATGTACCTTGAAATGCGATACGCCTTCGGAGCCGGCAAGTAAGCGCGCTTCGTTCATAGCGTCTTGGCAGTCTAAAAGCCCCGCTTAGGCGGGGCTTTTTTTCAGCCCCCCTTCCATACGCCACCGAATGCGGTATAAAAGATGCCATCTCGCCGGCCTTCGCCAGGCGGGGTTCGACCAACATCCCTGGGAGGGGAATATGCGCAAGAAACTGATGGCCGCCTGCCTGGCTGCTCCTTTGATAGCTCTGTCGATGTCGGCCGCGGCCGCCGACGCAGTGGGCCGTTGGAAGACCATCGATAGTGATACCGGCAAGGAGAAATCCATCGTCGAAATCAGCAAGAACAGCAATGGTACGTACAGCGGCCGCATCGTTGAGCTGCTGAACCCCAGCAAGCCCAACCCGGTCTGCGACAAGTGCAAGGACGACCGCAAGAACAAGCCCATTACCGGCATGGAGATCATCCGCGGCATGAAAGCCGACGGCGCCGACGAGTACAGCGGCGGCACCATCCTCAAACCGGACGAAGGCAAGGTCTACAAATCGAAGATGGAGCTGATCGACGGCGGCAAGAAGCTTGAAGTCTCCGGCTGCATCGCTTTCATCTGCAAATCGCAGACCTGGGTCCGCCAGTAATCTCCTGAAACAAGCACACCCGCTTGGCCCGGCACCGCCGGGCCAAGTCGTATCTGGGCATCTATACGCCCCATGCGATAATCGGCGTTCTCCCGCACGACATCCGCCATGAGCCGCACCGCACTCGTCACCACTGCCCTGCCCTACGCCAACGGCCCGCTGCACCTTGGCCATCTGGTCGGCTACATCCAGGCCGATATCTGGGTGCGGGCCCGACGCCTGGCAGGGAATACGGCCTATTTCGTCTGCGCCGATGACACCCACGGCACACCGATCATGCTGGCTGCGGAAAAGGCCGGTGTGACGCCGGAGGCCTTCATTGCCAACGTCCAGGCCAGCCACGAACGCGACTTCGCTGCTTTCGGCGTGGACTTCGACCACTACGACTCCACCCATTCGCGCATCAACCGCGAACTGACCGAAACCTTCTACGCCAAGTTGGAAGCCGGCGGCCACATCGCCAAGCGCAGCGTGGCCCAGTTTTACGACCCAGCCAAAGGCATGTTCCTGCCCGACCGCTACATCAAGGGCATTTGCCCCAACTGCGGATCGGCCGACCAGTACGGCGACAACTGCGAGGTCTGCGGCGCCACCTATGCGCCGACCGATCTGAAGGAGCCGAAGTCGGTAGTGTCCGGCGCCACGCCCGAGATCCGCGATTCGGAGCACTATTTCTTCGAAGTAGGCGGCTTCCAGCCGTTTCTGCGTGAATGGCTGAAAGGCGATGTCGCCCTGCCCGGCGTCAAGTCCAAATTGATGGAATGGTTGGATGCGGAAGGCGGCTTGCGCGCGTGGGATATCTCGCGCGATGCGCCTTATTTCGGCTTCGAGATTCCCAGCGCTCCCGGCAAGTATTTCTATGTCTGGCTGGATGCGCCTATCGGTTACCTGAGCAGCTTCAAGACGCTGTGCCAGCGCAACGGCCTGGATTTCGAATCGCATCTGGTGGCCGGCACCCAAACCGAGCTGCACCATTTCATCGGCAAGGACATCGTCAACTTCCATGGCCTGTTCTGGCCTGCCGTGCTGCACGGCGTGGGCTTTCGCGCGCCGACCCGCCTGCACGTCAACGGCTACCTGACGGTGGACGGCGCCAAGATGTCGAAGTCGCGCGGAACGTTCGTTATGGCGCGCACCTATCTGGATGTGGGCCTGGAGCCTGAAGCGCTGCGCTATTACTACGCCGCAAAGTCCTCGGGTGGCGTCGACGATCTGGACTTGAACCTGGGCGATTTCACTGCACGCGTGAATGCGGACCTGGTGGGCAAGTTCGTGAATCTGGCCAGCCGCTGCGCCGGTTTCGTCGACAAACGTTTCGGCGGGACATTAGCCGGTGCTCTACCCGATCCGGCTGCTTATGATCGCTTCGTCGCAGCCTTGGCGCCGATCCGCGAAGCCTACGAGCGTAATGATCCGGCTTCCGCGATTCGCCAGACCATGGCATTGGCTGATGAAGCCAATCGCTATATCGACGACAAGAAGCCTTGGGTGATCGCCAAGCAGGAAGGCGCCGACACCGAACTGCAGGCCGTTTGCACCCAAGGCTTGAACTTGTTCCGTGTACTGGCTGCCGCACTGAAACCGGTGCTGCCACGCACCGCTGCCCAAGCCGAGGAGTTCCTTGCCGCACCGGTCTACGCCTGGCGCGACCTGGATGCTCCGATGCTTGCACACGACATAAAATCTTATTCGCCGCTATTCACCCGTATCGACACCAAACTGATTGATGCCATGACCGAAGCTTCCAAAGACACCCTTGCCCCCGTCACAGCGACAGTAGAAGCGAAGCCAGTCGCAAGCAAGCCGTCCTCCGAAAAAGGTATCGCGACTGACCCGTACCGGCATGCCGGTACGACTCCTGCAAAGGATAGTGCCAGCAACTTCATCGGCATCGACGACTTCGCCAAGCTCGATCTGCGCATCGGTAAAGTCCTGGCCTGCGAGTTCGTCGAAGGTTCGGACAAGCTGCTGCGGTTCGAGTTGGACGCTGGCGAACTTGGCAAGCGGCAGATTTTTTCCGGCATCCGTGCCAGCTATGACGAACCTGAAAAACTGGTGGGCCGCAGCGTGGTGTTCATCGCCAATCTTGCGCCGCGCAAGATGCGCTTTGGCATCAGCGAAGGGATGATCCTGTCGGCTGGTTTCGATGGCGGCGCGCTGGCCCTGCTGGATGCCGACAGCGGCGCGCAGCCAGGTATGCCGGTACGCTGAGCGGCCCTTGCTACAACGCGTAGTCCCGCTCCGTTTTTGAGCTGCGAATCGCGTCGTTACCCATGAGCCTGGCCCTGTTCGATTTCGATCACACCATCACCACGGTGGATACCTACGGCCGTTTCCTGCGCCACATTGCCCGCCCGGAGCAACTGGCCCGGGCACGCTGGCACATCGGCCCGATGCTGGCGGGCTATCGCATGGGCCTGGTGTCGGCCCAACGGCTGCGGGCACGAGTCACCCGATTCGCTTTCCAGGGCGGAAACGAAGACGATATTCGCGAAGCAGGCGCCCTTTTCGCGCGCGCGAAGCTTCCCGCATGGTTGCGGCCGGACATGGAGCGGCGCATCGGTTGGCACCAGTCCCAAGGACATACGGTGGTGGTGGTTTCCGGTTCGTTAGACGTCTACTTGCAGCCATGGTGCGCCGAGCGCGGCTTGGCGGTGATCTGCAATGCGCTGGAGGCCAAGAACGGACAACTGACCGGCCACTATCGTGACGGTGACTGCGGTGCAGACAAGGTGCGGCGGATACGCGACCGGTACGATATCCAGCAGTATCAGGCGACCTACGCTTATGGCGACAGCCGCGAGGACCGCGGAATGCTCGCGCTCGTCCAGCAACGCTGGTATCGCGGCCGGCGGATCGCTTGAACATGCCCAACGCGCCGATATCCAGCACGCAGCAACCAGACCGCTGTACGCTTCAGTGACGATGTCCGACAACACCGACCTGACCGAACGCCTTGACCGCCTATTGCCGCAGACCCAGTGCGGCCAATGCGGTTTCGACGGCTGCCGCCCCTATGCCGAAGCCATGGCGCGGGGAGAAGCGCAGGTTGATCGCTGCCCGCCGGGAGGCGATGACGGCGCGCGGCTGTTGTCCAATGTGTTGGGTGTCTCGCCTTTGCCTTACGACCGCAGCCGCGGCGTGCACAAGGAGCCCGAAGTTGCAGTGATTGTGGAAGCAGACTGCATTGGCTGCACCAAATGCATCCAAGTCTGCCCCGTCGACGCCATCATCGGCGGCGCCAAGCACATGCATGTGGTGATTGAACCGCTATGCACCGGCTGCGAACTGTGCGTACCGGCTTGCCCGGTGGATTGCATCCGGATGGTGTGAATCAGATCGCTGTTCCCGCCTTCTCAAGTAAGTCGCGCAATTCACTCAGCTGACTTTCATATCGCTTCCACCGTTGCAGCGCCGATCTGTACATGGGTGCCCGGACTTGGACCGCGCTAGCGGTCGCCACAGGCGCCTGGTTGTCGTGGAAGCGGAGGCATGCATCGTCCCAAGGCAGGCCGCAGAAATCCAGCAGGCGTCGTGTACTTCCCTCCTGGTCTTCCACGATACTTTCGTAGTCGATCTCCAATATCCGACCGGGAATCACTTGCTTCCAGTGCGCCATAAGCTGCTCGAACAGCAGGTAGTAGCGGCCGGTATCCATCAGATCGAACGAATAATCGTAATAGGGTGATGTTTGGGCAAATAGCTGCCTGAAATTGCTCAAGCACGTATCCATAGGGTTGCGCCGCAGGCAGATGATCTTTGCGTTCGGCAGCGCCGACGCGATAAACCCGGCATAAAGAAAATTGTGCGGCAGCTTGTCCACAAAATGTGGGGTATGCCCGGTACCTGGCCGCGTACTTGCCACATAGGCATCGCCCAGGCGACGCCAGTCGATGTCCTTCGCGCGCGCCACGGTATCCAGATCCAACATCTGTGGCGTCCGGCTGACCGTTGCACGCTTGAGCATCACGCCGAAATTCTGCAACTCGCCTGCCGAATGCACTTGCGGATGGCTGGATAGTATCCGTTCAACCAAAGTAGTGCCGGACCGCGGCATGCCAATGACGAAGATAGGTTCGCGACTCTGGCTTCCTGAGGCTAACGGCGCAACAGGTGTTCCGGCCAACGCCTTGAATAACACTTCGTCGTGCTCCGTCGAATAGCCCCGATTCGCACGATTGGCTGATTTTCCTTTCGTCAGATGCTCGAAAGCGGTTTCGTAACGGCCCAAGTCCTCGTACTCCTTGGCCAGCGCCAGGTGCAGATACATCAAGGCATCGGCGTGGTGCTCCGCGGAGGGCAGAACGGATTCGAACCAGCTCACATGGTTGGAGGACTCGGTCTGGCGACGCAGCTGGGATAGTGCGAGATATGCCTTCCAGTACTTTGGATCAAGCTGAAGGCAGGACCGGTGCTCGCGTTCGGCCTCATCGATTCGTCCAGAAAAGGTCAACGATGTGGCCAGATTGAAACGGTAGCTGGCGCGATCTGGCATCAGCGCCGCCGCGCGCTCGAAGACCTTGATGGCCTTTCCATGTTCATTGGCCTGCGTATACACGACTCCCAACGTATCTAGAGTGAGAGGATCCTCGGGCGCGAGTGCCATCGCTTTGTCCGCTATCTCAACGGCTTCACGGATGAAACGTCCAACAGCAAGTACTCGTGCCAGTTGAGCTGCATAGTCGGCACGTTTCGGATTAAGGGATACCGCGCGCCGCGAAAGTTCCGCGGCAAGAGGCATTTGTCCCAGTTGCAATGCGGCGGCCCCTGCCACGTAGTGAACTCCCGCGTGATGAGGCGCCTGCTTCAAAAGGGCCATGGCCAAGGATTGAGCTTTCTGCCATTCGCCGCGATTGAGAGCTGCGATGGCCTGTGCGTACAGCTCTACGGGCTCATTCATTGCGATAGAACCCTTGCGTGGTAAAACAACCGCCACATGGATGAGGGCGCCGCTCTATCGGCCTGTGCATTTCGCCCAGTGGGGCCCGAGCGAAAAGAGAGACCGATTTTATCGGCTCGGTTCTGCTTCATCTCTTTATTTCGCTCTCACAAACAGAACAAACCCGCTCCACCTTGTAGCCTTTCCCGCGCAGTTTTTCGACCACGCCATCGCTACCCAGCAGATGCAGGGCGCCGACGACGACCAGGGTGTCGTCGGAATCGGATTGCGACAGGCGCTGCTGGATCTTTGGCAGCCATGCGTCATTGCGGTCGACGTTGATGCGCTGATAAAGGCGTGGATACTCACGCTTCATGTCACCAGCCATCTTGCTCCACAGCAGGTCGGCGTCGCCGTTGCGCCAAGCGCGATGCAGGGCTTCCATCTCGGCCGGTCCCTTCTCCGCCTGCTCCAGGGCTTCAGCAATGAACTGGCGTTGTTCAACCGCATCCATGCCGTCCAGCATGCGGATCTGATCGCCCGCCAGTTCCAAGCCGTCGGTTGGCTTGCCGGCTTTCTTGGCGATCTCCATGAAGTGGGTATCCAAGCCGAGCTTCGGATCCAGGCCCTGCTTGGTCATTTCCAGAATGCTGATGGACAGACCGACGAACCACGGTTCGAAGGTTGCGAAGTTGGCTAGCGGCAGGTTGTTTTGGTTGGCGTAGTTCTGCAGCTTCTGCCAAGTGGCGGCATCCAGATCGTCTTGCAAGCTTTTGCCGTCCTGGCGCAGTGCCGCCTGCATCATCTGCGTCGGCAGCGCGGACGACGCCATCTCTGCCGGCGAAAGCTCGAACACCACCGCTTCCGCGTCTTCGAATGCTGCGCTCACGTCGCCCGACAACGGATAGTCGCTTGGCCGCAACAGATGGAATGAACCCAGCAGGTACACCGCATTATCTTGATCGGATACCTTCCACAGCAGCGGCACGGGCGGCGTTGCTTTGGCTTCTGGCCGCGCGGGTGAATCGGCATCGGCACCCGCTGCGAAAGTCGTGGCGATCAGCGCAGCCAGCAGCAGCGGCTTGATGGAAAGCAGTCGTTTCAACATGAACATCCCTGTCATTGAATGGCGATAGGCTTGGCGTAGGTTTTTTCGCCGGCGGTGATGGCCACGTTCAACCGATTTTCTGGCGGCGGCAGCGGACACGTCGCATAAGGAGTGAAGGCGCAAGGCGGGCTATAGGCGCGGTTGAAGTCCAGCACCACTTTGCCATCCACCGGGGCCGCTACATCCAGGAACCGGCCTGCCGGATAACTGCCGTGGCCGCTGGTGCCGTCCGCCAATACGATAAACAGCGGACCACCTGGCTGTCCGATGGTTTCCAGGCGATAAGTCGCGCCGTCGCGGGTGAACTCCACCACGCCTGCATTGGGCAATTCGGTGGTAATGCCGATGATGTCGCCAATCGCCATGGTCTTGCCAGCCGGATGAGGAACAAAGCGGCCTTCGATCTGCCACGCCGGGTCCACCGGCCAGTAATCCAGGCCGATGAAGTTCAGGCGCGTCTCCGCATCCGCGTGCTTCACCCGCAACGCATGGCGGCCGCCGCGCTCGATTATCGTCAGGCTGCCCTTGCCCTCATCGAAACCGATCACGCTGGGCAATTCACCGTGATCGCTTTGGAGTTCCACCCTGCCCTTCAACGGTTCGCCATTCAACGTCAGCGCCGCACCGCGCTCCGGGGTGAAGAAGATACGGCCTCCCTGCCGGGTCAACATGCCCATCTTGTCCGGTCCGACCGCCAGCTTGATACCGTTGCCGGTGCCACTGCCGATGTAATGCGCTTTGAGCTCCAGCCAATGCAGGCCAACCAGACTGGTCCAGCCGTCCGGCTTCCGCAGTTCTTCTTCGCGCTGTTTGCGCCATGCGGCGTTATCTGCCAGAAACTGCGCATCGGCAGCTTTTGGCGTGGATGCCGCTTCGCCTGCTTGCCCCGTTCCTTGCGCCGGTCCGTCTTGGCCGCACCCGGCCAGCAACATCGACAACGCTATCGTCCCCAGCCACTTGCCACACCCCATGTCATCGTCCTCGCAGGAACCAGCGGTCAATTTCAGCAACAGAAAAATGCGCCCAGGTCGGGCGGCCATGATTGCATTGGCCAGAGCGCTCGGTGATTTCCATCTCGCGCAGTAACGCATTCATCTCGGGAACGGTCAGCCGGCGGTTCGCGCGCACCGCACCATGGCAGGCCATCGTCGACAGCAGTTCATCGCGCGCGGCGGCGATGCGCAGGCTTTCGCCATGTTCGCGCAGATCGGTCAGCACATCGCGCAGCAGTGCTTCGGGATCGGCCTGCGCCAGCAGCGCGGGCACGCTGCGTACGCTCAAGGATTGCGGACCGCTGCGGGTGACGTCGAAGCCGAGTGCCGCCAGCGTCTCCGCCTCGCGTTCGGCTGCGTCGGCCTCGCGTTCGGCGACGGCCATATTCAGCGGCACCAGCAATGGTTGCGAGCGCAGGCCGATGCCGTCGTGCGCGGATTTGAGTTTTTCGTAGCCGATGCGCTCGTGGGCGGCGTGCATGTCCACCACAATCAAACCGTCGGCGTTCTCAGCCAGAATGTAGATGCCGTGCAGCTGCGCGATAGCGAAACCCAGCGGCGGGATACCGTCGGGGTCCGTTGCCGGCATCGCGGCTGTCTGCATGGATGGCCTGTACGACAGCGCTCCGGTCGCCGCATCCGCTGAACTGTCAAGTACAGAGGAAGGCATGGCGTACAAGGCCGTATAAGCGGCAGGCGCTTCGGCTATCCGCAGTCCCAATGGCGATTGCTGCGTAGGCATCCAGGAAGATGGCGAAGCATGTCCGGCCGCCGGCAGGGCTGCCGAGATCACCGCTGGCGCCGCACCGGCGCGTGTTTCCGCCAGCGCATCCTGCAACGTGCGATAGACGAAGTCATGGACCAGCCTCGTGTCACGAAAGCGGACTTCATGCTTGGCCGGATGCACGTTGACGTCGACGCGGGTGGGGTCGATTTCCAGAAACAGTACATACGCAGGTTGGCGGCCATGAAACAGCACATCCTGGTAGGCCATCTTCACCGCGTGGGCGATGTTGCGGTCGCGTACCGAACGGCCGTTGACGTACACATATTGCTGATCCGCACTGGCACGCGAATAACTGGGCTGCGCGATCCAGCCATGCAGGCGCAGACCAGCGCCGCTGTGCTCGACGCGCAACGCCTGACGGGCAAAGTCTTCGCCCAGCGTTTCGTTCAGACGCGCTACTGATTCCAATTCATCGGGCTTGTAGCGCCGCGATGGCTTGCCATTATGGGAAACGCGCAGCTCGATATCCGGACGCGCCAGCGCGAGTGAGCGCAACCACTCTTCGATATGGCCTAACTCGGTGCGCTCGGCGCGCAGAAACTTGCGCCGCGCCGGCACGTTGTAGAAAAGCTCGCGCACTTCCACAGTGGTGCCGATCGCATGTGGCTTGGGAACCACGTCACTCACTTTTCCTCCTTCCACCTGCAGGGCCGCACCATGTTCATCGCTGGCCCGGCGCGAGGACAGCATGAAACGGCTGACCGATGCGATGGAAGGCAATGCCTCACCGCGGAAGCCCAGTGTGGCCACCGATTCCAGGTCGTCCAGCGATGCGATCTTGCTGGTGGCATGGCGCGATATGGCCAGCGGCAGTTCTTCCGGCGCAATGCCGCCGCCATCGTCGCGGATGCGGATCAGCCGCACGCCGCCTTCTTCCAAATCGATATCGATCCGGCGAGCACCGGCATCCAGAGCGTTCTCGACCAATTCCTTGACAACGGAAGCCGGACGTTCGACGACTTCGCCAGCGGCGATCTGATTGATCAGGGTATCGGGAAGCTGACGGATGCTCATATGAATGCCTCGCCGTGAGCACGGGCAACGCTGACAGCCTCGCCGTTGACGGGATGGCGCACCTTTTTACGCACGCCGAGGCGCAGCGAGCGCATAGGCTTGCCTATGCCAGCGGTGATTGCGAAGCGGGAATGTTGGGACGGTGGGCGGATCGGCACGTTCGGGCGACGCGTTAGCGCCGTCGTCGGGAATCAGCTGTGATGATAGCCGAGCTCAGGCCTATTAACGCTTATGGTGCGCCTGCCGTGCCGCCGGCCGCGACATTGCGCGACTTGGCTTCTGTTTCTGCCTGTGCCCGCGCGGCGAACAGCGTGCCTGGCGGTGGCTGCTTGGTGAAATAGGACTGAATGCCGTTCAGCACTGCGGCGGCGACTTTTCGCTGATGACCGGCATCGAACAGGCGCTTTTCTTCGTCGGGATTGGAGATGAAACCGGTCTCCACCAACATCGCCGGCATATCCGAATTGCGGAGCACTTCGAAATTGGCGAACTCGATTTGCGGCTTGTGGGTCTTGCCTACACGCTTGAGGCCATCCAGCACGTGGCCGGCGGCATCCTGCGAGGCCTTCATATGGCCGCTCTGCGCCAAATCCAACAAGACGTTGGACAGCGTGTCCTTGGTCAAGCGCACACCGCCCACAAGATCCGAAGCGTTTTCCCGGTCCGCCAGCCAACGGGCATGCTGAGAGGACGCACCACGCGTTGAAAGTACATAAACCGACGAACCGCCGGCGGAGCGGTTCTCTGCGGCGTCGGCATGGATGGAAACGAACATGTCGGCTTTGGCCGTCCTGGCCTTGCGCGCGCGCTGCGGCCGTTCCACATACACGTCGTTGTCGCGGATCAGATAGGCGCGCATGCCCGGCGTGGCGTTGATCTGCCGCGCCAACTCCTTGGAGATCGCCAGCACGGCATGCTTTTCGTAGCGGCCGGATGGGCCGATGGCGCCGGGGTCCTGCCCGCCATGTCCGGCGTCAATGGCGATCACCAGTGGCCGCATGCCGGTTTGCATCGGGACTTCCGATGCCGGCTTGGTGGGCACGGTAGCGCTTGGTTCAGTGGTCTGAGCCTGGCTGAGAGCCGCGTTCGCGCCAATCGGCTCCGGCTTGCCAGTCGCAATGGTGTAAGTAGGCGCGGACGCAGCACTGGTTGGTGCGGGTGGCGGATTCGCGGTCGCTTGTCCATTGAGGATGGCTTGCGGCGATGGTTGGCTGGGCGATGGCGATGAAGACGGCGGTGCCGGAGCGTTCTGCGCCATCTCCTTGACCACCTGCGCGCTCAGGGCCGCGGTAGCGCGTGCCGCCTCAGCCTGCGGATCCACCGGTGCCGGCGAAGTCGTTTGCGGGGAAGTAGGCGAGATAGCTGCGGTCGAAGCAGGCGTCGCGGGTTTGGATGCCGCCGTTGCGCTCGTTGCCGGACCATCGCCAGGCCATTCGATCACTAGTCGTGCGCCGGTGTCGCCAGGCTCCATACGCGGTTTCAGCGGCACCGTCGGGGAAGCCAGATCAAACACGATGCGCAAGGTGCCGGGTGCCGGTTGGCCGGTACGCACGGATTTGATGATGCCGGTTCCGGCTGGTAGCGCGAGTCCCTTCACCGCGCTGGATGCGGGCAGATCAACCACCAAGCGATCAGGGCCTGCCAGCGACAGCGTCTTGTATTCGCCCTTGCCCCGTAGCTGGATTTCCGCGCGGGTACCCGTGGCGCCGTGACTGACACGAACCGCACTCACCTCACCCGCCCAGGCCGGCAAAACGCCGGCGCCGGCCGATACCCCCGCCAACAGAAGGATCGCTGCTGCCGGCCAGAAACTACGGGTTGTGGGATTCCCCATGCGCATGCGCCGGATTCAATCACCATCCGGCTGGGAATGCAAGAATTTTTCCCTTAATAATCCGTAACCTGCCGGATGTTCCTACATGACAGCGGCAGATGGTCCCGGCAACTGCCTGTTATCCGCCAATACCTCCAGCCAACGGGAGCCTTCTTCCGACAATGCGATCAGCACCGCCGACCGGCCCAAAGCCTCCACCGCCAGTTCGATTCGCAGATCGGCTGGAGGCATCCCGCCGCTACCGCGCTCAGGCCATTCCACCAGCCATAGCGTCGCCACGGCGTCGTCCAGCCCCAGGAATTCCAGTTCACCCGCGTCGCCAATACGGTAAAGATCCAGGTGCCACGCTTCGCCCTGCTCCAGCGGGTAGCGCTCTACCAAGGTGTAAGTGGGGCTGCGGATGGCGCCCTGTACGCCCAACGCCCGCAGCATCGCGCGCGCCAACGTGGACTTGCCCGCACCCAGGTCGCCTTGCAGATGCACCACGGCCTGCGCAGGCCGCGTGGCCGCGAGCGCACGTCCCAGCGCCTCTGTTGCTTCGCTATCAGAAAGAAGAATCCGCATGCCGCGATTCTAGAACTTGTATGAGGAATGCGTGAGCATTGCGAGCGCTGCGCGCGCGCCAGATGGCAAGCGCAGCAAGACTTTGAACAGGTTGTTACGGGTTCGCCAACCGTCGTAGATGCGGCATCAGATCGGAAGGCAGTAAACCGCGCTGCCCATCCCAAGCCGCCTCATCGCCGGCCAGCGAATGCAGCAGCGCGCCCGCGCTGGCCGCATCGAATGCATTCAGGCCTTGCCCGCGCAAAGCTGCAATCACACCGGTCAATACATCGCCCATGCCGCCCACCGCCATGCCGGGGTTGCCAGCATCGATCACGCGCGGCATATGCTCCGGCGCCGCGACTATCGTTCCCGCACCTTTCAGCACCACTGCGGCGCCGAAGCGATCGGCAATGGCCTGCGCGGCAGTAAAGCGATCGCGTTGCACGTCCGCGGTATCAGTTCCGAGCAAGCGCGCGGCTTCGCCTGGATGCGGGGTCAGAACGGCGTCGTGCAAAAGACGGGGCGCGGCGGCTAGCAGATTCAAGCCATCGGCATCGATCACCAGTGGCTTGCCTGCGTCCATCGCTAAACGGAAGACCGCGCGCGACCATTCGCTCTGCCCCAATCCTGGACCGAGCGCGATGCAGTCGGTGCGCTCCAGTAAAGGCTGCAGGTCCTGATCAGATTCCACAGCACGCGCCATCGCTTCCGGCCTGCGGGCAAGCAGCGGCGCAACGTGCGCTTCGCGGGTCGCCACGCTCAGCAAGCCGGCGCCGCTACGCAACGCTGCTTCCGCGCAAAGCAGGATCGCACCGCCGCTGCCATGATCCCCTCCGATGCAAAGCACGCGTCCGGATTCGCCCTTATGGGTATTGCGCCGGCGTGGCAGCAACCACACTGCCAGCGCATCGGCGCTCAGCAAACTTGCGAAAGCCGTTACATGGTCGAAGCTGGCGGGCGGCACGTCCAACGCATCCATATCCAATGCGCCGGTGTATTCCAATGCTTCGCCGGTATACAGACCCACGTGCCGTGCGATGAACTGCAATGTCCGATTGGCGATAACGGCGACACCCGGCACCGCACCGGTAGCCGCATCGACACCGCTGGGAACGTCCAACGAAAATACCGGCACTGCCTGCGCGTTGATCGCCCCAATCAGCGCCAACGATTCCGCATCCGGCGCGCGCGCAAAACCGATCCCGAATAATCCGTCGACGACTATATCGGCCGGCGGCAGCGCTGCTCGGAACAGTTCCACTTGCCCGCCCGCCGCAACATATTCTGTACAAGCGCGCTGAGCCAGTTCGCTGCGGGGAGAATGTGAAGGCAGGTGTACCACCTGCACGGTGCGACCCGAGCGGCGCGCCAACCACGCCAGCACATAGCCATCGCCGCCATTGTTGCCCGGTCCGCAGACCACCACTATGGATTGCGCGTGTGGCCAGTGCAGCAACAGGTATTGCCAGGCGGCCAGTCCGGCACGCTGCATCAAGGTATAGCCATCGCCCCCCAACAGCTCCGTAGCGCATGAATCCAGCTGCCGCGCGGCAGGGGTACCGTACAAAGGAAAGGTGCCGGACATGGTGCTGATTCTAGCGGGAATGGGGAATGGGGAATGGGGAAGCGGTGAGCAGGGAAGGCTCCGCGTTTGCCTCCCCCTTGTTAAAAGGGGAATTGAGGGGGATTTGCTTTTTGCTCTTTAGAAGCAACAGCAAATCCCCCGTAGCCCCCTTCTAAAAGGGGGCAAAAGCCCGATATTTTACCGACCACCCACACCCATCGGCCAGGGTTTATCCGCTGGCTTCTATACTTCCCACATGTCTTCGCTGCCTGCCCGCACGCCCGACCCCGCCGCTCTCGCCCAGCGTGTGCGGACGCTCGCGCGCGAGTTGGGCTTCCAGCGCTGCGGCATCACCGGCATCGAATTGGCCGAAGACGAACACCACCTGCGCGATTGGCTGGCACAGGGGTTGTACGGCTCGATGGAATGGATGGCACGCCACGGCGACAAGCGCGCCCGGCCGGACGAACTGATCCCCGGCACATTGCGGGTGATTTCGGTTGGCTTGGACTATGGCCGCAACGATAGCGATGATGCCTGGAATACATTGCACGAAGGCGAACGCGCCTATGTCGCGCGTTATGCACTGGGTCGCGATTATCACAAGCTGATGCGGCAACGCTTGCAGAAGCTGGCAGAGCGCATCCAAGCGGAAGTGGGACCCTTTGGCCACCGCGTTTTCGTCGATTCGGCGCCCGTGCTGGAACGTGCGCTGGCACGCAATGCGGGGCTGGGCTGGATCGGCAAGCACACATGCTTGATCGACAAGGATGGTGGCTCCTGGTTCTTCCTGGGTGAGATCTATGTCGATCTACCGTTGCCAATCGATCCACCCGCTAGTGCGCATTGCGGCACCTGCACCCGCTGTATAGATATCTGCCCTACCCAGGCGATCACCGCGCCGTATCGACTGGATGCGCGCCGCTGCATTTCCTATCTGACCATCGAACACGAAGGTGCGATTCCGGAGGAGCTACGGCCCGCTATCGGCAACCGTATTTTTGGTTGTGATGATTGCCAGTTGGTGTGCCCTTGGAACAAGTTCGCCAAGCGCACTGACGAGCCCGATTTCCGTGCGCGCAACGACCTGGACACCGCTACGCTGCCGCAGCTGTTCGCTTGGACGGAAGAGGAATTCCTTCATCGCACCGAAGGCTCGGCGATCCGCCGCAGCGGTTACGAACGCTGGTTGCGCAATATCGCTGTGGCGTTAGGTAATGCCCCTGCTACGCCGTCGGTATTGACCGCACTTGCTTCACGTCGGGATGATCCATCACCCCTGGTGCGGGAGCATGTGGCTTGGGCGTTGACGCAGCATCAAGCGTAGAACCAGGGCCGCGCAGAATCGCGTCCTTGTGGGAGCGACGTGAGTCGCGACCGGAAACATCAACGTCGCGACTTACGTCGCTCCCACAAGACTTGATTCGTGGCCTGTCGTAGAGCCGAGCTTGCTCGGCTGCTCTTCGATCTGCACATAACAAACAAAAAAATAGAAGTAGCGGAGCCCTCAAGGGAGTACAAGCACAAGCTCCGCCCTGCGTGTGGTTAACGCGAGCGTGCATTGATCTCCGACAGCAACGCACGTGTGACCGGATCGCCCGGCTCGGCCTCACCCTTCAACGCCGGCAACAGACCGCTCGCCAACTCCTTACCCAATTCGACACCAAACTGATCGAACGCGTTGATGCCCCACAGCACCGACTGCGCGTAGACGCTGTGCTCATACATCGCGATCAGCGCGCCCAGCGATTGCGGAGTCAGTGCGTCAAGCAAGATCATTGTGCTGGGACGGCCACCCGGATAGCTGCGGTGCGGGTCATCGTTGGCCTGACCATTAGCCAGCGCTTCGCTCTGCGCCAGCAGATTGGACATCAACGCCAGGTGGTTTTCCGCGTATGAATCGTCGTTGCTTACGGTACCCACGAAATCCAGCGGCACGATCCCAGTGCCCTGATGCAATGCCTGGAAGAAACTGTGCTGTACATCGGTACCCGCGCCACCCCACCAAACCGGCACGGTGTCGACCGTGACCGGACTGCCATCCAAGCGCACTCGCTTACCCAGGCTTTCCATTACCAGTTGCTGCAGATAAGCCGGTAATAACGCCAAGCGTTGGTCATAGCTCATCACGCCCTGCGCCGCGTGACCCAGCGCATTGCGGTTCCACACGGCGGTCAGCGCGTGACGCACCGCGATATTCTCGGCAAGCGGCGATTTCAACGCATGGGCATCGAAGTCAGAGGCGCCAGCCAGCAGTCCCTCAAAGCGGTCGAAGCCGATCGCCAACGCGATCGGCAAACCGACGGCCGACCACAACGAATAGCGTCCACCCACCCAATCCCACATCGGCAGCACGCGCTCAGCTGCGATGTCGAACGCGCTCGCCGCACGTTCGGGATTGGCGCTGACGGCGTATAGACGTTCGCTGCCACCCAGCCAATCGCGCAGGATGCCGCCATTGAGCAGGGTTTCCTGGGTTCCGAAGGTCTTGGAAATCAGAATGGCCGCGGTGCGCGCAGGGTCCAGCGGTGCCAGCACGCGCTGCGCGGCGGCGCCGTCGACGTTGGACAGGAAATGCACGCGGAAACGGCCCGACGCCGGATCGCGCAGCGCATCGGCCACTAGACGCGGGCCTAGATCGGAGCCGCCGATGCCAACGCTGACGATGTCAGTGATGTTGCTGGCCTGCAGCTCGGCGATCAACGTCGCCATGCGACCGCGGACCTCAGTGGCCGAAGCGAAAGCCGCGCGCGCTACCGCCGAATCGGAATGATTGCCGCGCAATGCGGTGTGCAGGGCTGCGCGACCTTCCGTGACGTTGACCTTCTCGCCGTCGAACAGGCGGCGGAACGCGGTAGGCAGATCGCGCGCTTCGCCCATCGTCAGCAGCGTATTCAGCGCCTCGCGGTCGTAGAACTGTCTTGCGAAATTGACGTATAGCGGACCTGCACGCAATGCGAAGTCGTGCGCACGGGCCGGGTCCTGCTTCAGCAGCGCCGGCAGGCTAGCGCCGCGAAGGCGCTCCGCATGGGACTGCAATACATCGAAACCCGGCTTCGTGTTCATGCGGCCTGCTTGGGAATGGAATGGTTGGTGTGGGTGATCTTGTTCTGCCCATCCACGTAGATCAGCTTGGGCTGGAAACGCGCCGCTTCTTCCTCACTCATGCCGGCAAACGCAGCGATGATGATGAGATCACCGATCTGCACATGCCGCGCTGCACCGCCGTTGAGCGAAACGATGCCGCTGCCTTCATCGGCACGGATGGCGTAAGTGGAGAAGCGCGCGCCGTTGGTCACATCCCAGATATGCACCTGTTCGAACTCGCGGATGCCGCTGGCGTCCAGCAACAGGCCATCGATGGCGATGGAACCTTCATAGTTCAGTTCGGCGTGGGTGACGGTGGCGCGATGAATCTTGGTTTTGAGCAGGCTGATTTGCATGGGAAATGGCATTTTCAGGTGAGGTAAGAGTCTAGCAGCGTGGTGGTGAGCGGCGAATTGGGAATTGGGAATTGGGAAACGGGAAACGGGAAACGGGAAACGGGAAACGGGAAAGGCTCTGGCTTTGCCTCCCCTTGTAAAGGGGGATTGAGGGGATTTGCTTTGCTCTTAGAAGCAACAGCAAATCTCCGTGGTCACTGATGCGGAGGTTTTTCCCTTCTCCCTCCGGGACAAGGTGCCCGGAGGACGGATGGGTGAATGGCAATGACTCGCCATCGGCATTTACTGCAAGCGGACACCTCATTCCCTCATCCGTCGCTGCGCGCCATCCCCGCCTTCGCGAGGGCAGGCTCTTCTCCCGGAGGGAGAAGGAAAAGCCTGTCCCAATCACCACTCCAGATTGTCGATCAGCCGCGTCTTGCCCAAACGGGCCGCAATCAACGCCACTCGCGGGGTTTGCTCCCCATCCTGAGGCTCGCTCAGATCAGGGCGGCGCACGACGGTGTAATCCACCGCAAAACCGACCTCGGAAAGCCGGCGAGCGGCGGCGGTTTCCACGTCCAGGCGCGGCTGGCCGGCGGCAATGCCATCGCGCATTGCCAGCAACGTCTTGCGGATCTCCGCGGCGCGCGGGCGCTCTTCCGCAGATAAGTACTGATTGCGCGAGCTCATCGCCAGGCCGTCGCTTTCGCGGACGATGCTGCCGGCCAGGATTTCGATCGGAAACGCCAGATCGCGGACCATCTGGCGAATCACCGCCAGTTGTTGGAAGTCCTTCTTCCCGAACGCCGCCACATCCGGCTGCACCTGATTGAACAAACGGGTGACGACCGTGCAGACGCCATCGAAGTGGCCCGGTCGGTGCGCGCCTTCCAGCAGGCTGCTGACGCCCGGCACATGCACCTTGGCAGCCAGCTCGACGCCGAAGGGATACATCGATTCCACCGTGGGCAGCCACAGCACGTCGCAACCGGCGCCTTCCAGCCCGGTGGTGTCGGCTTCCGGGGTGCGCGGATAACGGGTGAAATCTTCGCTGGGCCCGAACTGCGTGGGATTGACGAACACACTGGACACCACGCGGTCGCTGTACTGCCGCGCCAGCATCACCAGCGAGTAGTGGCCGGTGTGCAGATTGCCCATGGTGGGCACGAAACCGACCCTCAGACCCTCGCGCTTCCAGCCATTGACGCGGGCGCGCAGCGCCTCCAGTTCGGTGATGGTTTCGATCATCGGTGCTCTTGTTCCGCTTTCAGGGCGCGGCTGCGCGGTCAGTACGAATGGTCGGCGTCGGGAAATGCGCCGCTGCGCACCGCGTCGGCAAAAGCGCGCACCGCGCCGGCGACCGAACCGCCGTCGGCCAGGAAATCCTTGACGAACTTGGGCCGCCGATGGCCGGTATCCAGGCCGAGGAAATCGTGCAGCACCAGCACCTGCCCGTCGCAACCGGGGCCGGCGCCAATACCGATGGTGGGAATCCCAATAGCGGCGGTGATCGACGATGCCACCGAAGAAGGCACGCATTCCAGCACCAGCATTGCGGCGCCGGCTTCCGCCACAGCTTGCGCATCGGCGCGCAGTCTTGCCGCGGCAACTTCGTCGCGGCCCTGCACTTTATAGCCACCAAACTTGAGCACCGATTGCGGCGTCAACCCCAAGTGCGCGCACACCGGAATATCGCGCTCCACCAGAAACCGGATGACGTCCAGCTTATGGCCGGCGCCTTCCAGCTTGACCATCTCCGCACCCGCTTGCAGCAGTGCGATGGAAGCATCCAGCGCGCGTTCCGGCGTGGCATCGGATTGGAACGGCAGGTCCGAGATCAGCAGAGCGCGCTGCAAACCACGCGCCACCGCGGCGGTGTGATAGATGATGTCTTCCACATTCACCGGCAAGGTCGAATCATGCCCCTGCACCACCATGCCCAGGGAATCGCCCACCAGCACCAGATCCACGCCGTTGGCGTCCAGCACGCGGGCGAAACTGTTGTCGTAGGCGGTCAGCATCACCAGCTTGCGCTTGTCGCGCTTGGCGTCGGCTAAAGCGGGAACGGTCCAGGGTTTGCTGTCGGTGTGAGTACTCATAGCGTTTCATTATCCACGCATAACGGTTGGATATTCGACAGATCCAACTCGGACACAGCGTCCCGCGCAGGGCCGTAACCCGGAATACGGGCCTCCGGCGCGATTTCCAGCAATGGCACCAGGGCGAATGCCCGCTGGTGCAGATGCGGATGCGGCACATGCAACCCGGGTTGGTCGATCACCTCATCCGCATACAACAGCAGATCCAGGTCCAGCGTGCGTGGCCCCCAGCGAGTGGCGTCCAGCCGGTCGCGACCGAACTCGCGCTCGGTCGCCAGAAGTGCCTCCAGCAGCTCGTGAGCTGCCAATTGGGTCTCCAGCTTCGCCACGGCGTTAATGAAATCGGGCTGATCTTCGACGCCCCAGGCCGGGGTACGGTAAAGCCGCGACGCCTGCATCAGCTTGCTTCTGGGCAGACGGCCCATTGCGTCGATGGCCTGCCGCAAGGTCAGCGCGGCATCACCCAGATTCGCACCCAGGCCGACGAAGGCCACCACCTTGCTGCCGCTCATTCCGGCGGAGCGGAAACGCTGCTGCGACGGCGACGGCGACGGCGGCGCTTGGAAGGCGGCGCGTCCTCGTCGGTATAGCTGTCCCCGGGAACGGCGACGCCCAACGTGGCGGATAGCTCTTCGCTGGACTGGGTTTGCGCCTCACGCCAGAAGGCGACGTCGTCGGCATGCTCGCTGGAGGCCGCCAAGCGCAGCACCAGGAAATCGTAGGCCGCGCGGAAACGCGGGTGCGAAAGCAAGCGCATCACCCGTTTGCGCTGGCGATTGGCGAAGCGCGTCTGTAGCAGCCAGATTTCCTGCATCGGCAGCGAAAACCGGCGCGGCAAAGCGACGGTGGTCACTTGGTGCAGCGTTACGCGGTCAGCGGCGCGCCGCTGTGCTTCTTCGGCATGCACGCCTTGCGCCTGCAGCGCCATCAACGCGCGGCAATAAGCCGGCCACAACAACAGGGCGAACAGGAAAGCGGGCGATACGGGTTCGTCGTTGGCCACCCGCCGGTCGGTGCCCTGCAGCCCTTCCAACAGCATCCGGCGCAGGGCGCCGCTGCGGTTGGACGCCAGCGCCGCCGCCGTCTCCGGCAACAGCGCCTGCACCAGCCCGAATCGCTCCAGGCCTTCGAAACTGGCGACCGCATGCCCGGAAAGAAACAGCTTGAGTATTTCTTCGAACAAACGCGCAGGTGCGGCCGAGCCCAGCAGCGGGGCCAACCGCGCGATCGGTTCGGCGGTGCCCGCCTCGATTTCGAAATTCAACTTGGCCGCCAGCCGCACACCGCGCAGCATGCGCACAGGATCTTCTCGATAGCGCTCTTCAGGGTCGCCGATCAACTTGAGCGTGCGCGCCTGTACGTCCTCGAAGCCGCCGACGTAGTCGCGAACCGAGAAGTCCTCGATGGCGTAATACAGCGCATTGGCGGTGAAGTCACGGCGCACGGCATCGTCTTCGATGCTGCCGAATACGTTGTCGCGGACCAATCGGCCGTTGTCCATCTCGCGATCGCCGCTGCCATCATCGATGTTGGCGCGGAAGGTGGCGACCTCGATGATCTCCCGGCCGAACACTACATGCGCCAACCGGAAGCGGCGGCCGATCAGCCGGCAATTACGAAACAGTTGCTTGACCTGCTCCGGGGTGGCGTCCGTGGCTACGTCAAAGTCCTTGGGGTGCCCGCCCACCAGCAGATCGCGTACCGCTCCACCCACCAGGTAACCGGTGAAGCCCGCATCGCGCAGGCGGTAGAGCACGCGCAACGCGTTGGGACTGATGTCCTTGCGCGAAATCGTGTGCTGATCGCGGGGAATGATTCGCAGAGCGGCTTGCGAGGTAATGATGGCGATTCCGAAAGGACGAAGACAGGGCCGGCCACTATAACGGGCGATTGCCCGAGGCCGTGGCCGCCGCATATACTAATGCGTCTGCCGAGCATCACCCAAACGCTCCCTTCGTCTAGTGGTTAGGACGTGGCCCTCTCAAGGCTAAAACAGGGGTTCGAGCCCCCTAGGGAGCGCCATTTCCGGTAGTTGGCAGCAATTCAAACCTCGGCAGGCGCCAGTAACGGCCTGCCTGAGCGGCTGACGATCTCGCGTCATTACCTTCCTCGCTGGCTCTTCCTCGCTGTTGTAGGAGCGGCGTCTCGCCGCGAGCTCTTCGCTTCTATCGCAGCCTGGCAGGAAGAGCTCGCGGCGAGACGCCGCTCCTACAAGGGCTGTTTCATTGAGGCCGATGGCTGCCAACACAGTAACGCGCCAACCGGAAATCTTCGGCCGCTCAATGCCGTGGCAGATCGAACACCAGCACTTCCGCGCTGCGGCCGCCTGCGATACTGATCAGCGATTCGTCTTCCAACAGCAAGGCATCGCCCGCTGAAAGGGCATGTCCGTTCACCGACACCTCGCCGCGCGCCACATGCACATAGCCCAGCCGACCCTCAGCCAAGTCCAGTTCGGCATTTTCGTCCTCATCAAACAACCCGGCGTACATCCGCGCATCCTGATGGATGCTGACGGAACCATCGCTACCGTCCGGACTGACCACCAGCCGCAGGCGTCCCTGCTTCTCTTCCGCCGAAAAACGCTTTTCCTCGTATGAAGGCGCCACACCAGTGCGATTGGGAATGATCCATATCTGCAGGAAATGGGTGGTCCCTGCGTCGCTGTAGTTGTACTCCGAATGCTGCACGCCAGTGCCGGCACTCATGCGTTGCACGTCGCCAGGCACGATGCTGGAACTGTTGCCCATCGAGTCCTTATGGCCCAGCGCACCTTCCAGGACATAGCTGATGATCTCCATGTCGCGGTGGCCGTGCTCGCCAAAACCGCGACCTGCCGCCACACGATCTTCGTTGATCACACGCAACGGCCCCCAGTGCACGTGGTGATCGTCGCGATAGTCGGAGAAGGAGAAGCTGTGCCAGGAATCCAGCCAACCGTGGTCGGCATGGCCGCGTTCGTTGGCGGGACGAAGAGTAATCATGGCGAACTCGTCTTTAGTGGAGGAAGTTGCGCAAGGATGAGGCTGGCCCGCCGTGACGATAAGACCGTCAGGCGTCAATGGATTGTCCTATTTTTGTATTAAATATTGGTTTTATGCCGACAATAGATCGGAACACGAGACAAATGCACAGGCCAGACAAGGCCCAACGCAGTAGTTCAAGGCCCGGTAGCACGCGGCATTCCAACGCTTTCTCCTACGCCAGCACCACCCTGACCGACCATAACGCCGCGTCGGCGAAATTCTTGTCACTACCTCGGTTCGCTCGGAGCCAACCGGATGAATATCGCCGCTGGCGCTGCTGCCGCTACGACATTCCGGCGCCCACGTTCTACACCAGGATCGAGAAGCCCTCGGCTTGATCCGTCATTCGGCTGTTGAGAGGCGTCTCCGACGCAAGCAGGCACCCGGCGCATTGAGTTGTGGGGCCATGCGATATAGATGCATTAAACTTGCAGGGTTACCGCGGATCGAATCGATACCTCAATGCCCTTCGTCGTCACCGAAAACTGCATCAAATGCAAATACACCGACTGCGTGGAAGTGTGCCCGGTGGATTGCTTCCACGAAGGCCCCAATTTCCTGGTGATCGATCCGGACGAATGCATCGATTGCACCCTCTGCGAACCGGAATGCCCGATCAATGCGATCTACCCGGAAGACGACGTACCCGCGGGACAGGAAGGCTATGTGCAGTTAAACGCCGAGCTGTCGAAAGCCTGGCCGGTCATCACCACCCGCAAAGAGCCATTACCCGATGCCAAGGAGTGGGAAGGCAAACCGGACAAGCTGTCGCTGCTGGAACGCTGAGCAGCTGGCCTTTCGTAGAGCCGAGCTTGCTCGGCTGCTCGCCAATCCGTCACGAAGAAAGGGCAAAGCAACAGAACGGGCCGATCACATACCCTGTGGGAGCGACGTGAGTCGCGAGGTTGATGTTTCCGGTCGCGACTCACGTCGCTCCCACAGAGATCGAATTCCAAACAATCGAATAAAAAAAGGGCGCCATTGGCGCCCTTTTTTCGGCGAAAGGGGTAAAGCCTCAACCGCCCAGCTTAGCCTTCAACGCCGCCATCAACTTCGTCGGTGCTTCCCCGGTAGCCGGCAGACCGCGGGGATCTACCGCCGAGACATAAGCACCGGCTTCGACACCAACGACACGCACCAGGAAGTTCGAACCTTCATAGGCAACGTCATACGTACCCAGCAGCTGCGCGCGGCTGGCAATGTTGACGCCTTCGATGCCGCCTAGCGCATCGCCGACCTTGGCGAAGACTTCATCGCGCGAGCCGGCGACATTAAACCCGCCGGACGCCGGCGCGGCGGTAGCAGAGGAGCTGGCGCTTGGCGCAGCCGCCTGCCCGCCCGCCGACGGTATCTGCATGGCACCTGAGGTGCTGGGCAGGTTGAGATCCGGCGGCACTTCCAAGGGACGGGTTTCCGGGCTGAGGGCGTAATCGCCCTTGGCGCCTTTCTTGAACCACTTGCAGCCGGAAAGGCCGGCAACGGAGACGGCCAACAGCGCAAGGGCAAGCGAGCGCGAAAGGGAAGACGAGAAACGCATGGTGAGCTCCTAAAGTTCAGGCCGCGATGGTTTCGCGGCTGGATTGTTCCAGCGTCATCGCCATCGCGGCGAGGCGATCGGCGGTGGCGCGGTGGGGTTCCGACAACGGCAACAGCGGCAGGCGCAAGCCTTCGCCGATGCCGAAGCGCTGCAGCAGCGCCTTGACGGGAATGGGGTTGGATTCGACGCCGAGGAAGCCGTAGAACTCCTGCAATTGCGCATCCCAGCTTTCGGCGGCGGCGCGGTCGCCCCGACGGGCCAGATCGCAGAGCCTGCGGAATGCGCCGGGCAAGGCGTTGGAACCGACCGAAATCAAACCATCAGCGCCAGCCAGCATGGCGCGGCAAGCAGTCGGATCGTCACCGCTCAACACGGCGAAAGCGTCGCTACGCAATGCCAGCAGCGCGGCCATGCGTTCGGGTTCGGAGCGCGCTTCCTTGATACCGACAATGTTCGGATGCGACGCCAGTTCGGCCACCGTCTCCGGTAGCAGGTCGCAGCCGGTGCGGCCGGGCACGTTGTACAGCACCACCGGCAGTCCACCTTGCTCGGCGACGGCTTGGTAATGCGCGATCAGCCCCGCCTGGGTGGGACGAACATACGGCGGTGTAACGACCAGCGCCAGCTCAGCGCCCCCGGCGGCCGCGCGGCGAGTCTGCGCGATGGTCTTGGCGGTGTTCATCTGGCCTGTACCAGCCAATATCGTCATACGCCCGGCGACGGTTTCGACCGCGATACGCAGCACCGTGTCGAATTCCTCATCCGACAGTGCCGCGGCTTCGCCGGTGGAACCTGCCACGACGATGCCTTGCGTGCCGCCCTGGGACTGCTGTTGCAGCAAACGGCGCCAAGCGTCCAGGTCGAGAGCGCCAGCCGCCGTAAACGGCGTGGCCAGTGCGGTGATGCTGCCGGAAAGATGCAAGATGAGGGCTCTCTGGAAATTTTTTCGTTCTGCTCGAACCTGTGCTCGAACACGTGTCGGGGCGGAGGCTCGGAACAACCGTGACGGCCGCATGTTACTTGCGGCGCGAAAGCGCGGGCAAGTATGCTGCACTCAGCGTCGGGCGGTCGCCCGGCCGCCATTCAGACTAGCAGCACTGCCGGAAGCCCCTTTGACCGATTCCACGCCCCGGCCCTCGCCGACCGAAAACCACCTCCTGATCAACGCCTATACGACGCATCCGGAGTCGCCGCTGTTGTCGGTGACGCGCCGTATCGCCGACAGCGGGTGCAACCTGGTCGACGCGCGCCTGTCCACCGTGGGGCGGGACGTGTCGGTTACCGCCCTGGCCACCGGTTCATGGGATGCGGTCGCCAAGCTGGAAGCCATGCTGACCCGGCTGGAGCGCGAAGAAGGTTTCAAGCTGGTCTGGTACCGCACTGGGCCAAAAGTGGTTCAGTCCAACCTGCTGCCGTACATCGTGGAAGTGGTGGCGGCCGACAAGCCCGGCATCCTGTTCCAACTGGCCGATTTCTTCGACCGCCAGGGCATCACCATCGAAAACCTGCAGAGCACCCGCTACCGGGCCATGCAGACCGGCGCTGAAATGTTCTCCGCGCAGGTAACCATCGGTGTGCCGGCCAATATGCACATCGCCGCGCTACGCGACGATTTCCTCGAATTCTGCGACCATCTGAACCTGGACGCGATCATGGACCCGATGAAATTCTGATGCCAACCGGCGCGAAGGCTTTACCCAAGACCACGCTTAATCTGCCGCTATCTCTGTCGGGCGGCGACACCGCCAAGCTCGCCGACTATTCCGGCCAGTGGCTGGTGCTGTACTTCTATCCCAAGGACAGCACGCCCGGCTGCACCACCGAAGGCCTCGATTTCAACGCACTGCTGCCCAAATTCAAGAAGCTGGGCGCCAGCGTCCTGGGCGTATCTCGCGACTCAGTCAAATCGCACGACAACTTCTGCGCCAAGCAGGGCTTCACGTTCCCGCTGGTCAGCGACGCCGATGAAAAGCTGTGCAAGGCTTTCGACGTCATTCACGAAAAGAACATGTACGGGCGTAAGGTGTTGGGCATCGTCCGCAGCACCTTTCTGATTTCGCCCGATGGCCGCATCGCGCAGGAATGGCGCGGCGTGAAAGTCCCCGGCCATGCCCAAGCCGTGCTGGAAGCCCTGAAGGCGGCCCAGATCAAGTGATGCCCCCGGTTTACCTACCCACCCACTGCCCCGCTCCGCGGGTCGCGGTGGCTTGCGGCCGTTCGCGACTTCGCCGCGTTGCTCCACGCTCTGGTAGAGCGGAGCTTGCTCCGCTGCTTTGCCTCCGCTCTACAAAACCTCACCGTCAATCCTCTTTTCCCACCCAGCACCCTAGGACTGCCCGCTGATGACCCGAAGCAAGCGCATCTATGTGATGGACACCAACGTGCTGATGCACGACCCCACCGCGCTATTCAAATTCGAGGAGCACGACGTCTTCCTGCCCATGCAGGTGATCGAGGAACTGGACAACGCCAAGAAAGGCACGTCCGAAGTCAGCCGCAACGCACGCCAGGTCAGCCGCTTCCTCGATGAACTGATTGAAGGCGCCGGTGCCGAGCACATCCAGGCCGGGATCGTCCTCACCCATCCACAAGGCTTGCAGCTCAACCGCAACCAGATCGGCAAGCTGTATTTCCAGACACGTCCGGCGGATCCCGGCCGCACCTTCGGCACTGTGGCGCCAGACAACAAGATCCTGGCTTCGGTGCTGGAACTGCGCGATGAAAACCCGGAGATCCCGGTCATCCTGGTGTCCAAGGACATCAACCTGCGTATCAAGGCCGCCATCAGCGGACTGACCGCCGAGGATTACGAGAACGACCGCGCGCTGGATGATTTCAGTCTGCTCTACACCGGCGCCACCGAGCTGTCGGAAGACTTCTGGCACTCGCACAACGCGGATCTGCGCAGTTGGAGCGACAAGGGCCGCACCAGCTACGAAGTGACCATGACCAAGGACGAGGATTGGTACCCCAACCAGTTCCTGTACCTGCCCGGCGAAGACGAAGTGGAACTGCGGGTGGTACGCATCAGTCCCGACCGCCGCGCCACCCTGACCCTGGTCGACGACTTCCGCAGCGGCCAGCACGCCGTGTGGGGCATCGCCGCGCGCAACCGGGAACAGAATTTCGCACTCAATGCGCTGATGGACCCGGAGATCGATTTCGTCAGCCTGCTGGGCACCGCCGGCACCGGCAAGACCTTGCTCGCCTTGGCTGCGGGCTTGGCACAGACGATGGACCAGCAGCGCTACCGCGAAATCATCATGACCCGCGCCACAGTGAGTGTCGGCGAAGACATCGGCTTTCTACCCGGCACCGAAGAGGAAAAGATGACGCCGTGGATGGGCGCACTGACCGACAACCTGGAAGTGCTGACGCACAACCAGGAAGGCGGCGCCTGGGGCCGCGCGGCCACTAACGACTTGTTGGCCAGCCGCATCAAGATCCGCTCGATGAACTTCATGCGCGGCCGCACCTTTCTCAGCCGTTATCTGATTTTGGACGAGGCGCAGAACCTCACGCCCAAGCAGATGAAGACCCTGATCACCCGCGCCGGCCCCGGCACCAAGATCGTCTGCCTGGGCAACGTGGAACAGATCGACACGCCCTACCTCACCGAAACCACCTCGGGCCTGACCTACGCCGTCGACCGCTTCAAGAATTGGGCCCACAGCGCCCACATCACCCTACGCCGCGGCGAACGCTCGCGTTTGGCGGATTACGCGTCCGAGGTGCTTTAAGACGCGTGAGTTGGGAAAAGCTTCTGCTTCGCCTCCCCCTTTGCAAAAAGGGGGATGACCCGCCATTCGGCGGTTGAAAAGCATTTGAGGGGGATTTGCTTTTTGCTCTTAAGGAAATAAAAGAACAACAGCGGAGCAAGTTTTTCGTAGAGCGGAACTTGCCCCGCTGCTCCTATCCGTGCATCTCCCCGCAAGAGCAGCGGAGCAAGCTCCGTTCTACGAGAACAAAAGCAACGCCTCCTCCCTTAGACTCCTCAAACACCGCAACACTCGAGGCGACATCCCCGAATGGGCATCCAACTTCCCCGTTGGGTCTGGATAGGCGCGGGCTCGCTTGCCTGCATCGCCGGCATGGTCAACGTGGTGGGCTTCCTGGGTTTTGAACACCAGGCCGTCACCCATCTCACCGGCACCACGTCACTGCTGGGTGCCGCCATCACGCAAGGCGACACGCGCGCCAGCTGGCATCTGGTCGGCGTCGCGCTGTCTTTTTTCATGGGCGCCACCGTCAGCGGCCTGATCATCCAGGACAGCACGCTGCAGCTGGGCCGCCGCTATGGCGTTGTACTGGCGATAGAAGCCGGGTTGTTGGCATCGGCCGTACCGCTATTCGAAAGCGGGCACATCGCCGGCGCCTTGCTTGCCGCCGCCGCGTGCGGCCTGCAAAACGCAATGGCCTCTACCTATAGCGGATCACTGATCCGCACCAGCCACCTCACCGGACTTTTCACCGACATCGGCATCGCTGCTGGCCATGCCCTTCGCGGCATGCAGATACCCCGGCGGCGCGTCGCTCTGTGCCTGTTGGTGATCTGCGCCTTTCTGCTGGGCGGCATCACCGGCGCCTGGTTGTTTTCGTTTCTCGGCTATCGCACGCTCTACATTCCTGCCACGCTGACAGGCGTCACCGGTATCGCGTACACGCTGTACCGGCAGCGGCAGCTGTGGCTCGCAAAAGGACATTGATGGACGCCCACTCTCCCACACGCAGCGCTTTGACCATCGCCGGCTCCGATTCCGGCGGCGGCGCCGGCATCCAGGCTGACTTGAAGACCTTCGCTGCTCATCGTGTGCATGGTCTCTCGGTGATCGCCGCATTGACCGCGCAACATACGCGCGGTGTTACCGCGGTCAACGTGCCGCCGATGGACTTCCTGCGCGCGCAGCTGGATGCCTGCTTCGACGATTTCGACATCGCCGCGGTGAAACTGGGCATGCTGGCGAACGCCGAGGTCATCGAAGTAGTCGCAGCCACGTTGGAAAGCCGTCAACCAGCCTTCGTGGTCCTGGACCCGGTCATGGTGTCTACCAGCGGCGCCAAACTGCTGGAAGACAGCGCCCTGCACGCCATGCGCACACGCTTGCTACCGTTGGCGAGCGTCATCACTCCCAATCTACCCGAGGCCGAGCTACTGCTCGGCCGCCGCATCGTTGACCGCGCGGAGATGCGCGCGGCCGCCATCGATCTGCGTGCGCTCGGTGCGAACGCCGTATTCCTGAAAGGCGGCCATCTGCAAGATGACGGCGATGTAACAGATCTGTACGCCGCTGCCGAAAGCGTCAGCGAGATCGCCCACCCGCGGCTGCAACTGGAAGCGCACGGTACCGGCTGCACGCTGGCTTCGGCCATCGCCGCCAATCTGTGCCGCGGACTCGCGTTGAAGGACGCTTGCTTCGCGGCTTCCGACTATGTGCATGTCGCCCTGCAACGCGGCTATCGCCCCGGCCGCAGCGACATCGTCATCCTCGATCATTTCGGAGCCGCGCCAACCTCATGAGCTTCGACGCTTTGGAATATGGGTTATCCACCCAGGACAACCACAGTTTCGTACTACACGCGCGCGTCCCGCCACACCCGCACGCCTCGCTGTTGTGGTTGCCGGCATTGGGGGTAGCGGCAAAGCATTACCTGCCGTTCGCTGAAGTGCTGGCCGAACGCGGCGTGGCGGTATTCGTGCACGAATGGCGCGGCAACGGCACCAGCAATCTGCGGCCCAATCGACACAACGATTGGAGCTATCAACAACTGCTGATGCAAGACCTGCCGATCAGCCACGCAACGGTGCGTGAACACGTGCCGATCGGCGCGCGCATTATCGGCGGCCACAGCCTGGGCGGGCAGCTGGCTGCCTGTTATCTAGGCCTATTCCCACACGACTTTGAACAGTTATGGCTGATCGCCAGCGGCACGCCATACTGGCGCAGCTTTCCCGCGCCAATACGCTACGGCCTGCCCTTCTTCTATCAATTCGCCCCTTGGCTGGCGGACCGCCGCGGCGCCCTGCCTGGCCGAAAACTCGGTTTCGGCGGCGAAGAAGCGCGCGGCCTGATCCGCGACTGGGCACGTGTAGGTTTGAGCGGCCGCTACGCCGCCGCCGAAATGGAGATCGATCTGGAAAAAGCCCTATCGAACATCGTCGCGCATATTTCCTGCGTCATGTTCGACGACGACTGGCTGGCGCCGCGGAGTTCACTGCAGGCGCTGCTGGACAAGATGCCGCTGTCCGCTGCGCATACGCATGCATTGGGAAGAGATGCGTTGGGTGTGCGGGCGGATCATTTCAGCTGGATGAAGCAGCCGCAGGCGGTTGTTGATGGCTTGTTGGCATAACACGTCACGGTTGCCGTGAACGTTCTTAGCGTGCAACGATGCGGCGTTGCGAGAAACAGCCAACGTAGGATGCGGTGAGCAAAGCGAACCGCATCGGTCGCGAAGATCCGGAGCGGGAAGGCAACCCTTCACCTGAAAGACACGAACGATGCGGTGCGCTTTTGGCTTACCGCATCCTACAAATCGGAAAATCCTGACGTGTGGGAGCGACGTGAGTCGCGACCGCAAGGCTGCCGGGAAAGCGTCGCGGCTTGACCAGCCATTCGGCTGTTGAAAGCCATCGCTCCCACTAATGAAAGATCGCTAACCGCGGTTGGAAAAGCAGAACTTTGCTGGTGGTCCTCTAAACCAACGAAACAGCCTCTTCCACCCGGTCTTCTTCCACTCTGCCCGCCGCGTATCCATAGGGATTCATCGATTGCCAGCGCCAGGCGTCGCGGCACATGGCGTCGACATCCAGTTCCGCGCGCCAGCCCAATAAGCGCTGGGCCAAAGCGGGGTCGGCATAGACTTCGGCGGCATCGCCAGGGCGGCGGTCGACGATTTCGTAGGGAACCTCGCGACTGGATGCCTTGGCGAAGGCGTGCACCAACTCCATCACGCTGATGCCGCGACCGGTGCCGAGGTTGACGGTGAGGTTGCGGTCTTCATTGACCAGATAATCGAGTGCATCGGCATGGGCTCGGGCGAGGTCCATCACGTGGATGTAGTCGCGTACGCCGGTGCCGTCCGGCGTGGGGTAGTCGCCGCCGAAGATGCGTAGTTTCTCGCGCCGGCCTACCGCCACCTGGCAGATGTACGGCATCAGGTTGCTGGGAGTATCGGACGGATCTTCGCCCAGCAAACCGGACGCATGCGCGCCCACGGGATTGAAGTAACGCAGGTTGGCGGCGCGGAAGTGCGGGTCGGCCCTGCATACATCGCCGATCAATTCCTCCATGACCAACTTGGTACGTCCATACGGATTGGTTACCCGCAGGGGCGCGTCTTCGCGCACCGGTACGGATTCCGGCTCGCCATAGACAGTCGCCGAGGAGCTGAACACCAATCGCGGCACGCCTGCGGCACGCATGGCCTGCAACAGATAGATGGTGCCGGAAATGTTGTTTTCGAAATAATCCAGAGGGCGCTCGCAGGATTCACCCACTGCCTTCAATGCCGCGAAATGCACCACCGCGTCGAACGTCTGCCGCGCGAAAAATGCATCCACACCCGGTCTGTCGCGCATGTCCAGCGGGTGAAACGGCACGGGCTTGCCCGTCACTTGTTCCAGCCGCGCCAGTACCTGTGGCGAACTGTTGGCGAAGTTGTCGGCGATGACGACCTGATGGCCGCGTTCTACCAGTACCGTATACGTGTGGCAGCCGATATAGCCGGCGCCGCCGCAAAGCAGGATCCGCATTCCATTGTTCCCCGAGAAACCGGCGACGCCGGCGTGTCGTTAGAGGAAACGCCAGAAGGCGGGCGCACAGGCCACATAGTGAGTGGAGCGGGTAAAGCCTCCGGCTTTTGCCCCATTTTTAAAGGGCTACGGGGGATTTGCTGTTGCTGTTGCTTTAAAGAGCAAAAAGCAAATCCCCCTCAAATGGTTTTCAATCGCCGAATGGCGGGTCATCCCCCTTTACAAAAGGGGAAGGTGTCCTCTGTCGCACGCTTTAAGCGTTAGTCGGCGTAATCCCGCAGCAGATTGCGTGCCCGGCCAAGGCAGGCGCATGCATCCGCTAGACTCCGCTGCGGACACCTTTCCCTTCCATCCGGACCGATACCTTGATGAAAGCTCCACTGCCCACGCTCGACCAGGTCAAGATTGCCGTCATAGGCCTGGGTTACGTCGGCCTGCCTTTGGCTACCGCGTTTGGCCGCCGCTTCCCTACGCTGGGCTTCGACATCAACAGCAAACGCGTGGGCGAACTGCGCAACGGCCATGACCATACCCTTGAGGTATCGGAAGAAGAATTGCGCGATTCCGCGCAACTGAGCTTCAGCGACGATCCCACGGCGCTGGCCGGCTGCAATGTCTTCATCGTCACCGTGCCCACGCCTATCGACGAATACAAGCGGCCGGATCTGCGCCCACTCGAATCAGCCAGCCGCACGGTCGGCCGCGCCATCGCCAAGGGCGGCGTCGCCATCTACGAATCCACCGTCTACCCCGGCGCCACCGAGGAAGTCTGCGTACCGATCGTCGAACGCGAATCAGGCCTCACCTTCAACCAGGATTTCTACGCCGGCTACAGCCCTGAGCGGATCAACCCGGGCGACAAGCAGCACCGCCTGGAAACCATCTTGAAGGTCACTTCGGGCTCGACCGCCGAAGCAGCGAATTTCGTCGACAGTCTGTACGGCGCCATCATCACCGCCGGCACCCACAAGACCTCCAGCATCCGTGTTGCAGAAGCGGCCAAGGTGATCGAAAACACCCAACGCGACGTCAACATCGCGCTGATCAACGAGCTGGCGCTGATCTTCCACCGCTTGGGCATCGACACCCATGAGGTGCTGGAAGCCGCTGGCACCAAATGGAACTTCCTGCCATTCCGCCCCGGCCTGGTCGGCGGCCATTGCATTGGCGTGGACCCGTACTACCTGACTCACAAGGCCCAGCAGATCGGCTACCACCCGGACGTGATCCTGGCCGGACGCCGCATCAACGACGGCATGGGCAGCCACGTGGCGCGGCGCGTCGCCAAGCTGATGGC
This sequence comes from Pseudoxanthomonas sp. UTMC 1351, assembly GCF_040948865.1. Classification (NCBI taxonomy): domain Bacteria; kingdom Pseudomonadati; phylum Pseudomonadota; class Gammaproteobacteria; order Lysobacterales; family Lysobacteraceae; genus Pseudoxanthomonas; species Pseudoxanthomonas sp. UTMC 1351. Next base: position 47,083 of record NZ_JAVGJT010000020.1, on the reverse strand, counting down.
CCAACGCAACCTGCAGACGCCGGGCTCCAACGTGCTGATCATGGGCTTGGCGTTCAAGGAAAACTGCCCCGACCTGCGCAATACACGCGTCGTCGACATCGTCGCCGAACTGCGTAGCTATAATGCCAACGTGCATATCCACGACCCCTGGGTCAGCGCCAAGGAAGCCAAGGACGAATACGGCCTTGACCTGGTCGCTGAGCCCGAACTGGGCAAGTACGATGCGGTGATCCTGGCGGTATCCCACCGCGAGTTCATCGCCATCGGAGCGGACGGCATCCGTGCCCTCGGCAAGCCCGGCGCAGTGGTGTTCGACGTCAAGCGCGTATTGCCGCGCGATTGCGTCGACGATTGCCTGTAAAACCTGGTTTCCCCGCCCCAACAAAGAGATCGAGAATGCGCGTACTGGTTACCGGCGCCGCCGGCTTCATCGGCTCACGCCTGAGCGAGCGCCTGCTGGCCCGCGGCGATGATGTTTTCGGCTTCGACAACATGAACGCCTACTACGATCCGCGGTTGAAAGAAGCCCGCCTGGCCAAGCTACTGCCGCACGATCGTTTCGGTTTCGTCCAAGGCTCACTGGAAGACAACGAGGCACTGACGGCCGCTTTCGACAAGTTCGCGCCGGAGCGCGTGGTCAATCTGGCGGCACAGGCCGGCGTGCGCTACTCGCTGGAAAACCCGCGCGCCTATATCGACAGCAACATCGTCGGCTTCCTGAACATCCTGGAAGCCTGCCGTCACCGCGGTATCGAGCACCTGGTCTACGCGTCGTCCAGCTCGGTCTATGGCGCCAACCGCAAGCTGCCGTTTTCGGTCGAAGACAGCGTGGACCACCCGGTCAGCATGTATGCGGCGACCAAGAAGACCAACGAACTGATGGCGCATACCTACAGCCATCTGTTCGGCCTGCCCACCACCGGCCTGCGCTTCTTCACCGTCTACGGTCCCTGGGGCCGGCCGGACATGGCGCTGTTCCTGTTCACCCGCAAGATCCTCGCGGGCGAACCGATCGACGTCTTCAACAACGGGCAGCACACCCGCGACTTCACCTACATCGACGACATCGTCGAAGGCATCATCCGCACGCTGGACCGCGTGCCCGGGCCCGACCCGCTGTACAACCCCATGCAGCCCACCCCGGCCAGTTCCACTGCGCCGTATCGCCTATACAACATCGGCAACCATCAGCCGGTGGAACTGCTGCGCTATATCGAAGTATTGGAAGACTGCCTGGGCCGCAAGGCCGAACGGCGACTGCTGCCGCTGCAGCCTGGCGATGTGCCCGACACGTACGCCGATGTCGAGGCGTTGAGCCGCGACACCGGCTACTCACCATCCACGCCTATCGAGACGGGTGTGAAACGCTTTGTTGAGTGGTATCGGGAGTTTTATTCGGTTTAACCGCTTTCCTTCTCCCTCCGGGAGGGCGTGCTTTTCCCTTCTCCCTCCGGGAGAAGGTGCCCGGAGGGCGGATGAGGGAATGGCAGTGACCCACTAGCCAAGTTCGTTACAAGCGGACACTTCATTCCCTCATCCGTCGCTGCGCGCTACCTTCTCCCAGAGGGAGAAGGAAAGATCCCGCGTTCGCTCCTGATTACTCTCAAACTTCCCCACCCGCAATCCGATTGGCCGGATCGACGCGTTATCCGCGTTCTTCTGGGTAATCCAACACGGGGAAAAATTGATGAGACTCATCTTCACCGGCCTCTTGGCCCTGGGTCTTTCGCTGACCCTCGGCGGCTGCGCCTCCACTGGCAGCAGCGAAGCACCGCCGCTCGCACAAAACACAATGGCTACCGACGCCTACCGCATCGGCGTGGACGATATCGTGCAGGTCGCCGTATGGCGCAATCCCGAGCTCGGCATCACGGTGCCGGTACGTCCTGACGGCATGATTTCCGTTCCGCTGGTGGGCGACGTCGCCGCAGGCGGCCGCACGCCGCCGGAAGTCGCCGCGGACATCCAGCAGAAACTCGCTGCTTATGTGCGCGACCCGCAAGTGTCGGTGATCCTGACCGACCTGCGCAGTCATGAATACCTGTCGCGTGTGCGTGTGACCGGCGCGGTGCGCCAGCCGGTGTCGTTGCCCTATCGCCCCGGCATGACCGTGCTCGACGCCGTACTGGCAGCCGGCGGCATCACCGAGTTCGCCGCGTCTGATCGTTCCAACCTGCATCGCAAGACCAGCGAAGCCACGCAGGCTTATGCGATCCGCTTGGACCGCATTCTCAACCGCGGCGACCTGAGCACCAACTACACGGTTTCACCGGGCGATGTCATCACCGTGCCAGAGCGTACTTTCTGATGAGCCAAAATGCACTTCCGGGCCCTCGTCGCCTGGCCGCGGCGCCGCAAGCCACGACACACGCACTGACACCCAGCGAACTGATGCCGATCCTGCTGATCGAGGCACGGCGGAATCGGCTGACGCTGGCAACGGTATTCGCGGCTGTCGCGTTGCTGACACTGATCGTCGGCTTGCTGCTGCTGCCCAAGAACTACACCGCGGCGACCACCATCCTGGCGCAGGAAAGCGACATCATCCAGCCGCTGCTGGAAGGCCGCGCCGTGGCTACCGGCGTCACCGACCGTGCCGGCATGGCACGCCAGGTGATCTACAGCCGCCGGGTATTGGAAGATGCGCTGAAGACCGGCGGCTGGTTGGAGGACAACCCCTCGCCGGTCAAGCAGGACCGTCTGATCGAGGACCTGAAAAGCCGCATCACCATCAACAGCCCGCGTCCCAATCTGGTCCAGATCACCTATCGCGACAACGACGCCAAGCGCACCTATGACGTGACCCAGCGTCTGAGCGAGATGTTCATCAAGGAAAGCCTGGCCGCCAAAGAGCGCGAAAGTCGCGAGGCCTACGAGTTCATCAACAGCCGGGTCACCGACTACCACAACAAATTGCTGGAAGCCGAAAACAACCTGCGCGACTACCGCGCCAGGAATGCCGACGCCCAGCCCGGCAGTGTGACCGACGTCAACACCCGCATCAGTTCGTTGCGCACGCAGGTCGAGCAGACCCGCATGGCCCTGCTGGAACAGCGCTCGCGCGAAAGCGCCATCACCTCGCAGTTGTCCGGCGAATCCTCAGTGACTGCCGTGCAGACACGCGAAAGCCTGTATCGCGCGCAGATACTGGAACTGCAAAGCCAGATGGACCGCCTGTTGCTGAACTACACCGAACAGCATCCCGACGTGGTCCGCATCCGTCACCAGATGGCGGACCTGCAGCAGTCCATGCGCAATGAGCAGGAACGCCGTGCACAAGCGCCGCAAAGCAGCAGTCCTTTCGATGATACCCAGCTCAATCCGCTCTATCAGGAACTGCGCAGTCAACAGGCACAAGCCCGCCGCGAACTGGCCGCCACCCAGTCGCGGATGAGCATCGCCGAGTCGATGTTGAACGAAGAACTCAACCGCAGCGGCCGTATCGCCGAATCCGAAAGCGCGTTGGCCGAGCTGACCCGCGACTACGAGGTCAACCGCGATATCTACCAGGATCTGCTGCGCCGCCGCGAGAACGCACGCGTGTCGATGGAACTGGACCGCGAAGAGCGTGGCCTGACGTTGCGTGTGCAGGATCCTGCGACCATGCCGCTGCGTCCCACCGGCCTGCGCTTCATGCACTTCGCAGTGGCCGGCTTGTTCGTTGCCATCGGTTTGCCATTGGGCCTGGTGTTCCTGCGTGCGCGCTTCGATCCCCGCATTCGCTCACCTCTGCAACTGAAAAAGGTCGCCGACCTTCCGCTGCTGACCGTGATCCCCACCTACCACACCCCTCGCGACAAACGGCAGCAGTACATGCGTACGGCGATGAGTGTCGGCATGGTGGTCGTTGTCTTCCTCGCCTATGGCTTGGTCTTTGGGCTCAAGCAGATCAACGCGTGAGACCGTCGCCATGAATCGACCAAACAATCTGGAATTGCTCGTGAATCAGGAAAACGACCGTACGCATGGCCTGCCGAATCGCGCCGACACGGCGCGTTCCCTGGCATTGCTGGACGAACCGAAAGCGCTTAGCCCGGTGGAATTGGAAGGCCGACGCCTGATCCATCGCAATGACTCGGTGCGCGTACAAGCCGACGCCTTCCGCGAACTACGCACGCGATTGCTCGCGCTGGGTGGCGAACGCAACTTCGTTACCCTGGTCGCGCCGGTCAGCCATGGCTGCGGCGGCAGCTTCGTCGCCCGCAACCTGGCCACCGCCTTCGCCTTCGACGACACCAAGACCTCGCTGCTGGTCGACTGCGATGCGCTGCACCCTTCGCAGCACGCGGCCTTGCATGTGGATGCCGCACAAGGCGGTTTGATGGATTATCTGGGCGACAACACGCTGGATGCCGGCAAGGTCATTTACCGCACCGGTATTCCGCGCCTGCGGCTGATTCCCAGTGGAAGCCAGCGCGAAACCAGCGGCGAGTCGTTCAGTTCGTTCCGCATGCGCGCCATGGTCGATTCGCTGCGCAGCCGTTATCCGGACCGCTATCTGATCCTGGACAGCCCATCGGTGCTCGGCTCGCCGGATGCCCGCATCCTGTCTGAGTTGGCCGACCTGGTGGTGCTGGTGGCTGGCTATGGCATGACCACAGCGGAAAACATCGAGAAAGCCACCGCGACTTTCCCGTCCGAAAAACTGGCGGGTGTGGTTTTCAATCACCTCCCGTGAGTGGTGAGTGGTGAGTGGTGAGTGGTGAGTGGTGAGTGGTGAGTGGTGAGTGGTGAGTGGTGAGCGGTGAGCGGTGAGCGGTGAGCGGTGAGCGGTAAAAAGCATCGCTCTACCTCCCCCTTTGAAAAGGGGGGATTAAGGGGGATTTGCTCTTGCCTTTCAGAGCAAAAGCCGGATCACGCTCTAGACAAGAACAAAGGAGCAGGCGCATGCGTTGGAAATATGTACACGCCTCGGTCGTGACCGCCGCCACACTGGCCGGCGTTTCCGGTACGGCGTCCGCGGCGCGGGTGGACTACACCATCGATGCGGGCATTGAGCAGAACGATAACGTCGCTCTGAGCACCACCGACCCTATCGATCAACGCTACCTGCGCGGGGGATTGGGATTCACCATCACCGAAAGCACCTCTTCGCTGCAGGCCAACGTCGACGGACGCGTGGAGTACCGCGACTACGAGGACGACATATTCCGCGACACCGTAGACGGCACGCTGGCGGGCCGGCTCAACTGGATCGCGATACCGCAGCGCTTGTTCTTCAGCGTCGAGGATAGCTTGTCGGTGCAGCCGGTGGATGCGCTGGCACCGGATGCCCCTGGCAATCGCCAACAGGTGAATGTGTTCTCGGCAGGCCCCACGCTGCTGCTCGCCTGGTCGCCTTCGCTGCATGGTCAGGCGGAACTGCGCTACGTCAACAGCGATGCCGAGGTCACCGACGAGTTCAACTCGCAACGCCTGGCGGCCGCACTGCGAATAATCAGGGAACTAACGCCCACCAGCAGCGTGACCTTCAACGTGCAAGGGCAGCGCGTGGACTTCGATGACGACATCGTTGCCCGTGACTACGATCGCTACGATCTCTACGCGCGCTATGTCCGCACGCTGGCGCATTTCGAACTCGGCGCCGACCTGGGCTACTCGCGCATCAGTTATCGACAGGGTGGAAGCGGCACCCGCTCCGAGCCGCTGATACGTGCCGATGCCACGTGGAATCCCACTGCCAGCAGCAGCTTCACCCTGGCCGCGTCAAGCGAGTTCTCCGACACCGCGGTCGATGCCTTGAGCGGCATCGACGCGGACGCGACGCTGCCGGAAAACGTGCTGACCGGAGACGCCGTGGTCAACGCATCGCCGTATGAAGTCCGCAGCCTGGATCTGGGCTATGCCTATACCGGCACGCGCATACAGTTTTCGGTCGCGCCGTTCGTGCAGGAACGCGATTACATCGAGTCTGACGAGTTCGACCAGGACAGCCACGGTGCGAGTGCGGACTTCAGCTGGCTGGTGCGCCGTACGTTGCGGCTGGGCCTGTACGCCGCCGATGAGAGACGCACCTACACATCATTGAACCGCGACGAAGACACGCTGCGCATCGGCGCCACGCTGCGCTACAGCTGGGTCAGGCATTGGAGCGTGGGCCTGCAGTGGGAGCGCTACAAACGCGACAGCAGCGTGGTAGGCGAAGACGTTTCGCAGAACATCGTGTATTTGAACGTGACATACGGCAATCGATGATTTGGCTTCCTTCTCCCTCCGGGAGAAGGTGCCCGAAGGGCGGATGAGGGCATGGCAATGACTCACCATCCAAGCTTCTTACAAGCGGATAACCCACTCCCTCATCCGTCGCTGCGCGACACCTTCTCCCGGAGGGAGAAGGAAAACCTCCGCGCTCGGCAGTGTTAACAGATCTTAGGAGCTCCGCCATGCGCCAGTCTTCCCGCCCTTCGCGTGCGCTTACTCACGGCTGGCCCAGTGCGTTCCTTTTACTGCTCGCTTTGCTGGCCGCTGCAATGGCCCAATGCAGCGAGGCCCTCCCTGAAGACACGGCGGCGATAGCCGATCCGCCTGCGCAGCAGACGCCGGCGCCTGCCGCCGAATCGCCCGATCAGCCTGCGCAATCTGCTACTGCAGCGGCTGCGCCATCGCCAGCCGGCGACCGCCTCAAGATCAACCTTTTCTACGTCGACAAGAAATCCCCCGCTTACGGCCGCTTCCGCTCTTTTGTGGATGCAGCAGCCGCTGGCAGCCCGGGATATGCATTTTCCGCCAGCGATGCAGCATTGATGCATCTGATGTCCGGTGGAAAGAAGTACTGCGAACTGGCGGTGCGGATGGTGGAAGCGCAGGTCTCCGAAGCCGAAGCGGCCATTGCCGGCGGCGGACGGCCGCCGATCTCGGGCGACTCGTATCTGGAAGTCGGCCCGCACATCGCCGATCTGGCCCTGACTCTGCACAGTTGCGCCGGTGACGTCACCGCGGAACAGCGCAAGCGCTGGTCGGCATACGCGGAACAGGCTGTGTGGAATGTCTGGCACCACGGCTCCGCCCAATGGGGCGGGCGACCGCATCCCTGGACCGGCTGGTCGGTCGACAATCCGGGCAACAACTACTATTACAGCTTCCTGGAAGCGACGATGTATTGGGCGCTGGTCAGTGGCAGCGATGCCTGGCTGAAGGATCTGCGCGAGCATCGTCTGCCCGCTGTGAAGGCTTACTACGCCAAGCTACCGGGTGGCGGCAGCCAGGAAGGCACCGGCTACGGCGCCGCGCAGATGCGTCTGTTCTCTCTCTATCGCCTGTGGCGTGACAGCACCGGCGAGGATCTGGCAGGCGCCAGTTCGCATGCCCACGACAGCATCGCCTATTGGACGCATGCCACCGTGCCGACACTGGACCGCTTCGCACCTATCGGCGACCAGGCACGCAACTCGGTGCCGGAACTGTACGACTACCACCGCCGCCTGGTGCTGGAAGCCAGGCAGTTGACCCAAGAACCGGCCGCGCTCGCCATGTCATCGTGGTGGCTGGATTCCATCGCGGTGCGGCAGATGAGCGGCGGCTTCAACAGCCGCTACGACCTGCTGGCCGCGGGCGATGGCGGCGCGCCGCCGACGGCGCTTTCCTACTATGCGCAGGGCACCGGTCATTTGTTTGCACGCACCGGCTGGGACAAGGACGCGATGTGGATTTCTTTTGTCGCCGGCCCCTACAACGAAAGCCATGCGCATCAGGATCAAGGCTCGTTCACGCTGTTCGCCCGCGATTGGCTGGTGGCCACCGAGAACATCTGGAGTCATAGCGGCATCCAGCAAGGCACCGAAGTGCACAACGTGGTGCGCTTCGAACGCAACAATGCCAGCGCATCGCAGTGCGCCGCGCCGCGTGGCGACACCATCGTTCACCAGTGCGAGAGCCCGCAGTCGCGTTCGCAATTGAAATTCGAACCTGGTGCCGATGGCGCCTTCACTGCACTTGCTGATCTGACCCCGGTCTATCGCGGCAATCCGGCGCTCAAACACTGGGAACGCCAGTTGGATTTCGCTTCGCGAAAGCTGAAGGTGACCGACCGCTTCGAACTGGGCGCGGGCACGCGCGCGGTGTTCCAACTCAATGTGCCGGTGAAGCCGGTCATCAATGGCAGCGAGGCTACCGCGGGCCGTTTGCATGTGCGGGTATTGGAACCGGCTAATGCGACGTTGAGCGTCCATGACTGGAGCAGTGTGGATGCGCAGGAGTTTCGGCGGGGATGGCGGATTGATATCGCTGGTGGCGATAGTGGGTATGTCGTTGAGTTGAGTGAAAAGTGATCTTGCAACTCCCACGTAATCAAAGTTAAAAACTTTCGTTTCAATCCATAGCATTCCAGCGTAGAGCTCTGGCGCTGGCGCGGGTGGCTTCGTAAGAGTTGATGACTTCCGCGCTTGCAGCGGGCGTCACTTTCTTTGCACGAGCAAAGAAAGTAGGGCCCCGCGGCAGGCGCGTAGATCGTCTGCTCCGATGGATTGTCCGCGCCAGCGCCCATGAAGCATCAGATTTTGGGCCAAAAGCCCACATCCGTGACGATACGACCAGCCAGCCAAGGCCGCGAAACATCCCTGATACAAGCTGAACAGGCCAGATTTGGGCCGGCCGGTAACGCCAAAACCTCACGTTATGATGCCGGCGCCAAAAGCGCGTATCTGGCCTGGGGGGAGCCGTGGCGGGACGACAACTATCGTGTTTGTCGCCTGCTGCGCAGGGCGTTATCAGGAGAGAAACCGTGTCGCGCAAGACCATTCCGGCTACGGCCGTCACTGCGCGTGCCTACGCACGCGTCAAGCGCCTATCGGCGGCCCTGCTGATCGGCAGTGCGGCGTTGGCCACCATCACTGTTGCCAGCGCCGCCGGCGCTTTTGGCGATACTTGGCAGTTCCGCTCGATGCGGACCTGGCAGCAGGCACAGCGGCTCGCCGAACGGTACGAAGACCTCGCCCGCGTGCAGCCGATCATCTATTGGGTCATCACGCGCAAGCGGACCAGCGCGGCTGTGGCCGCATCGGCCACGGCCCGCAACACACCGGCTAACCGCACTGGCTCCACGGCAAAACCCAGCAACCCGGCCCGCGGGGGAAGCAGCACTGCTCCCTCCGCCGCTCTTCCCTCTCCGTCTTACACGCCCGTCACGAGCGGCGGCGGCATGGTATCGGCGAACTCTTCGCGGGCTCGCTTGGTCCGGCTGCCCACCACGCTGCCGTATGTCGATCGCAATTCCGCAGCGTACACGCGCTTCAAGAGCTGGGTGGACAGCGCGGTAAATGGCAGCCCAGGCTACGACTTCGCCGCCATTGAAGCGGCGATGATGTACCAGCTGTCGCCTGAAGCCAAATACTGCACGCTGGCGGTGCGGATGGTGGAACAACAGGTAGCCGAAGCCGAAGCGGCGATCGCCGGCGGTGGTCGACCCGCTATCGCGGGGGACTCCTACCTGGAAGTCGGCCCAAGGATCGCCGACCTGGCGATGACCCTGCAGACCTGCTCGGCGATGATCACCGCCAGCCAGCGTACCCGCTGGTCCAACTACGCGCAGCAGGCGGTCTGGAACATCTGGAACTACAACTCCGCGCAATGGGGCGGACGTTCGTTCCCATGGTCAGGCTGGTCGGTCAACAATCCCGGCAACAATTACTACTACAGCTTCGTGGAAGCGACCATGTACTGGGCGCTGGCCAGCAACAACGCCACTTGGATGAATGAACTGCGCGGCCGCCTGCTACCGGGGTTGGAGGCCTACTTCGCCAGGCTACCCGGTGGCGGCAGCAGCGAAGGCACCGGCTACGGCACCGCGCATATGCGTTTGTTCTCGATCTACCACCTGTGGCGCGAAGCCACCGGCGTGGATCTGGCCAACAGCAATCCGCACGCAACCGACAGCATCTACTACTGGATCCATGCCACGGTGCCAACGCGCGACCGCTTCGCGCCTATTGGCGACCAGGCGCGCAATTCGATGCCTGAGTTGTACGATTATCACCGCCGGCTGATGCTGCAAGCCCGTCTGAACACCTACAACGAAAGCGCACAGCGCGAGGCCACCTGGTGGCTATCGAACATCTCCGTGCCCCGCATGACCTCCGGGTTCAACTACCGGCACGATCTGATGCCAGCGGGCTCCATCGCCACGCAGCCCACCAGCTTGATCCACTACGCCCAAGGTACTGGACACCTGTTCGCGCGCACCGATTGGAGCACCTCGGCGATGTGGCTGGCCATCGTGGCCGGTCCGTACAACGAAAGCCACGCGCATCAGGACCAGGGATCTTTCACCTTGTTCGCACAAGATTGGTTGGCGGTAACCGCCAATGTGTGGAGTGCCAGCGGCATCAATCAGGGCACCGACGTGCACAACCTGGTGCGCTTCGTCCGCAACGGCACGGTAGCGCGCCAGTGCGAGTCCACCACGCGTAAATCCACCCTGGCGGTATCACCGGGCTCGGGCGGTGCGTTCACGGCAACGGCCAAGCTGACGCCGGCGTTCTGCGACAACACCGCGGTGACGTCCTGGCAGCGCCAGTTCGCCTTCGGCAACCGCAAGCTGACGGTGCGTGATCAGTTCGCCATCACCAGCGGCACCACCGCGACCTTTCAGGTCAACGTGCCGGTACAACCGGTGTTGGTCAACAGCCGCGAAGCGACCGCCGGCCGCTTGCGCGTGCGCGTGCTGGAACCGGCCAACGCCACCATCAACTCCAACTTCAGCACCGGCAAATATGTCGAAGGCGGCGGTCGGTTCCGGATTGACGTGACGGGCGGCACCACGGGTTATCTGGTCGAATTGACCGAAATATGATCTGAGCTGATTGAGTCGGCGAAGTGCTGAGGGAAGAGCTCGCGGCGGGACGCCGCTCCTACCCGATTGGACCCATTCCGCCGAACATCGAAATCGCGTCAACGGCGGTAGCTGGCCAGCAGACGCCGCCGCAAATTCATTACGCTGATCGGCACGAAAGTGGCCGACCAAAGACTGAATCTCTCCAGGTTAGGCTTGCGCCACAGTGGTTGTGTCAGCATCCTGCGCGCCGCACGCGGCTGCCGGACATAAAGCAGATGCCGGCCGAAATCCGTGCGGATCGACAAGGTCTTGCTGCGGATGATGTGCGGCTGCAGGCCGAAGGCTTTGCCCAGCTTGAGCGCGTTATGCAGTTCCGCGTTGGCGCAGCGTTGTATCCGGCTGGTGACACTGCCCGCGGCGGGCGTGTAATGGCCAAGAAGTTCCGGACGCGCCAGTATCGACCAGCCCGCTCGCGCGATCCGCAGCCACAGGTTGTAATCCTCGGCGCCAAGCAGTTCCGGGTCTTCGTCGAAGCCGCCAACCTGCTCGAACGCCGTGCGCCGCACCACCGCCATCGACGTGCAGATGCGGTTCTGTCGCCACAAGGTGCCAAAATCCAAACGCGCCGGCAGCGGTCCCCGGCCCAGCAATGCGCAACCATGCAGTAGTCCTGCACGGGCATCACGACCGAGCTCCAGTTGCCGCTGCATCTTCTCCGGCAGCCAAGCGTCGTCCGCATCCAGGAATGCGATCCACGGCGACGATGACGCACGAACGCCATCATTGCGAGCCGCCGCCGGGCCGCCGTTCTTACGCTGCAACAGACGGACTTTTTCGCCATACCGGCGAACGACCTCCTCGATCGCCGCGCGATCTGGCGAACCGTCGTCCACCACCACCACTTCCACTGGAAGCAGCGTTTGAGCAAACACACTATCCAACGCGCGCCCGAGGGTGGTCGCCGCGTTGTACGCGGGAATGATCACCGCGTAGTCACCCACCTGCGGACTGGGATCGCCGGTACACATCAGATCGCCACTGGCTTTCGCTTCCAAAGCGCATTTCGCACGTAGTGCAGCATGTACCAGACCGAGCTCAGCCAGGACAACCGCTCCATTTGCCGATAGATGCGCCACTGCCATCCCGCCGCCCGCAACTTATTGGCCGAAACCGACCCCGCCCGCACCAGGTAGTAGGCCAATGGACTGTCATGCTGCACCCGGATCGCGCCACCGGCACTGCGTACCCGCTCCAGCCAGAAAACGTAATCCTCGTGTCCGACACGTTGGAACGGCACATCGCCCAAGCGGCGATCGTAGACACCGGTCAGATTGCCGATGTGATTGCTCTTGAGCATATCGGTGTAGCTCAGCTGTGCAGGAGGATCGACCCGCGATAGCGAGCGCCCATCTTCCGCCATCCGCTGGTAGGCGGTGTACGACACCAGTGCCCCGCTGCTGCGCATCTGGCCGATCTGCAGTTCCAGCTTTCGGCGGTCCCACCAGTCGTCGCTGTCCAGAAAGGCGATATGGCTGCCGCGCGCGGCACGCACGCCGGCGTTGCGCGCTTCGGCTACGCCTGCATTGGCGGGTTGGCGCAGCGCTTTTACGCGGGCATCGGACTGCGCATACGCAGCGATGATTGCGGGAGAATCATCGCTCGATCCATCGTCGACAAGAATCAGTTCCAACGCGGAAAACGTCTGCTGCAGTACCGATTCGATCGATCGCCGCATGGTCCGTTCTGCGTTGAACACCGGCATGACCACGCTGACCAGCACCTCGCCCGCAGCATCACCGAGCGGGGCCGCTGGCGCAGCCACGGTTGGCGGCACCACGGCAATCACGCTGCCTTCTTGCCGGCGCCGGCCCACGAAGATACCGGCGGCGGCAGCACATAGTCCCGATACTCGTTGGGATCGCCTACCCGGCCCGCTTCCGCCGCCTTGATGATGTTGTACACCTCGCGCGAGGTGACGTAATGCAGCACGTAGCGCTTGCCATCGTTGTAGGTGCGCTCCAGGTGGTCGTGCATGGCATCGGTTGCAGGTCCGAGCAACGTGTCCATGTCGGTTTCCTGCGTGCCATGGGTGTGCACCTTGACGAACACCCAATCCGGCCGGCCTTCGACATGCACACCGGTACGCACCCACGCATCGACGCGTTCGGGCGTGGGCGGGCAGCCGCGACGCACATCGGCGTTCTCGATACGCGGCACCAAACCCATGCGTCGTTCGCGCCAGTTGAGACCCAGCGGCCCCTGCACGATCATCAGATCGCCGGTGGGATGACCGCCCACGTGGACGGCTACACCATCGTCATGCGATTTGGGATGGCGAGGATCGTCGGTGGCGTAATAGATCGAATTGATGGTCTTGGTCTGGGTATCGCTGGGCGCGGACGGCAGGGTGAAATCGGCGTAGCAGCCCAACTCGCGCAGCAGGATCAGTTCGTTGTTGATGCCGCACCAGCGGCCATCACCGCGCGAGTTGTCCAGGCACCAGTTGCCGTGGATGAAGCCAAAGCGCAGCTCGCCTGTTTTCGGATCGCGAGACAAAGCCCCGTGCCGCTGATGCAGGGTGTGGCAGAAGCGCGAGATGCTTTCGCGGAAATTGTCTTCAGTGTCGTTGTCGTGGTGCAGATGTATCTCGATCTCGCCGAAACCATCCGCACACAGCGACGCCAACTTATCCAGATGCTCTTCGGCGTACTCTTCTTCCGGATAGAAAAAGCTGTGCTGCGGCGGACGCCCGTCGGCGTCGCTATGCTTGGATGCCAATGCGCGGTAGTCGCGGCACCAGCGATCCACGCGTGCGCGTTGCGTGGGCAGGTCGGCGCCGTGCCACATCGGTTCGAAATGATCGACGAAGCAGAACATCACGTGCACCGGGCGGTCTTCCACCTTGGGCACGCGACGGCGCAGATAGCTACCGATCCAGATTTCCATATTGCGCGCACGCAACAGCCGCCAGACCACGAATGCCGCGGCTGCCGGCAATACCATGACGGCGATCAGCGCCATTTGCCAAAAACTGTTCAAGCCATCCCCTTTTTATCTTGCCCGCGCGATGGGCTACGTCATTGATAACGCGGGGAGGGGGTGTGACCGGCCAGTTTTTGCCCTTTTGACTATTGCGCTGGCGCGGATAGCTCTTCGGGACGGATGATTCACGCGCTTGCAGCGGGCGTCACTTGTTCTTTGCTCGTGCAAAGAAGTGCTTCTCAACAGCCGAATGGCTGGTCAAAGTAACCAAAAGAAACACGCCCCTGGCGGCGCGCCCCTTCGGGGTACGTGTCGCCGGTGGGAATTTTCGGAAGGTACATCCATGTACCTGCCGAAAACGCCGCGCGTCGTGCGCGGCGCCCCAAGGGGTTGTACCCACCGTCGCCACCGCGCCTTAAAGGGGACCCCAGAAGCCAAGAGCAACGGCGAGAGCAAGAGCGAAAGGCAAGGCGTTTGCCTTTGTTGCCGTTGCCGTTGCCGTGGCTGTGGCTGTGGCTGTGGCTGTGGCTTTTGATCTTCGGGGCCCCGTTTAGGCGCGGCAAGCGGGACGGGTTAAACCCGCAGGGCGGCGCACAGGATGTGCGTCGTTTTCGGCAGGCACATGGGTGAGCCGGATAAAGGCAAAGCACTGCTTTGCCCCGGCGAACGGGCAAGCGCCGGAGGCGTGCGCCCCGGTCTTGGGAGCGAAGCGAGCAAGTGCCTTCCGAAAATTCCCGGCCCGATTGCGGACCCCGTAGGGGCGCGCCGCCTGGGGCGTGTTTCTTTGCCTACTTTCTTTGCACGAGCAAAGAAAGTAGGGCCCCGCGGCAGGCGCGTAGATATTCAGTCCCAACGAGCCACCCGCGTCAGCGCCAAGGACCAAGAGCTAAGCACGAAGTATCAGCTTGCAACGGCTAAATGGCGAGTCACTGCCATTCCCTCATCCGCCCTCCGGGCACCTCGCTTCGCGCCCCAGCCCTGCGCAGCACGCAGGGCGTTCAGGCATGCACGAGCCAATGGCTCGTAAGCCGCATGCCTTCACCCCGAGGGGAGAAGGAAAGCGCCCCGAGGGAACGAATCAACCTTCCTGCGGCAACGCCAACAACGAAAACCCTTCCGCCTTCCAAGTCGGAATCAACGACTCCAACATCTCCAGCGAAATCGTGCTGTCATCGTGCATCAGCACGATATCGCCCGCGCGTACAGGGTGTCGCTTGATGATGTCCACCAGCTCCGGCGCGGGCCGACGACTGTAATCCAGACTGTCGTAGGACCAGTACGCGATCCGCCGGCGCTGGCGGATGAAGCGCAGCATTAGTGGCAGCGGCAGCACTCCGCGCGGCGGCCGGAATCCATGCCTCGGACGTCCACTGACGGAAGCCAGTGCCCGGTCGGTCCGTTCGATCTCATCGAACTGCGCGTCCAACGGCAAGGTTTCGAATTGCGGATGGGTAAAGGAATGGTTGCCCAGCGTATGTCCTTCCTCGACGATCCGCTGTGCCAGCGCAGAATGACGATCGATCTGTTCACCGATCAGGAAGAAAGTGGCCTTGGCGCCGTGCCGCGCGAGCAGGTCCAGCAGCGGCGGTGTGTGCTCCGGATGCGGGCCATCGTCGAACGTCAGGTACAAGCTTTTTTGCGCGCGCGGTCCCGCCGTCTGGATCCAGCCGTCGGGCAGCCAGCGCAGCACGTTCAACCTTCTGGGTCTGGGATTCATAGGTTGGACATGGCACGGTGCGGTGTGGACAAAACCACCTCGCCCTCGCCGCTCGGCTGCGCGTAGAGACGCAGGTAGCGCTCAGCCATGGTCCGCAACGACCCCTCGGCTAGCACCCATTTCCGGCCGGCGCGGCCCATGGTGCTGGTCAGGTCCGGGGCCTGCAGCAACCGCTCCAATGCTGCCGCTAGCGCCTCGGGATCCGCGACGGGGACCAGCAGGCCATTATTCTGATCGCGGACGATCTCGCGGTTGCCGCCAACATCGGTCGCCACGATCGGCAGGCCCGCCGCGCACGCTTCGAGCAGCGCCACGGAATACCCTTCGCTCAGCGACGACAACGCGAAGATATCCAACCCGCGCAACAAGCGATCCACGTCGCTGCGGTCGCCAAGGAAACGCACCGCGTCACCCAGTTGCAGTTCCGCGGACAGCTGCTCCAGTTCGACGCGCAGCGTACCGTCGCCCACCAGCAGCAGCACGGCTTCGGGCACTCTCTCCCGTACGCGCGCGAACGCGTGAAGCAAGTTGGCTTGGTCCTTGACCGGCTGCAATCGTCCTACCGTGCCGATGATGCGGCTGCCCGGCGGCCATCCCAGTTCCGCTATCAGCGCTTCGCGCGCACGCACGCTGGCAGGCGCGAAACGTTCGACGCGGATGCCGTTGGGAACCGTCAGTAATCCCGAGCGCGGACGCACGCCGTCGCGGTCGAAGTGATCGCGCGCGGCTTCGCATACCGCGGCGACAAAATCGGTGACCGGCATCGCGCGACGATACAGCCATTCGCGGCGACGGCTAGGACCCATCACACCCATGCCGTGCCGCGTATTGACGATGCAGCGCAGCGGCAGGCCGGCAGCGGCCAATACCGCATGGTAGTGAGCCGCGGCGTTATGCGTGTGCAATACGCCGCCCGGCGGAACTTCCCGCAGGAATCGCCGAGCGCGCAGGACCGCGCCCAGGTCCGCACCATTGCGCTTGCCGCACGCCAACACTGGCACCTTGCGCGCATCCAATTCTTCGGCCAGCGCACCGCGTTCGAACAGACAGATCACACGGCACGCATGGCCGGCATCGCGCTGCGCACCGATCAAGTCGATGACAGTGCGCTCCAACCCTCCGCGTTCCAGGTTTTCGACAAAATGCGTGATGTTCACGCGCTCTCCTGATTCATGACAGCTCCGAAATGGTGACGCGCAACTTTCCAGTGGCCGTCAGTGGAATATCGTCCGCGTACCGGAAATCCAGCTGCACGCTGTCGCCGACTACCTTGGCCAGTTCACGCCGGACCAGATCGACCACGGACGGATCGAAATCGGTATCGCGGACAAGCGAAATTTCAAATGCGTCCAATCGCTTCTGCACCACCTGATACCGCTTGATGCCAGTGGCGTGCAAGAACGCATAGACGATGTATTCGCCAGGCACGTAGCGGCCGTCCGGCGTCCGTAGTGCATCCAGTTTGCGGCCATCGACGCGAGTCAGCAACGGCAGTCCGCGCCCGCACGCGCAAACGCCCGAACCGGGAGTGGCCAGGTCGCCGTTGACGTAGCGGAGCAGCGGCATGCCGTAGTTGTGCAGATCGGTGACGATGATTTCGCGCGGCGTATTCGCATCGCCAACAGATGCGCCGAGCTCCACGCACAGGTGATCGGCATTGACATGCAGCCCCTTGTGCTCTTCGCACTCGGCGGCGATCAGCATGAACTCGCGGCAGCCGTAGGTGTTGTGCACCGGGCAGCCGAAGGCTTCGCTGATGAGCTTGCGTTGCCCGTCATGCAGCGCCTCGGCCGCGCTCAGGATACGCATCGGCCGGTGGATACGGCGACCATTGGCGATCAGCCATTCGGCCATTTTCATGATGGGCGCCACATAGGAAACAATGGTTTCCGGGCGGTAGCGGTCTATCGTATCGGCGTACTCGGACATGCGCTCTTCGCTCATCTCGAACGCATTGAGCATGTGCCGGTTGAAGAGCGCGTGGTACAGACGGTCCTTGTGCTTCTGCGCACCCACCGGCGTTCCCCACAGGTACAGCGTGCGCTGACCCAGCCGTGCACCACCCCAACCGTAGCCGCGCCACATGATCGCCAGGCGGCGTTCGTAGCTCTCGCGGGTGTAGCCGAAACGCAGCGGCTCGCCGGTGGAACCTCCTGTCGTCTTGTACAGCAGACCATCGCGATGGTTTTCGGCAATCAACTGATCGAAATGCGCGCGGATTTCCGGCTTGTCGATGGTCGGCAGGCGCGCGAAGTCTTCCGGGCCGCGGATGTCTTCCGGACCGGCGATACCCAGCGGCTGCCAGCGTTGGCGGTAGTACGGCACGTGGTCCCAGCAATGCCGGATCAAGCGCTGCAACTTTTCCCATTGCAATTGCTGGATCTGCTCCGGCGCCAGCCATTGGCTGCGCTCGTAGTCGTGCAGATGGGCCAATGTCTTGCGCCGCCGCAGGCCCGATTCGTACACCGGGAACAGCACGCGGCGGAACAGCGATTCATAGATATCTTTCATGGCATCCCCTCTCCCTGTGCGCGTCGCTCGGCCCAGGCCAGGAAACGTGCGCCGAAACGCGGCCGGCCCGCTGCGAAACGCTGGTGCAGCTGCTGCAAGTGGGCGATATCCTCCCGGCTCCAGCAACCCAGCAACAGCGTCAGCGGCGCGTACGCCAATACCAACACCATTCCACCCACCAACACCGCCGCCAATGGCGCAAGCTGTCCGCGCAACGGCCATGCAATCACTACCGCCAATATCGCGCTAGCCCAGGTCCGCGCCAGCTTGTTCCAGTCCGGCGAGGCATGGCTGACCCGGATTGTCAGCCACATGTAAGCAATGGCGTTGATCAGAGCCACGGTGACGTAGGCGATCGCAGCGCCCGTCAAACCAAAATTCGCGATCAACACCGCATCCAGCACAACTTTCAATACTGCACCGCCCACCACCATCACCAGGATGCTGCGCTGGCGATCGGCGCTGACCAGCAAGCTGGAGGCACCTTGCGTCATGGCGACAAGGCAGGTGCCGAGCAAGCAGGCGGCGAACACCGGGCCGGCGGCGGCATAGGCCGGCCCATACATGACGCGGATGACGTCGCCTCCGAACACCAGCCCGAACGCGAACAGCGGTGCGGCCAGCAGGGTGAGGTACCCGGTGGTGGCGACGAAACGGCGCGCAGCGACTTCGCGGCCCTGGCTCAGCGCGCCGGCCATCATCGGCAGCAGCAACGCACCGAATACGCCAGGCACCAGTGCTGCCGCGCCGACCGCCAATTGGTACGCCACTTTGAACTGGCCCGCCGCGCTACTGTCGGCATACAGATTGAGGAACATCACCTCGACTTCGCTGGCTATCAGAAAGCCAACAGAAACCGTCAGCGCGGTCCAGCCCATGTGGCGTTTCACACGTGCCATCAGAATTGGTGGCAGACGGATACCGGCTTGGCGCGGCGGCACCAACGGTGCGATCTGGCGGAACGACATGCCATAGAAGACCACGCCGGATGCCACGAATACCGCCAACAGCCATTCCACCGGCGCATCGAATTTCCAGGCCAGCACCACCAACAATAGATTGATCGGAGTGGACACCAGCGCAACGACCGCCGTGGCGCGGAAGTTCTCGAAGCCCTTGGCGACGCCGATGTTGAACATGTAGGACGAACGCAGCACCACCGCCACCACCAGGAAGCCCAGCAGCAGCTTGTGATTCATGCCCGGCGCGATGCGATCGCCGGCAAAAATGAATATCGCGGCGCCCGCCAGCAACACGACCAGCAGGAAGAGTCGCTGGGCACGGCGCAGGTAGTCCAGCAGATGCGGCACCATCTCCAGTTGATCACTGCCGCGCAGTTCGGCCACGAACTTGATCGCGGCGCTGGCGGTACCGGAGTTGGTGGTCGCCACGCCCATCGCCACCAGCCAGATGACCAGGCTGTAGGCACCAAAACCATCGGGTCCCAGATGCCGGGCAATGATGATGGACGTAAGCATGCCCAGCACGTACTCGGTGTACAGGCCCACCGAGGAGAAAAACGTATTGTTGAGCGTGCGAGATCGGCTACTCATGCCATTGCCAACAGAACCTTGACCATGATGTACAACCCGATAACGCCGATTACGGCGTAAATCGGCCACCGGAGAAGGTCTTTGGCCAGGCTGAAACGCGGCAGGCTGGGATAGGTTTCCTGCAGGCGGGTGTAGTGTGCGACCACCAACGCCACCAGCAGATAGAGAATGACCACGTAGCTGCGACTCAGAAAGAATGCCGCGGTGAAGAAGCCGGTCAGCGACATCAGCAATGTCAGGGTCAACGCACGGTCGGCGCGCCAATCCTTCAGCGCCACCTCATCAGGTACTTCCATCGGTACGTCGTCGATGATGGCGTCGTTGCGCTTGAGTATCGTCAGCATCATCTGGAAGCAATAGCCAACGATGGCCAGCCAGAGGGTAAAGCCAATGATCCCGGTCTCCGCCAGCACCAGCACGAAGGAATTGTGCGCGGTCAGTTCGTGCCGGTCCGAGTAGCCGCCAGCACCGATACCGAACAGCGGGCTGCCCATGAACATCTGGATGCCTTCGTACCAGGAATCCACCCGGCCCATCGCCGAGGCTTCCGACACGTCCATCTCCTGCATGCGCGAGGGCAGCATCATCAGTCCGCCCAAGGCTACCGCGCCCATGACGCCCGCGGTGAACATGCCGCGCTTCTGCCAGACGTACACGCCCAACACCGCCACCAGCGCCAGCAGCGTGCCGCGCGAATTGGTCAGGTAGCAACCCCAGACCAGCACCACCATCACCGCCCACCAGAACAACCGGTTGAAGCCCAACAGGCCGCCGCGGGTACTCAGGTAAAGCGCCATGGGCAGGCACATCACGAACAGCATGCCCAGGTCGTTGGGGTCGTTGAAGATGCCGACGTACTGGATGCGCGTACCCTGCGACATCTCCACGCCGGTCCAACCGATGCCGGTGCTGGCCTGGTCGATGCCGTGTACCGCCAGTACCGCGGCACAGACCGCCACCACCCCCATCGCCACCTGCATGCGTTGGCGCGTGTGAGTCGCATTGGCCAGCACCACGTAGGCCAGCAGCACCGGCGCGAATATGAAGAAGACGAACAGAGCGCCCCCGGCCCAACCATTGACCACCTTGGAGAACATCGCCACAAGCAGAAATGCCGGGATCAGCAGGTATTGCGGCGCCGCGAACGACTTGCGCGCGGACATCAGCCAAAGGCCGCCGGCCAGCACCAGCGCGATGGACTGCATCGGCGGTCCGGGCGAATCGACCACCGCCGGGTAGTCTTGCGGCCGGATCAGCACCAGCGCCAGATAGATCAACATGAAGACAAACATCAGTACCCGCCACTCCAATCAGATTCACGCCCCTGCTGCGCTCGGCATTCGCTCGCGACGGGGCGCGACAGGTTCTCAAACACGTAATTTGGACGCATAACAAAACACTTCCGGCACCGTCACCATGGCCTCGAACCAGGCGCGGTCCATCTCCCGTTCCACCGGCAAGCGCGGCAGCGCGTAGCGGGTCGCGGGCACCACGTTTCCGGTGCCGGCCATGTAGCTGCAGGCCAAACGGAAGCCGGCGGTGCGCACGGTGTCGACGGTTTCCTGATCGAACGCATCAGGACCGCCGACGGGATACGAAAGCACGCCAGGCACGACGCCCAACTCACGCTCCAGCGCCTGCTTGGAACCGATCACCTCTTTAGCCATCTCCTCCAGCGGCAGCTTGGCCAGCATGCGGTGGCCAACACCGTGGGAACCGATCTCCATGCCGGCGTGGTGCATCTCGCGCAGCTGGTCCCAGGTCATTGGCCGGCAATCCGGATGCCCGTTTTCGCGGGGCATCCGCCATTCTTCTTCCAACCGCGCGATCAGCCGCGCCTGGCCGGCATCGTCCAATGTCTTGATCCGGTCCAGCAACGCCGAAGCACGCGCACGCCGTTCGCCGAGCGTCGCGCCGAGATCCCAATCCAGACCCAGTTCCGGCGCCTGCAGCCGTTCCACCGGCGCCATGCACACCAGGTGCACCAGCCAGTCGTAGGCATAAGGCAGCCCGGAATCGATGTGACCGGTGGAGACGAAAAACATCGCCGACATCTCCAGCTCGCGCAGGATGGGAAACGCGACGCGGTAGTTGTCGTCGTAGCCATCGTCGAACGTGACCAGCACCGCGCCCCGGGGCAATGGCCGGCCGGCGTCGACACAGGCCAGTACCTCATCAAAGCGCATCGGGTGGAAGTGCTTGCGCAGGAACAGCATCTGTTGGCGAAAACCTTCTGCCGATGCGCTGATCAGTTCGGTATCGAAACTGAAGCCCACCGGTTCCGCCGATTCCAGCACGCGGTGATAAGCCAGTACGCGCAAATCATGCCGCGATACCGAACGCAACCGCTTCATCAGCGGCAACATGCCGGCCCTGTGGCACCAGCGCGCCAGCGTTTTCCGGCGGCCCGTCGTCTCCATCGTTTGTATAGACACTCCCCTGCCCGCCATGTCTGCAACCGGCCACCTTGCCTGATGCCTTTAGTACGGAGAATCCAGCAGCATCCGGCCATTGCTGGCAGCCCCGCACGATGACGATGGCCGGATACGCCTGGAATCACCGTCTTGCAATGTGGGGAGTTGTTAGCGTTGGAGCGGAGAGCGGCTGCTCCTTCCCTTCTCCCTTTGGGAGAAGGTGCCCGAAGGGCGGATGAGGGAATGGCAATGACTCGCCATTAGCCTTTCCTACAAGCGGACGCTCCGTTCCCTCATCCGTCGCTGCGCGCCACCTTCTCCCTGGGGGAGAAGGAAAAGAGCCTTCAGAACCAAAAAGCCAAACCACCAGGAGCCACAAATCCATGTCGGACGACACCGACTTCGTCGCACTCTACGATGAGCTGGGCCTGGACTCCGAATGCAGCATGGCGAGCTTCAAGCACGCCTACCGCCGCCGCATCGCCAAGCTGCATCCCGACCACCTTGGCGCGCCTTCCGACATTTCCCGGCTGCAACGGCTCAACCGGTTGTACTCGTCCGCACTGGAATTCCACCGCCTCCACGGCCGCCTGCCGGGCGCATCGCGACCCGTCGGCGCGGCGACCATGCGGCAAACCAGCCACGGCGAGGACGGCAACGCTCTTCATACGCGCGACAAGCATGGTACCGAGAGTGTTGCCAGCACCTCATCGGCAACCATTCCGACCGACACCGCCACCGCGCCGCCAATGGCCGGTTTTCCCCGCCGCCGGCGTTATTTGTTGATGTTGGGACTGCTTGCGCTATTGCTTTACTGGCTGGGCGCGCAGCGGACGTCGGTACCGACGCTGGATCCGGAAGGACCCGGCGATGCGGTGCAACCAGGTTTACGCGCGCCGGATGCCGGGAAACGGATAGCCATCGGCATGGAGCGCGAGCAGGTCCGGCGCATTCTGGGAACCCCGCTGACCGAGCACGAACAACGCTGGGAATACGGGCCGTCCTGGATTGAGTTCCGTTGCGGCAAGGTGACCAGTTGGTACGCGTCACCGCTATATCCATTGCGGGTGGAGAACGACAGTGCTGCCGCTCAAGCGGAGGCGGCATTGAAGGAGCCACCGAGCTGTTGAGAAAAGCATGCTGCTGAACAAGAACGCTGTTGGAAAAGTACGACGTTGAAAAACACAGGGGAAATCGCGATGTTCTCTGGCACCGCCAGGCTGCTGAAAAAAGCGCAAAGACGTCTATGGATGAAGTATGCGTTGCGCGGTGTTGGCGGTAGCGACAACCACTCGCGCCTGGACCTGGCCTACAGCCTGGAAGATCCCTGGAACATGGAATCGCAGCTGGAACAGGCGCGATTCGAAGCCACCAATCGCATCATCGAGCAGGCTTTCGGCCGGGTCGGGTCGCTGCTGGAGATCGGTTGCGGCGAAGGTCATCAGACCAGCTATCTCGCCCGCGTCAGCGATCAGCAATTCGGCATCGATGTCAGTGCGCAGGCCGTCGAACGCGCGCGCCTGCGGCTGCCTGCGGCCGAGTTCGCTGCCGCCGATCTCTTCCAGCAGCCCTGGGGTGAAGAGCGCCATCGCTTCGACCTGGTCACCGCCTGCGAAGTGCTCTATTACCTGAGCGATCCCGCCGCGACGATCGAGCGCATGCGCCACCTTGGCCGCAACGGGCTGGTGACCTTTTTCGCGCCGGCCTGCGGCCGCATCGGCCCGCACCTGGATCGCGTTCCTGGGCTGCACAAGGATTGGATCTATCACGGCGGCACGTCGTGGTTGATCGGGTGGTGGAAGGATGCTTGACCCGCGCGAACCGCTGAAGGAGGCAACGTTGAAGAACGTCGGCGTCGTCTACTTCGGCAACGACTGGCATGCGGAGAACCGTACCAGCAGCCATCACGTCGCTACCCGTTTGGCGCGGACCATGCCGCTGCTGTATGTCGATTCGCCCGGCATGCGCGCACCCAGCGCGTCCGGCCGCGACTTCAAACGCGCGTTTCGCAAGATATTCGCCGCGCTGAAGCCACCAGTGAAGGTTTCGGAAAATTTCTGGCATTGCACCGTGCCGCAGCTGCCGTTCCGGCGCGTGCCGGGCGTGGAAGCCTTCAACCGTCTGTTCAGCCGTTGGGCGGTGCACCGTGCGTTGCGGCATGCCGGCATTACCCGGCGAATCTCATGGTTCGTAGTGCCGCACCCGGGCTTCATGGCCAAGCACCTGGGCGAAGAGCTGTGCGTGTTCTACTGCATCGACGACTACGCCGCGCATCCTGGCGTGGACCCCGCGATGATCGCGCAGCGCGATGAAGCACTCAGCCGCGACGCGGACCTGTTGTTCGTCGCGCCCCCTGCGTTATTGGAAACCAAGCGCGCACTGAATCCGTCCACCGTGTTCGCGCCGCATGGCGTGGACGTGGAACTGTTCCGCCGCGCCTGCGATCCGCAGACCGAAGTGCCCGCCGCCGCCCGTAGGCTTTCCGCACCGGTGATCGGCTATATCGGCTCGGTGCACGAATGGATCGATATTGAACTGATCGCCTGGCTGGCCAGGGAGCGTCCGCATTGGTCGTTCCTGCTGGTAGGCCATGCCGCCGCCGATGTGTCCACCTTGCGCGCTCTGCCCAACGTGCACCTGGTCGGCGCGCAACCGTATGCAACATTGCCCGCATGGGCCAAGGCATTCGATGCCGCCATCATTCCGTATCGGTTGAATCGCCAGGTCGCCAACGCCAATCCGCTGAAATTGCGCGAATACCTGGCGACCGGAAAACCCGTCGTCAGCGTGCGCAACGCCGAGATCGAGAAGTTCTCGCGCTGGGTGCGTATCGCCGACGACCATGCCGGTTTCCTGGCCGCGCTGAATGACGCCATCCACGATCAAGGCGAAGAAGCCACCGCCGCACGCATCGCCGCTGTCGCCGACCAGACCTGGGACCGCCGGGTCGAGGACGTGCTGGACACGGTCGCGCAGGCGATGGCACTGCGCCAACAAAATTCCCCCCTCTCATTACCGGTTACCCATGGCAACTGATTCCCTCCCCAAATTGCGCGTGGCCGTCGTCGGCGCGGGCTATGTCGCCACGCATCACCTCGCCGCACTGAAGGCGCTCGATTTCGTCGAGATCGTCGGCATCTGCGATACGCAGTTGCCTGCCGCGCAGGCGCTGGCGCAGCGCTTCGGCGTGCCACTGGCCGCGGCGTCGCTGGCCGAACTGGCCCCCGCTCGCCCGCAGGCGGTGCATGTACTGACGCCGCCGTCTTCGCACGCAGCTATCGCGCTTGCGGCGATGGAGATGGGCTGCCATGTGTTGGTCGAAAAGCCGATGGCCGATTCGGTGGCCGATTGCGAAGCCATGATCGCCCGCGCGAGCGAAAAACGCCTGACGCTGGGCGTCAATCATTCCGACCTGTTCGACCCGGTGCTACTGCAGGCACTGGATGCAGTGCGCAACGGACGCATCGGCGAGGTGCTGTCGGTCGATATCGTGCGCAACTCCGAATACCCCGCTTATGCCGGCGGTCCGCTGCCGGGTTCAGTCACGCAAGGCTCGTATCCGTTCCGCGATCTGGGTGTGCATGGCCTCTACACCATCGAAGCGTTTCTGGGCGAAGTGAAGCAACTGGACATCGCCTATCAGGCGCGCGGCACCGACCCGAACCTGCATTTCGACGAATGGCAGGCACACGCCCATACCGAGCGTGGCGTCGGCCGGCTGCTGCTGTCGTGGAATGCGCGCCCCATGGAGAACCGGCTGTTCGTACGTGGCACACGCGGCACCATCGAGGTGGATCGCTTCCTGCAGACCTGCCGCATCCATCGCGTACTGCCCGGGCCGAAGTTCATCGGCATCGTGATGAACTCGTTCTTCAGCGCGGTCAAGGATGTCTTCCGCATTCCGTGGAATGTGGTTCGTTTCGCCACCGGCATGTTGCAGCCATCGCCGGGCATCCGCCGCGGTGCGCAGGACTTCGCCAAGGCCGTTCGCCATCAGATGCAGCCGCCATTCGGCGGCGAAGACGCTTTGCGTATCGCCAAGCTGCTGGAACCCGTCTGCGCTGAGCCGGATCGTTTGCGCCTCAAAATGCTGGAAAGCAGCTACGCTCCGCTGGAACCGGCCGATGCGCTGGTGACCGGTGCTGGCGGATTCCTGGGTCGGCGCTTGGTAGCCCGCCTGCGCAAGCGCGGCCAGCGCGTACGCGTTCTGGTGCGTCGCCCGGTGGCCGAATACGCCAACGATTCCGGTGTGCAGATGGTGGTCGGCGACCTGGGCGATCCGCGCATCGTGGCGCATGCCGTGGCCGGTGCATGCGTGGTGTATCACGTGGGCGCTGCCATGCGCGGCAGCGTGCGCGATTTCGAAGCAGGCACGGTCTGGGGCACGCGCAACGTCATCGACGCCTGCGTGAAAAGCCAACCCAAGCGGCTGGTCTATGTCAGCTCCATGAGCGTTTTCGACCATGCCGGTCGCGATCCGCAGGGCACGATGGTCGAGGCTTCCGCGTTCGAACCGCATCCCGAATGGCGCGGCGCCTATACGCAAACCAAGCTCAGCGCCGAGCGCGACGTGCACGCGGCCATTCGCGATCACGGCGTGCCGGCGGTGATCCTGCGCCCGGGCCAGATATTCGGACCGGGCGCGGAACGCGTGACGCCCAATGGCGTGATCGGATTGGCCGGGCGCTGGGTGGCGGTCGGCAGCGGCGCCATGACGCTTCCGTTGATCTATATCGAAGACGTCATAGACGCATTGCTGCAAGCAGCCGAAGCGCCCGACGCGGTGGGACGCGTGTTCAACGTGGTCGATCCGCATCCCGTCACGCAGCAGGCTTATCTGGAACGTTGCCGCCGCAAGTTGGGCGATGAGATCAAGGTCATACGCACGCCTGCCTGGGTATTCATGATGCTGGGGTTCGGCGTGGAGATACTCGGCAAGCTGCTGCGGCGCGATGTGCCATTGACGCGTTACCGCGTGCGTTCGCTGCGGCCGCTGGCCAACTTCGACCTGTCGGCGGCGCGCGACGGCTTGGGCTGGACTCCACGGATCGGTGTGGAAAAAGGTCTCGATGCAACCTTTGGCTGAACCCACCCGTTTGCTACGCCCTGATCAGCCACTTGATGGCAACACCGCCCGGTCCGCCACGGCCGCAGCTCCCGTTGCCCTTGGGCTCCCCAGCGCGGACGGCGACTACTACGTCCGCTTGCAGCCGCTACCGGATCTGGACCGACTGGAAGTGCGGTGGCGCGAAATGGAACGTCAAGCGGACGTCAGTTATTTCGTCAGCTGGCATTGGATAGGCGCCTGGCTGGCGCTGATCTGTCCACCACGGCTTGCCCGTTTAGCCTCGGTGTACCAGAACGGACGGCGGGTGGCGATGGGCGTTTTTACCGTGCGCCGTCGCTGGTTCGGCTTGGGCCCCATGCATCTTCGCCTGCATGAAGTCGGCGACAAAGCGTTGGATAACCTGACCATCGAATACAACGGCCTGCTGTGCGAACGCGGACACGAACGCGAAGCGCTGGCTGCGGTGATTCGCTACCTTACGCGCGCCAATTCCCGCTGGCTGACGTTCTATCTGCCGGGTGTCGACACCGACAGCGTGCCGTTCGACCGCATTCGGTCCGACACGGTCGATACCCGTATCATGAAACGCTCCACGCATTATGTGGATCTGGCAGCACTGCGCGATAGTGGCGGCGATTATCTTTCCACCGCACTCAGCAGCGGCGCGCGTGCCGCGGTGCGCCGCACCGCTCGCAAGTTGGAAAGCCAATTCGGCGAATTGTCGGTGATCGTCGCTGACACTCAAGAACAAAAGCTGGCGTTCTTCCACGCGATGGTGCAACTGCACCAAGCACATTGGAGCGGCGAGCAGGACGAACACGGCGCCTTCGGCGATCCGCGCATCCTGCATTTCCACGAGAGCCTGATCACCGATGCCACGACCGACGAAGGCGAAGGCGCGCAACTAGTGCGTCTGGATGCGGGCGGCCATGTGGTGGGATACGTGTACAACCTGGTATGGCGAGGCGTGGTCTATTTCTACCAGGCCGGCATCGACTATCCCCGCTTCGGTGACTTCGGCAGCCCGGGCCTGCTGTTACTGAGCCGTACCATCGAGCGCACATTGGAGGATGGCCACGCACGTTTCGAACTGATGGCGGGCGATTCCGAATACAAGCGCACGCTGGGCGTGGCCGAAGGCAAAATGATCTGGCTTTCGCTTGATCGCATTGGCTGGACGTCGCGGCTGCGACGGGCGTGGTGGTCACTGACGCGACGGGACGGCTAGAGCCTGTGAACGTCAGCCTGACCTGGCAGCCGCTTGCCGGCCTGGACGAAGCTGCCATCGCGTCCTGGAGCGAACTGGCGCGCAAGGCGGAAAAGCCCAACCCGTTCTCCGCGCCGGAGTTCGTATTACCCGCCGCGCGTTGGCTGACGCCAGAGCACACGCCGTGGATCGCATCGATATACCGATCAGGCGAACTCATTGGCGTGGGCTGCTTTACGCCCGAGCGCGCGAACCTCTTCATACCGGTGCCGCATCTGCGCAGCTACCGCTGCGCTCATTCGTTCCGCTCCGGCCTGCTGCATTTGCCAGGAGAATCAGTCGCTGTCGCCGAGGCGCTGCTGCGCTTCCTTCGCGACGACAAACCTCGCCGGCATGCATTGGCTTTCCACAACGTGATGGCCGATTGCCTGGTGATGGAAACCATGCGGCGGCAACTGCGCACCGCGGGCGGACGCTGGTTCGAACGCCACCGCTTCCACCGCCCGGTCCTGCGCCTGAACACGCAGGAAGAGGTCGTGAAGCGTCTTCCCTCCGCCGTGGTCAAAGACCTGCGCCGCCGCCACCGACGCCTGCAAGGCCGCGGCGAAACCACCTTCCGCATCCTGCAAGGCCCACAAGCCAACGGCCGCGCCACACAAACACATCTGGAACTCGAACACGACGGCTGGAAAGGCGACGCCGGCAGCTCCCTGCTCAGCTCGCAGGCACACACCCGTTTCTTCCAGGAAATGATGGAACGGTTCCGCCAAACCGGCGCCGCCGTATTCGCCGAGACTCTATGCGGCGGAGAAGTCATCGCGTCCAGCAGCAACCTGCTGCTAGGCGGCACATTGAACGGCTTCAAGACCGGCTGGCACCACGGCTACGCCGCCGCCAGCCCCGGCCGCTTGAACGAACTACTGCTCTTCGAACAAATGCCCACCCTATGGCCGCACGCCACCACCTTCGACAGCCAAGCCCAGCAGGACTCCTACCTGGCCAACATGCTGCCCGATCGCGAGACCATGATGACGGGTGTGTTGACCACGACGCAGCTGAGCAGTCATGCGATGACGGCTGCAAGGTTTCTGCGGCCGCTGGCTTATAGATTGGAACGCGACAGCTAGAGCATTTTTGCTTCAGCTGTTTACGGAAAGACGAGAACCGGAAGCCGGCAGGTTTCGCTTTTTCTTCCCCCTTCGAAGAAGGGGGATCGAGGGGGATTTGCCTTTTGCTCTCCCCGCATCAAAGCAACAACGTTGATGTGCCGAGACAGCAATCTGTTAGCACGAAAAAGCTCCAGTCAGCGGGCTTTGCTCCACGTAGAGCGGAGCTTGCTCCGCTGCTCTTTGTTCCGGAAGACAAAAGGCAAGAACCCTCGCTCAACAGAGCAGAGCAGCGGAGCAAGCTCCGCTCTACGCATAAAAAACGACGAGCAGACGAGAACCTGTCGCCAAAAGCTCCCGATCTAGCCCCATATCTACCAAGCCAAAATAAGCGCTCTCTCAGATACTAACAACACCAAGAATGCCCCACCGCCCAGCGATATCATGAACTAAGCATCGTATAGATAAGCTCACAGTCGGGCGTGCCTTCAATGATCCTTACACGAACATCCTTTCCCATAACGGAGGCCGTCAAAAGCATCGAGTAAATTTCCGCATGCCGCTTGTTGGTTTCCCTCAACGTAATGAATACCCCTTGAGACAACGTGCAATTGAGCACTGACTTGTTGTCCGCATCCATGTCTATGTATACGTGTCCGGTTGATCCGTGCGGATACAGGGTTTTCACCTTCCCCGTACAACCTGCTGGATCGCAGACCCCTGCAAGTGAAAGTGCGGGGATCTGCAGCGCGAGAACCGCAAGTACCTTTTTAATCACTGGAGCACTCCTTGGTGGTAGTTGATGTGTAACTTCTTCCTGACTCCGACGCCCCCCGGTTTTGAGTAGCGCACCGATTTGGAGTCCAATTCCCCGAGAGAAGGAGATTGGACGTGAGGAAGCGCTATACCGGAAAACATACCAGAAGGTCCGAGCGAGTAGGTTTCCCCTGCTTCTGAGAGACATTCCAGTGAGTGGCCGCTGATCGAATATCGGCAATCAGCGAGGCCATAGGGGTCGACGAAGTTAACCGGATTGCTTCGCGCAAGGCATAAACAGTTCGACCCGACGTGCGTCGTCGTAGTCGGTGATGATTTCTCTTGATGAGATAAGGGCTTGGCAGTGTTGCGAGCATTGAAGCGGGTTCCGGCCTTGGCAAAATTTCCTAGACGCGCCTTTTTTGACCTACAGCGCAGCCACTGTCAAGCGGATAAGCAAGTAGCCCAGGCAAGACCAAACGCCGCACCTGGGAACGTTGAATATCCGTGTAAGTCGCCCCGGGTGCGCTTCGCTTACCCAGGCTACGCTGGCTTACCCAGGCTATGCTGGCTATAAAATGAGTACCCAATACCAAATTCCTGCTGTTAGCAACACAGGAAAGATTAGATACATTTTTGAGCGATGAAGTCCCATCCAAATAAGCGCCCCCAGCAATCCGTAGAGCAGCATATTTCCTGCCACCGAGACCAGTACCAACCCGTAGTTACTATCGTCTGGGTCGCCAAGCAAGAGTATCGATGTTGGCCAAATAAGAAGTCGCAGAGTGTTGGAGCCTGAAGCGGTCAATAGTCCATCTTTAAACTCAGGAAATGCTCCTCCAACACCATAATAGAGGAGCGACCAAACAATCGGGATTGACGCACCCAGCGCGACAGAAACAATAACGGCCCGAGCAAAATTATTCATCGATATACCAAAATTCAAGGCTTGCCAGGAAGATCTTTAAAGAATGGTTTCGGCTGAATCGCTGAAGATGATTGCACTCCGCCACGCAGCAGAACTTGACGTACAAAATTAACGCAATTATTGCCTGTGAGCTGGTACTCACCTGGATTCTTGGCCACTGCGTGCATATAGGCGGCCATCTTTTTATCTTGCTCTGCGCTGGTTTCTATTGTTTTGCACTCTTGTCGCTTCCCGAGCTCATCTAAGCGCAATGTTCCAGGAGTGCCCGTTACTGGATTTCCAGGAGCATCCGATTGAGGGTAATAACCCGCTGTCGTGTCCGTATTTATGCCAGCCCCAACATGTCCGAATCCACCAGCCCCACTGTAACGACAAGCCGTAATATCTGATCCCGACGGGTCAGCATTTGAAATTGGGTTTCCTTCAACATAGGCATAGGTGTTAACACCTCCCGCTAACCCAATCGGATCGTGGGGATGCCTCAGACTCTGACCCCTGTTTTTCGTGGCCGCATTGCGCTC
The DNA here is from genome assembly GCF_040948865.1 of Pseudoxanthomonas sp. UTMC 1351. Lineage (NCBI taxonomy): Bacteria > Pseudomonadati > Pseudomonadota > Gammaproteobacteria > Lysobacterales > Lysobacteraceae > Pseudoxanthomonas > Pseudoxanthomonas sp. UTMC 1351. The sequence continues at coordinate 15,552 of NZ_JAVGJT010000020.1, read as the reverse complement.
ACGGATCGCTGCCAGACTATCTTGATCTGCGAACGCACCAACCAGAGTTCACGGTGGACGGCCGACAAGAGCAACGCAAGACGTTAGTGGCGCCGCCAGCATCGGCAACGAAGCCGCAGAAGTGACAAGCCCCCCAGGACGGGCTTGTGCTCTTGTCGGTTAAGGCTTCGCAAAGACTACGATCTGATCCGGTTCAGCAGGATTATTCGCAAAGACTTTGACACTAGTTGAGATTGTCGACACCGGCAGGGTAAGCAGCCTTTCGTTCAAAACGTTGCAGACCGACAACTCTTTATTCGGGGTGGACAACTCGCCATCGAAGACCACTTCACCAACCTCCATGCCTTCCAGATCACTGGTCAGAGTGATTGCGGTTTCCCCATCGGGGGCGGCTAATGTGCCGATTGCAAGGCATGACTCGGTAGCGACAACAAGTTCCGAAGTGATCTGGTCTGGCACCACCCCAGCCTCGTAATCCATAACAAGAATCAGAGAGTTGGGGGGTGAGAAGGTAATGGTTTCTTTCATGGGTCTTTCTTCCTCAATTCCTTGATGACATCAAGCCCTTGCTGTTTGCTACAAGTCAAACATTGCGGATACAACTGCTGCGGAGCGTTCGTGCTATTGAGTCTCGATACAGGCTGGTGATCGGGAACAAAGTTTCCGCTCTTGGTGCCAGGATTCGTCGTTCCGCACGTGTGACAGCCGCTCGCCTGGCCGATCTTGTTTACTGCCGCACGTTCTGCAGTGGTAAAAGTCTGTGCTGAAGATCGTGCCGGCATCGAAGCACCAGCGAATGGGCCAGGCTTAAGTGTACTTGCAGTACCGGTCACTCCCGCAGCAGCGCCGACTTCGCTAACAATTGCTGTCGTCGTCGCAGGATTGGCAAGCGCTGCCATCCCTACTTCCCATCCGGCAATGGCAACTACTGGCGCCATAACAACAGCAAGCGCGCCACCAATGGTAGGGCCTAGCCAGTCTTTCGGACTTGGCGGCGGCGTCTTGAGATAAGTTCCTGCCTCCCTCGATATCGAGTCAAAATCTCTCGATTGCCGTCCATCCGGGTCGGTGAACTTATACGGATTGTTGAAGGCGTAGGCGTAACGATTGAAGAACCGCATGTCGCCCTTGTCGTAGGCCGTTACGGGATCAACGCTAAGGAAGCACCCACACTGCGGATCGTAATAGCGCTGCTGCATATACGTCAGCCCAGTCGCCGCGTCCTGCACATGCCCGGTAAACCCAATACCACCATAGTTGGGCTGGCCGATGATCGCCCCGTACGGTTCGTAGTCAAGCCGCTCAATCACTTGCCCCGCTTGGTTGGTCACCGCCACCGGACTGCCCAGCGCGTCGGTGTGGATGTACTCCACCGTGGTCTGCGCCTGCGCCAACGGCCCTCCACTGACCAGCAGCAGGCCCAATAACCATCGCAACAGGTACCGGCTCATTCGGCACCTTCCGCGGTGGTGGTTTCCTGGCGCAGGTCCATCGCCTGCACCGACTCAATACCCCCGCCGCCGCCCGGCGGATACGCCGGCGCCGACCAGCCCGAACACCCCACGCCATTGCACGCCCGCACCGTGTACGGCGCCAGGCAAGTCTGCGGGCTGGTCTGCGAGAACCAGGTATTGCCGCCTTGATAGATAGTGCCCCCTGAGTTTCGCAGCTCGTAACTGCTTGCCCCGCTTGAAGCACCCCAGGCCGTTTCGCACGCGTGGGACATCTGCGCCGCATTCAAACCCGTCGGCGTCGGTGGCGTCGTCAAGGTGATGGCCTTGATGGCGGAATCGCCGCCGCAGCCGGCTGCATTGCAGGCCCGTACCCGGTATTCATAGGTCCCCGGGGCCTTGCCGGACACTACTTTGCTGGTCGTCGCGGCATTGTGGATCTGTGCCCAGGCGCCACCATTGCTGCGCTCTTCCAAGGGATAGGACGTTGCCGCGCTCACCGCTGTCCAGCTCACTACGTAAGCGCCGGTGGTGCTACCCGCTGGCACCGTCAACGATGGCGCACTGGTCGGCGGCAACGTCACATGGGTGGCGGCCACTGCGCTATAGGCCGCACAACCGGCAACATTGCACGCCCGCACCCGGTATTCGTAGGTGCCAGCCGCTTTGCCGCCGATGGCGCGGCTATTGCCGGCGGCGTTGTGGATGAGCGTCCAGTTGCCGCCAGAAGGCCGTTCTTCCAACTGGTAGCTGGTCGCCGCCGCCACGCTACCCCAACTGACCGTGTAACTGCCCGTCGTGCTACTGGCTGGCGCAGCCAGTGATGGCGCTGCGGTCGGCGGCAACGTCACCTGTATCGCCTGGACGGCCGTTAGCGGTCCGCAACCCGCCGCATTGCACGCTTTGACTCGATAGCCGTAACTGCCTGCCGCCTTGCCGCTGATGGCTTTGCTGCTGCCGGCCGCGTTGTGGATCAGTGCCCAGCTGCCGCCGCTTACCTGCTCTTCCAACTGGTAGCTGGTCGCGCCCGCTACCGCCGTCCAACTCACCGTGTAGCTGCCGGTGTAGCTGCTGGCCGGCACCGTCAACGCCGGGGCGCTGCTGGGCGGGTGAACGGATTGGGTGGTGGCGCTTGCCGAGGTCGGTCCACAGCCGGCCGGGTTGCAGGCCTTGACCCGGTAGCTGTAGCTGCCCGCCGCCTTGCCGCTGTAAGCCTTGCTCTGGCTGGCGGTGTTTTGCACGCTGGCCCAGCTGCCGCCGTTGGCACTTTCTTCCAATGTGTAGGTGCTCGCCGCGCTCACCGCGGTCCAGCTGACGGTGTAATTACCGTTGGGCGCACTGGCCGGTACGCTTACGCTCGGTGCGCTGGCCGGCGCCAGTTCCACTGCGGTCGTGCCGGTGTTGCTCCAGCCACCGCAACTGCTGGCTTGGCATGCCCGCACGCGATAGCTGTAGCTGCCACCGCCTTTGCCGGTATAGGCCTTGCTGAGACTCGCGCCGGTATAGGCTGCCGTCCAGCTGCCGCCGTTCACCGCCTCCTGCAACTGGTAGCTGGTCGCGGTAGCCATCGCGGTCCAACTGACGGTATAGCTGCCGCCGGCGTTATAGCCGGGCGTGGTCAGGCTGGGTGTGCCGGGGGCCACCACGGTGGTGACCTTGGCCACCATGCTGCCGGCCAGGGTGATGTATTCGTAGTGCTTGCCGGTGCGGTGATCTTCTTGCCGGCGTAATGCGCCGTCCTGGCCGTACATCGACAGGATGTGCGCCTGCCCGGGCGTGGAAGCCTGCACCCGGCGGCCGTGACCGTCGTAGCGGTAGGTTTCCTTGTCGGTCGTTTCGCGCAGGCGATTGCCGAAGTCGAACGCGTACTGCTGACCGTTCTTGATGGCCAGATTGCCTTGTTCGTCGTAGGACACCCCCACGATCGTCGCGCCGGCGGTGTTCTGGATGCTCAGCAATCGATTGGTGTTGGATTCGTAATAGTAGTCGGCGTAATCCTTCACCCCGGCCAGCTTCCAGGACCTGAGATTGTCCACCGCATCGTAAGTAAAGCGGTGCCAGTGGTCGCCGCCGAACATCGCCGAGCCGGCCGCCGTCAGCCGGTCCAGGCCGTCGTACTCCAGCGTGCGGCTGTAGTTCGTCCCGCGCACCAGGTCGTGGATCTGCGTCGGGTTGGCGTTGCGGTCGTAACCGTATTCGTAACCCACCACATTGCCCGACTGCACCCGCAGCGGCAGCTGACGTGTGTTCTGCGTCATCGCATGCACGATGCCGTTGCCGTAGGTGAACTGATGGATGGCCCCGTTGGGGTAGTAGCTGACGCCGGTGGCGTAGGCGCCGGCCTGGGTCGGCTGGCCCAGTGCGTTGGGGGCGAAGTCCACCTGCAATCCGCTGGGATAGGTCAGTTGGGCCAAGGCGCCGTTGCCGTCGTATTGGTAACCCAGGTTCCAGGTGTACCAGCTGGGCTGGTTGACGTTCTCGCTCGTCAGCAGGCGCCGTTTGTTGTAGCCGTAGCTGTTGACGACCGGGTCGCCGCCATTGCTGTTGTGCGTGGTGATCGTGGCCGGCAAACCATCGGGCGTGTAGTCCCAGACCTGGTTGCCGCGTCCGTCCGGGAAGCTCAGCGTCTTGAGGGGTGGCGGGCATCGTAGGTGCGGCTGGCCTTGCGTGCGGCGACGGTGCTGGTCGTGCCACCGGCTTCGCAGATGGCATTGACTGGCAGGCCGGCCGAGGACCAGGCCAGGTTGCCGGCATTGTCATAGCCCATCAGCGTAGCCCCGGTCTCCGGCTCCACGGCCTTGCACAGCTGCTGGTAGCCATCGTAGCTGTAGCTGCGCGTCACCAGTTGTGTATTGCCGGCATCGCGTCGGGTCAACGAAGTCGGTTTGCCGAACACATCGCGTGCAATGTCGGTGCGGGCGTTCTCCGGGTGCTGGATCCACACCGGCGCGTCATAGCTCGGCTGATCAAACACCTGGTAACCCGTTAGCGTCACTTGGTTGCGCGGGTTGGTGACCCGCGTTTGGAAGCCTGGCAGGTACTGCGTCAATGTCGTCAGCGGTGTGCCTTCGCTATCCTGCGACACCGACGCCACTCGGCCCAAGGCATCGTATTCAGTCCAGATGCCCGTAGTCAGGGCATCCGTGGTGCCCGGGTAAGAGGCGAATGTGGTCCGGCCTTCGTGGTCGTAGGCGAAGCGGCTGAAGCGTTGGGTGCCGGCCACGTTGGCGGCGTCGTATTCCTGAGTGACCAATGGCCGCCATAGCGCATCGAAGTAGGCGATCTTGCGGGCGTTGCCGGTGCTGATGGTCTGCCGCCAGTGACCGGCGCCGATGCCGTACTCCGTCGCCGCGACCGGTTCGAACACCTGAGTGGTGGTGTGCCACACCGTCGTGTCGCCGGTGGGGTAAATGATACTGGCCAGCCGCCCCATCGCATCATGGGTGTAATGGGTGGCCACCTCGTTCTCGTCGGTCACCTGGGTGATCCACCCCGACGGATTCACCACCGCCGACTGGCTGCGGGTGTCTGCGTAGGTAATGATGCGAGGAATGCCGCGGTACCAACTGCCCAATGTGGTGATGTGGTTGTTGCCGTCCTTGACCGTCGCCACGGTGCCGTCGGCGTTATAGGTCAATGTTTGCACCAGCTTGCCGGAAGTACCGGTCGTACCCGGGCCGTAGTACCGCAACGGCAGCGCCGTAGCCGGATCATGTTCGGCGCGCGACAGCACTACGTTGGGCGTGGTGTTGAGGTTGGTGACACTCAGCGTCTGACCCAGTACCCACTTGGCCAGATGGTCGTGATAAGCGGTCACATCCGTGCGGGTATGCCAAGGACTTTGCCGCGTTACGCTCAATGGGCGGGCGAAGCTGTCAAAACTGTTGATCGAACGGGTAAGCGTCGTTCCTTGCTCCGTCATGGTGCTTGCGACGTGCGGACGATGATACTCGGCGGCAAAGCCATCACCTTTCTCTCTTGCACTGGTACCGTATCTAGCGGGATAGGCCGCTGCCGCCTGACTAAGATCGTAAGTGTTGGCCGTGGTCCGCAGGACCGTCGAAGCGCCCGTACCATTTTCTGTTTTAACTAATTTGCCCTCGTTGTAGCGGTACGTGTTGCCGTAGTAATAGCGAGTCCAGTCGCCACCCGGTCCAGTGACCAAAGTCTGACTGCTCCTGGCGCAGCTTTCGGAGGTGCAAGGCGGCAGGCTGCAATCGGTGCCTGCCGGACAAACGGGATTGCCGGCGGAACTGCCGGGATAAAAATAGAAACTCTGATTGGCCGTATAGCCGTAGGTCCACTGCGTGATCGGCAGACCAGGGCCGGTGACTTTTTTGGATTTGAGCGAGAACGCTTCGTAGAAACCCGTCCATTGGTTGACGTCATCGTTCATGTCGTTGCCGGTTGGAGGCAACCCGGTCGTGAAGTTCGAACAGCTCACCGGTACGCTGCTGCGACCATGGGTCTGGATACTCACGGTGAACTCGCCCACCGCTCCTGAGGGATGGGTGATAGTCCCGGCATATTCCAGCGGCGCCAGCGGCGCGGCATTGAAAAAGCAGCTTCGGGCCGGCTCGGCTGCGGTACCGAGCGGATAACGAATCACCGCTCGCGACAAGGCCGCAAGATCAATTGACCAGCGACTGGTGTCCGGCAACACGACGGCGGTGAGCGTACGTTGCCCATCACCCGCGTCGCCGTAGTGATACTGCCAAGTGCGGCTACCGTCGCTGACGCTGCTCACGTGCCCACTGCTGTTGTATTGGACCGTGATCGCGCGCCCGTCGGTGGCCGTGATGCCGGTCAGTCGGGCCGGTGCATTCCACGCGTTGGTGTAGGTGTAATCGACCCGATTGCCGAAGCGGTCTTCCACGCGCGTGGCATACAGCACGTTCTTACGGCGTTGTGCGACCGTTCCGCCGAACGCCTTGAGTGGCGGCTCCCAATACTGGGCCATCCAATCGAACCAGTAGCGGGTGCCATCAGGCGTGGTCGCAATAAAGCCTTCGCCCGTTCCGTTCCGAATCTCGGCCAGGCACGCCACATGAATATGGCCACCGACGTACCAGTAGTAAGGCCCGCCTACAGCAGGTTTTGTCGTTGCCGCATCGGTCAGCAGCATCTCGCCGCCGCCCACGCCAGGAATGGACAGATTATTGCCCTGCCAGATATCTTCCACCACGAACTCGTATCCCGGTGTCGGTGGTCGAGCCGCATTAGTCGTAGTGACCGAGCAGCGCTTGCCCGGATTGCCGGCGGTAGAGCCCAGCCAATCGGAAGCGAAGACACCGCTAATGTGCGGCACCTCCAGGCTCCAATCGGCAAGCGTCGCATCGTTGCGATAGTCCTTGCGATTGCTCACTGAGAAGCTGCGCGAAAACGCTACAGGCAGCGAGCCATTGCCTGGAATGCTGACGTCGGTGGCACTGAAGGACAGTGCGCCATTGGACAGGCTGACCTGATCACCAAACAACTCCGGCCCCAATGGTTGAACCTTGCCGCTGGCTTTCACCCGGTTGCCGAACTCTTCCCACGTATACCGGCCGTCCTGAGCCATTGCCGTAATGCTTGTCAGCATCAGCAAGGCAATCATCCATCGCCCTGCCGCTCTGTGATTTTTAAGGCAAGCGCCTGCAACAGCATCAAGCCGGCTGATTGGCCGCTCCTGAATTCCCCTCACCGTTCTTCCCTTGGTCCCTTGCGGACCGAATTCCTTGAGCCCCTCTTCGCAACACCCCTGCGAAGCACATGCTGCGGAACATATCCTGGCCGGAAGACAAAAGAAAGACGGAAATATTGGTAAATGCATGTACCAATATTGGCTGAGCTCGACATCGGGGAAGTGGTAGAGCCGAGACTTATGTTTGCTATCAATCCGTATGGTGGCGATGTTGGCACAGCCTCTCTGTAGGAGCGGCGGCTTTCAACAGCCGAACTCCGGGTCGAGTCGCGACCGGAAACATCAACGTCGCGACTTATGTCGCTCCCACAAGGAATCCATCCGTGCGTTGTAGAGCCGAGCAGCGGAGCAAGCTCCGCTCTACGAGGAGCGAGCCGCTTTGCTCGGGCGTTGATGAATCAGGCGATCATGCCGCGATGCCAGGCGTACTCTTCCTGGCTCAACCATAGCAAGCGTTGTGCAGGGCGCAACGCTTGCGGTGGTGGAAATCCTTCTGGTGGGCGTCCACGCAGCAGCAATCGCTTGCCTATTGAAAGCGAGCACACGGTAGCGACCTTGCTAAATCCCATTTTCTCGTGCGCGCGCAATGAGGGGTAGTTGTAGGAATCGACGTCGGACAGGAATTGCTGTGGTCCGCTATCGACGGTGCAGGCGTGATCCATCAGGGCGGCGATCAGTCTTTTTCCACGCCGCTCAGGCGACACGAAAGCATCGCGCGCCCATGCTTGGGTATTGTCCAGTGGGATCATCCACCGCAGTTCGTCCAAGTAACGTGGAACCGCGTGCGCCACCCAGAACCAGCCAACCAATCCTTCGTCTTCCTCAATGGCGAAGTAGCGCAAGCCATGTTGGAAGCGGCGCAGGATGCGGGCCATATCGCCACGTCGACCGAAACGGCGGTCCGTTTGCGAGACTCTCTCCGCATCTTCCGCACGCAGTTCGATGAAGCGCTGCCCTTCCGCCAACGGCTTGGGCGGTGCGTCCCCACGGCTGCGGCTCAGCAGGACGATGGTATTGAACTCAATCATTCTGTACACCTGGAGAAGCGACTAGGGTGCGCTGCAGTTCCGCTTTGCCGGTTCCGCTGAGCAGGCGCAGGACATCTTTCAGCAGATCATTTCCCAAGAAGGCCAATGCGGCCGGATACAATGCCGCACCCAAGGCGATTTCGCATACCAAGCCCAGCACCGGTGCGCCCTGCCAGTCGCTCATCATGGCCCGCAGCAGCAGCACGCCGGCGACCATCACCATGCATGCTGCCGTCACCCGCAATAACGGTGTACCCAATCCATGCAGGCTCAAGCCATGGCGGCGACACGCCGCTATCGATAGCGCGAGTTGCGCAACTAGCGCAATACCTACTGCGAACGATGCCGCTACCACGCCCCACCGCGACAACAGTACAAGCGCCCCTACCAATACCAGCACGGTCAGCAGCTCAATGCGCAGCGCCGTGCCGTTTTCGCCCAGGGCGCCCAGAAACGAGGCCAGCATGAAACTTGCCGGCGCCAGCACCGACACCGCTGCCAACACGCTGAGCAGCGGCGCCACTTGCGACCATTCCGGTGGCAGTAGCGCAGCGACGAGTGTCGGAGCGCATACGGAAAGGCCGAACGCCATCGGGAACAACACCACCGCGGTGAGTCCCAACGCACGCACGATCAGTGGCGCGCGGTCCGTCGGTTGAGCGCGGACGATTGCCGGCATCATCACCGTGCCGATGTGTCCACCTACGTAGATCGCGGGCAGTTGTGCAAGATTGAAGGCCATGCCGTAGGCGCCGGCATTTTCGGCACCCAGCAAGCGCAATACCAGCGGCTTGTCCCAGTAGCGCGCGCCTTCGCTCAGGGTGATCTCTCCTGTGATGGGCGCGCCGAACCGGAAAATATCGCGAAACCGCGCCGCGCTGACTATCACCGGCGTCAACCAGCTGCGCCAACCGGTACCGGCGATGGTGATGGCGGCGATCACGCAGGACTGCGCGATGAATCCAAAAATCATCGCCTGCCCGCCCAACTGTGTTGTGCTGACCAACGTCACCGCAACCAGCGCATAGGCCACATCGCCCAAGGCCGTGGCCAAGGCAATGCGAGCAAAGCGCAATTCGCGCGCCAGCAGTTTGTCGGGTATCGCGCCCAGCCGCCGGATGCCGATACCGATCAGCGCGCCCGGCAGATATTCGGCTAGTCGTGGTGTGTCGAACCAGGCAGCCAGCGTCGGTGCCATCCACCAGAGTCCAGCGATAACCATGAGACCGAAAACCAGATAGAACACGCTGGCGGCGAAGATAGCTTCCCTGCCCTCACCACCGCGCACGATGACGTATTGTCCGCAGCCCCAGGCGGAAATCCAATTACCGGTCAGCGCGATGATCGTCGCGACCGTCACCTCCGCGACGATACCCGGGCTGAGATGACGTGCGATCAGCAGCGTACCGACCAGTCCGACTCCGCGGCCGAGCAAGCCGGCGCCGATGCTCCATGCGGCTGCGGAAACTATCTTCTGTTTATCTGTCAAACCGATGCCCCGCATTGCAAGCTGCGTGCCCTGCAGGCGAGCGGCTCTCGGGATTCTGTCCCCGCCAGTCCGGTGTCCGCCATAGGCTTCGGCGCTGCCAGCCCGTGCGGATCCAACGCATCGCGGGCTTCTCCACGCCATAGCTCAACAGCACCGCGAGACCCATCGACATGCCCGCTGCCAGCAAGCAGGCGACCAGACTGGACACGCCGGCGCTTTCCAGCCGATAGATCACGCTAAAGCCGATGGCTTGGTGGATCAGGTAAAGCGAATAGGAAATACCGCCCAGGAAAACGAACAGCCGCATATTGAGAAAGCGAAGGCAGCCCAGCACCAACAGCGTGAAAATAGAGCAGCAGACCGTAGCCACCAACAAGAACAACGGCTGCTCGGCTACCGCGATGGCCAACAGGCACAGCCCGATCATCGCCAGGTTCAAACGCCGCTCCTGTGGGTAGGCCCGCAGGCGAAAGAACAAAATGCCCAGTGCGAAGAAGGGAATATGGCGCAGGATCAGCAGCTCTCGGATCAAATAGGGAAAATGCCCACCGCGCTGCGTCACCACGCCATTGAAGACTGCCAGGAAAAGCCAGCCAGCGATGATCCAGTGAATGCGCTTGAGTTGGCCGACCATGAACCAGAACAGCATCTGCACGTAGAAGAACAATTCCACCTGCAGCGTCCAATAGGAGCCATCCAGATGCTCGGCGCCCAGGATGTCCTGCACCATGGTGATGTTGAGCAGCAGATCCGGCAACGGCAATGCCTGCTGGGGCAAGCCGATGCTGTAGACGACTATCGCAGTGATGGTCAACGCCACCCAGTAACCGGGAAACAGGCGGGAAAAGCGCGACACCACGAAGTCCATCGCGCTACGCGAGCGTTCCAGGGTCATGAAGATCACGAAGCCGCTGATCAGGAAGAACAGATGCACGCCATACTTGCCGGCCAGCAGGCTGGACAACGGCCCGCCCACGTGGCCTATCTCCTCCGCATACCGCGTTGTGTAGTGGTAAGCCACCACCGCCAGGGCGGCGATACCCCGCAAGGCATCCAGTTCCACCACACGCGAGGAAGGCGACGTTCCGTTATGCATCTTTTGCTCTCTATCACCTCGATTGCATGCTCCAGATAACGCTGCTTACGTGCGATATCGGCCAGCCCGCATGCGCCTGCTGATCGTCACTTCCCAATTCCCCATTGCCGGGGAACCGAACCGCGGCCGCCCCGTGTACCAGACGATTCGTGAGCTGGCGCGACTGGCGACGGTCAAGGTGGTCAGCCCCGTCGCCACGTACCCGCGCTGGGCACAGCCGCGCAGCTATCTGTTCCGGCCTTCGGACCCGCAGCAGTCGGTATCTGGCTGCGAAGTCGAATACGTGCGCTATCCGGCACTGCCGGCGGTGTCGCGTCCGTTCAATGGTTGGCTGTGCGGGCGTGCCATCGGGCCAGTGTTGCGCGATTTCGCTCCCGATCTGGTGTTGTCCTATTGGCTGTACCCGGATGCCTATGGCGCGATGCTGGGCGCGCGGCGTGCGGGCATACCGCTGGTGGTGGGCGCACGCGGGTCGGACTTGCGAGTGCGCGATGCCATCAGCCGCCGCCTGACTCGCCCTGTGCTGCATGCCGCGCAGCGCTTGCTGGTGGTCAGCGAAGACTTGGGCCGTGTCGCTGTGCGCGACTACGGCGCCGACGCGGCGCGCATTCGCGCCATTCCCAACGGTTGCGATGCGGCCATCTTCCATCCGGCCGACCGCGCGGATGCGCGGGCATCGCTGGGCATTTCTACCGACGATGAGCTCATCGTCTACGTGGGCCGTCTGGTGCCGGAAAAAGGCCTGCGCGAACTGCTTCAAGCAACACGCGAACTATCCGCAACGCGGCCCCGCTTGCGGCTTGCGCTGGTGGGCGAAGGTCCGCTGCAAGCCGAGCTTTCCGCTGCCATCGCCGCCGATCCTTCGTTGCGGGTGACCTTGGCGGGCGCTCAGCCGCCGGCCGATGTCGCACGCTGGATGTGCGCGTCCAACGTGGTGACCTTGCCCAGTTATTCGGAAGGCCACCCCAATGTACTGGTCGAAGCGCTGGCTTGCGGTCGTCCTGTCGTGTCGACGCCGGTGGGGGGGATCCCTGAAGTGGTGGATGAAACCTGCGGATTGCTGGTACCTGCACGCAACCCGCAAGCGTTGGCGACTGGTCTGGGGCAAGCGTTGGATTGCGACTGGGACGAGGGCGCACTGGCACGGCGATTTTCGCGCGACTGGCGCCAAGTTGCGCAGGACACGTACACCGCATGCGAAGAAGCCTTGGCGGAAGCACGCGCGGCCGATTCTGTATTTGTTAGCTAGAGCATTTTGTTCTAGGTGCCAACGGATCAGCCCGCCGACGCTTTTTTGCTCTGATCGAGGAAGGCGACGCGCTTCTCAACAGCCGAATGGCTGGTCAAAGCAAATCCCCCTCAATCCCCCTTTAAGAAAGGGGAGGCAAGAGCCAATGCAATCTTCGCCTCTCCTCTGACCGCTGACCCCTGGCCCCTGCCCCTCACCCCTGGCCTCTGATCCCCAGTCTTCACGTAAACAGCTGAAACAAATGCACTAACTACTCTCAACGACTACGCCAGGAGCGACTTGACCGATGTGCGGAATTGCAGGCTTCAGCGGACCCGATGTCGTCACCGGCATCACGCGCCCCTTGCTGGAGCGGATGATCCATTCGCTCGCCCATCGCGGGCCGGACGGCTACGGCTACCACGCCGAACCCGGCGTCGGTCTGGCCCACGCGCGGTTGTCGATCATCGATCTGGCCACCGGCGATCAGCCCATCCACAACCCAAGCCGCACAGTGTGGACCGTATTCAACGGCGAGATCTTCAACTACGTGGAGCTGCGCAAGGAGCTGGAAGCCTCCGGCCACCGCTTCTATACGCAGTCGGACACTGAAGTCATCGTCCACTTGTATGACCGCTATGGCGACGATTTCGTTCAACACCTCAACGGCCAATTCGCCATCGCCTTATGGGATAGCAGGCGCCAACGTCTGCTGCTGGCGCGCGACCGCGCGGGCATCCGTCCGCTGTTCTATGCACGCAGCCGCGGGCGCACCTGGTTTGCTTCGGAAGTAAAGGCGCTATTGGCGGTGATGCCCGAGTGCGCGCGCCTGAATCCCCGCGCACTGATGCAGACGCTGACCTATTGGTCGGCGGTGGACCCGGATACGTTGTACGAAGGCGTGCAAAGCCTGCCGCCGGGGCACGTGCTGACCGTCGAGCGCGATGGCCGGCAACAGCTGAAGTCCTATTGGGATTGGACCTTCCCGCCTGAGGAAGAAACCTCGCCTTCGCGTTATCCGCTCACTGTCGAACAGGCCACGCACGAGTTGCGCGAACTGCTGGTGGACGCCGTTCGTTTGCAGCTGCGTGCGGATGTGCCGGTCGGCGCGTATCTGAGCGGAGGGCTGGATTCTTCCGGCATCGTCGCGCTGATCCGCCGCTTCACCGATACACCGGTGCGCACGTTCTCGGTCGCGTTTGAGGACGGCGAGTACGACGAAAGCGAATATCAGCAGACGATGGTGCGGCACCTGGGCACCGACCACACCACGCTGCGCTGCACACGGCGCGACATCGGCGAAGCGTTTCCGCGGCTGATTCGCCACACCGAAACGCCGGTGCTGCGTACCGCGCCAGTACCGCTCATGCTGCTGGCCGGCAGCGTGCGCCAGCACGGTTACAAAGTGGTGCTGACCGGCGAAGGCGCTGATGAAGTGTTCGGCGGCTACGACCTTTTCAAGGAAGCCAAGATCCGCCGCTTCTGGGCACGGCAGCCCGAATCGAAGTTGCGGCCGCGTTTGCTGGAACGGCTGTACGGCTATCTGCGCAATTCACCCGTCAGCAACCCGGCTTTCGCCCAGTCGTTTTTCGGCCAAGGCATGGAACACCTGCACCGGCCGATCTTCGCGCACGTGCCGCGCTGGACGACTTCGCAACGCGCTCTATCGCTGCTGTCATCCGAGCTGCGTGCCACGGCTTCGGCATGGAATCCGTTGGATGCGTATGAACAAACGCTGCCGCCGGACATCCATCGCTGGAGCGGTTTGGCACGCGACCAATATGTGGAAGCAAAAACGCTGTTGGCCGGCTATCTGCTGTCCTCGCAAGGCGACCGCGTGGCGATGGCGAATTCGATCGAAGCGCGTTTTCCATTCCTGGACCATCGCGTCATCGAGTTCGCCAACCGCCTGCCGCCCAGTTTCAAGATCCGCGGCATGACCGAGAAATACCTGCTGCGCCGCGCATTGGCCGATCTGCTGCCCGCCGAAATCGTGAACCGAACCAAGCAGCCGTATCGCGCGCCGGACAGCCAGAGCTTCTTCTTCGACGGCAAGCCGCTGGACTATGTGGCCGATCTGATGAGTGAAGAGCGCATACGCGACGCTGGTTACTTCGATGCATCCGCGGTGGGCCGGCTGTTCGAGAAATGCCGCCAGGGCCGCAGCACCGGGTTTGCCGACAACCAGGCTTTTGTTGGCGTGTTGTCGACGATGCTGGTGCACCATCAGATCCACGCGGCACCCGCATCGCGTGACCCGGAGCGAGCAGCTTCACCTTCGCCGGCCGCTGCGGTATCCGCCGGCTGATTCCTTCACCCTCTTATCCAAGTCGAGGGCGCACATGCATTGGCGAGTAAAAGGCGCGGTTCAGAAGGTCTTGGGCGTCATGCCGGGCGGCACCGCCCTGCACTATCGTCTGCAGCGCAGGTTTGGCGGCCTGAGCAACTTCGATCGCGAGTTGTCCATGAAGGTGGACGATTGGAAGATCATGATCGGCCACCTTCGCCAGACCGGGCTTCGCATCGAAGACAGCCGTTTGTTCGAAATCGGTACCGGCTGGTACCCCACTTTTCCGCTGGCCTGCTATCTGGCCGGCGCGCGGCGAGTTATCACCTACGATCTCAACCGGCATCTTCAGCCCAATCTGTTGCGCGCCTGCATTGCCGGCCTGGAACGCTCGCTGGAGTTGATCGCGCAGACCAGCGGCGCCGCGGAAGCCGATATACGCGCCCGATACGCGCGCCTGCAGTCCGCCATTGCCGAAGGTCAGGACCTGGAGCACGCCACCGAGGGCGTGGTGCATTATCGGGCGCCGGCCGACGCCACCCGCACAGCATTGGACGAAGACGAAGTAGACGTGGTGTTCTCCAACAGCGTGCTGGAGCATGTGCCACCTGAGGTGATCGACGCCATGTACCGCGAGTCGCAACGCATCCTGGCGCCGGGCGGATTGATGTTTCATTCGGTCAATTGCGGCGATCACTACGCTTATGTGGATCGCAACATCCATCAGCTGAACTACTTGCGCTATTCGGATCGCCAGTGGAAATACTGGAACAATGCCTTCCTGTATCAGAACCGCATGCGCGCGCACGAGTTCGTCGATCGTGCGGTGGCCATGGGTTACGAGATATTGTTGGACACTTCGACTGCTCGCCCGCAGCGCTTGCAGGAACTGGCGGAAATGCCGGTGCATCCGCAGTTCGCGTCCGTTCCTGCGGAGAAGTTGTGCATTACCAGCGTGGATTTCATTGCGCGGAAGCTTGGCCCGCGGCCGAGCGCAGTCTCGTAGAGCGGAGCTGCGCCTCGCGATAACACCGAGTCGATAGCAATGAGGCCGTCGCAACGGCAGGCGATAACAAACAACTGCGTTTCGGCCGCCCTCCGTAGAGCGGAGCTTGCTCCGCTGCTCTAAACAAAGAGCAGCCGAGCAAGCTCGGCTCTACAAAGGCGCGGATCAATTCCTTGTGGGAGCGATGTAAGTCGCGACCGGAAACATCAACGTCGCGACTCACATCGCTCCCACAAGGACGCTATGCCGATGCTGCTGCCATGACGAGTTGAGCGGCCACATAG
>NZ_JAVGJT010000019.1:0-183648 GCF_040948865.1 Pseudoxanthomonas sp. UTMC 1351 | reverse complement strand
AATACATCGCTATAGCGATACGTAGTACGAGGACCTGGTCTGGGCATGGATGACACTCCTGATAGTTAGATCAGGGTGTCCACTAAACCGTAGGAACTACCGTTTCGGCTTGAATGAATTATTAGGCACTTTGCCCGCGCCTGACCACTGAACGAAGGATGGCGAACGTAATGATGAGAAACAAGGCAGTGACAACATGTTTGAGAATTACCTTGTCACCCGCCGATGCTTGATACGCAAGCCATGCGTCCGTAACTGGCATAACAATCCCCAATAGCGAGGCTACGGCAAGGATTTTAAAGTGCTTTCGGTAAAGCAGGTAGCCGATAATGAGTGCAATGAACAGCGTTCTCGATGCATAGATTCTGATCCAGTCAGAATCGCCAGCAGCAAACAGCTCGGTGCCGCGTAAGAGTGAAAAACCTGCTGGGTCAGCGAAGGCATATAGGGCATAAGCCAACTGCAATCCAGCCATTAGCAGAACAAAAATCATCCCGGTTGTTCGTAGCGCTTTTGATTCATTCGTTCCCACGACTGGAACTCCATTGATGATCGGAGACGTGTCTAACTACCTAATTGCCGGATCCCTGGGTACCCGGTTATACGACTTATCCACAGCACACCGTATGGTGGACTATCCCCTTGATACAGCTCGATGTTAGGGCTGCCGGGTCCGGCTAACAAGCCGACGTATAACCGGACCCAGGCACTCCCTCGGAATGCCTTTCAGAATGGAGCTTTGGGCAGAGGAAGACCGATGTCCGCTTTGGGTCGGAAGCGGACCTGCCTACCCCCGATAAACATCCCTAATCGCCGGCAAGCAGCACTTGGCGATGCAAGGGCCGTACACATAGTTCGCAGATCAGTCGGGCCAGAGCTCGGAGCTGATGACGAATTCAACATGTACGCGATCCCCCCATCAGCCAAACTTCACCAAGTCCTTAAAGATCAATTGGCCCCAGCTATTTCCGCGCGCCTGCACAAGCAGTCCGCCTTCCGATAGCCCGCCAAGTTTGATCGGCGCGAAACCCAGGTTTTCCGCAAGCGTACCAATCTCCGCTGCTGCGCTGTCATCGTCGCTCGCCAGGAACACGACTCGCCTGCCACCCTGTACGGCCGGGTCTTGGTCGAGGACGGAAGCGACCAAATGGTTGAAGCCCTTAACCAGTTTTGCTCCGCTGAAAGTCTGCGCGACGACCTTGGAAGAAGGCTGGCCCCTAGTTCCTCAGGGGGCACGCGGGTGTTAGTCACATCGACGATCGTCTTCCCCTGCCAGTTGGGCAGCACCTTCGCGACATCCGGGTGCGATTCGTAACGGACCGCCAAAAAGACGATGTCCGCCTTGACGGCTTCCGCCAGTGTTTTGGGAATGATCGTGGGTCCGATCGCGGCCGCTTCGGCAGCGAAGCTTTCCGGGTCGCGCGTGGTGGCAACGGATACTTCGATGCCGCTTCGTGCAAACGCCTTGGCCAGCGCCTGGCCGATGTTGCCGAAGCCGATAATTGCGTAGCTCATATATTTTCCTTGGGTTTACCGCGCCCTACCGGCTCCGAATATCGAATGGAGTCCGGCCGGGCGTGGCGTGTCAGAGTTGCGCCAGGCCGCCGTCGACGGCGACTTCGCTGGCGGTCATGAAGCTGCTGTCCGACGAGGCGAGAAAGGCGGCCACCGCGCCGATTTCCGCCGGATCGGCCATGCGCTTGAGCGGATTCATCGAGGCGAAGATTTTCATGCCCTCCTCGCCCAGCGCTGCCTTCGCCAGATCGGTCGCCGTGCCGCCCGGCGACAGCACGTTCACCCGGATGCCGGTGCCCTTCAGGTCCTCCGCCCAGGTCCGCGCCAGGTTGCGCACGGCCGCTTTGCTCGCGCTGTAGGCGCTCATTGCCGGGGCGCCCGTGGTGCCGGCGCTCGATCCGGTCAGGATGATCGAACCGCCCTCGCCCATCAGCGGCAGCGCCTTCTGGACCGTGAAGATCGTGCCCTTCACATTGGTGTCGAAGGTTTCGTCAATGTGCTCTGCGGTGATCTCGCCGAGCCGAAGCTGGCTTCCCGCCCCGGCATTGGCGAGGACGATGTCGAGAGTTCCGCGTTCGGCCTTCACCGCCGCATAGAGCCGGTCCAGGTCCGCCTCATCCGAGACCGAGCCGTTGACCGCGCGGGCATTGGGGCCAAGGTCGGCCACGGCGGCGTCGAGCTCTTTCTGCCGACGGCCGAAGATGAAGACGAAGGCGCCCTCCTCGATGAAACGCTTTGCCGCCGCGCGGCCGATGCCGGTCGCGCCGCCGGTGATCACGGCGGTCTTTCCATTCAGTCTGTTCATGTTGTGCATCCTTGGTTTGAGTGTGCGGAGGCAGGCAACTGCCTGCTTGAGCACAAGGATGCGGGCCTGATAACCTAACGACAAGTATGCACCTTTAGGTAAGTATCAAAATGACGACACCTTCCCACCCCACCTGCGGTACCGGCGGCTTCTCCTGCGGGCTCGACGCCACACTTCGCATCATCTCGGGCAAATGGAAACCGCTGATCCTGTTTTTCCTGCGCGACGGGCCGAGGCGCTACGGCGAACTCAAGCGCTTGATCGAGGGTGTCAGCGACAAGGTGCTGATCCAGTCATTGAAGGATCTGGAGGCCGATCACGTGCTGGCGCGGACCGACTACAAGGAGGTGCCGCCGCGCGTGGATTACGCGCTGACCCCGCTCGGCCGCAGCCTGGCCGACGCGATCGTCCCGCTGTGCACCTGGGGAACCGAGCACATGGCGGAAGTCGCAAACATCTTCGCCAAGCGCGGCACGTTGCCCTAGCAGGATGCTGAGGAATCCTTGCAGCAAGCAATCGCTTGTCTAAAACGCCGCTTCGTGGCTAGCAGCCATTACCAACTCCTTAAGAACAGGCCGTATTGTCTCTATGGAGCGCTCAGCATCCCAACAACGACTAGGCCAACAGATGCGGGTTACGGACGCGGCTTCTGGCGATGAACGACGTAAGCGAGTAAGCATCCCATCACCACGGCGGCTAACCCAACCGCATACTTGTATTCGCCAAAAGCGAGAGCCACACGGGGCAGCTTGCCTGTCGGAGAAACGAGAATGCTTAGCCCTAAACCGACAAACGTTAAAGGCACGAAATATTTCATCCCGCTCACCGACGTTCTCCGGCAACACGTCCCTCTCCGTACGAACCTGACGACATAACTACCCTTGCCGCGCCTTGGCTTGATGTCCTTGACCACGCCACTGTCCTAGACCCTGGGCGAGAAAGTCCGACATGGCTCGCACCTTTTGAGGGAGGAAGGGGGCATTGGGATAAACGAGGGAAATGAAACTTTCTGAGGGTTTCCAGTCTTTAAGCAGCGGAACCAGTCGACCTGCTGCCAGATCAGCACCGGCGACAAACTCACCCAGCACGGCAATGCCCTGCCCCTTGATGGCAGCCTGGCGCAGGACCTCTACGTTGTCTGCCTTCAGTATCGGTTTGATCGCTATTTCCATCGCTCCGGAACGCCCTTTGAGGTGCCAGCTTGTTCCGCCCAAGAGCGGAGAGAAATGCAAAATGCGATGCTGCATCAAGTCCGCGGGCACTACCGGTGCTCCATATCGCGCGACATAGGACGGGGACGCGCAAACCACGCGAGGATTGGGCGCGAGCCGACGGACACGCAGATCGCCTCCCGCTTCCAAAGCGCCAATGCGCACCGCTGCGTCAAATCCCTCTCGCACCAGATCCACCATGCGATCGCTGAAGGTGAGCTCAAGTCGAAGATCAGGGTGAAGCGCCATAAAGCCAGGCACAAGCGGCGCAACATGCAACTGGCCAAAAACGTTAGGGACGGCTAAACGTAGCGTCCCTGTCAGCCCCGACGCGTATTTGGAGACTTCCGCTTCCGCATCCGCCAAGCGCGACAGCAGATCTTCGCAGCGTCGGAGGAACAGCGCCCCAGCGTCTGTCAGGGTCACACGTCGGGTGGTGCGCTGAAGCAAGCGCACCCCGAGCCTGGTTTCCAATCGGCCAATGCGCCGGCTAACGACGGTCGCATCCACGCCCAGCTCATCAGCAGCAGGGCGAAACCCAAGTCGATTCGCGACGGCCGTGAAGGCACGAATGGAATCCAGATCGATTTCCGAAGGCTCAGTCATCAGCCGATATTACTGCGCCTTGAACAACAGTGAAGTGCTTGGAATCCCTATTCCTGCTGTAGATGCGATGGCACCCTGCCTCCATCAATCTCTCCAGGAATTTCAATGTCTATCTTCGAAGGGCGTGTTGCTTTAGTTACGGGTGCCGGGAGCGGCATTGGAGAAGCGGCCGCGTTGGCTTTCGCCCAAGCGGGCGCCGAAGGGGTCGTGCTGGCCGGGCGGCGGCGCGAGGAGCTGGAGCGTGTAGCCGCACGCGTTGCCGAATATGGCGCGACGTCACTCGTGGTTCCCACGGATGTCTCCAGGGACGCCGAGGTCGTTCAATTGATTGAGCAGACGTTAACCCGCTTCAACCGCCTGGATGCAGCTTTCAACAATGCAGGCATTGAAGGCGCCTTCGCCCCCATCGCTGAGCTGACCGAAGCGCAATTTGATGCCACCATTTCGATCAACCTCAAGGGCGTATGGCTATGCTGTAAGCACGAGCTCGCCGCCATGCATCGTCTTGGGGCGGCGGGCGCCGTCGTCAACACCTCATCTTGGCTTGCCCACGGGGCCTTCCCGGGTTCGTCCATCTACTCGGCTTCCAAAGCGGGATTGGACGGCATGATTCGAGCCCTTGCCCTGGAATTCGCTGCGGACGGCATTCGCATCAACAACGTCAACCCGGGGGCCATCGACACGCCCATGTTCCGCCGCTTCGCCGATGACGCGGCGGCAATTCCCTTCATGAATCACACGCCTGCAAGACGCCTGGGGACTTCCGATGACGTGGCCCAGGTTGTCGTGTGGCTTTGCTCAGACGCGGCAGGTTTCGTCACCGGGCAGAACCTCCTTGTCGACGGTGGCTATGCGATCCCCGGCCACCGGACATGGACGACTCAGAAGATCACCTAACGAAGGCTTTCCTCTCTGCTTCTTGGACCCCACATGTCGCTCAGAAAAACACTTGCCTCCCACCTGCTCGCTCGGACGCTTCTGGTCTTATCGGTTGGAAGTGCTTGGTCCGTTCATGCGCAGCCCACAGATGGCTGCGATCAGGACTACTGTGCTCAGGACGCGGTATTCCAAACAGGGCCGCTCCAGGCCCTCATGGTGGGCGTGCTTGAGAGCCCCGTGGCGTTCAGTACCGGACTAGCGCATGGCGACTTCGGCATGGGAGGTTTGAGTCCCCTGGACGGCGAAGTCATCGTGCTCAATGGGCAGGTCTACCACGCCCGTCTGGACGGACAACTACGCCGAGTGAATCCCAATGAGCGCACTTCGATCTTGATGATCAAGCGTTTCGTTGCCGACCGCACACTCAATCTCAGCTCGGTCTCAAGCATGGACGATCTCACTGCACAGCTGGACCGCCACCTGCATGCTCTCAATCGAATCCACGCCATTCGCATCGATGGCCGGTTCGACCGTCTTCGCCTACGCAGCGTGCCTCGACAGTCGCCTCCGTATGCGCCGGTAACCGAAGTAGTGAAGTCACAGCATGTGTTGGAGCTTGAGAATGCGGAGGGCACGATTGTTGCTTTCCGCTTTCCGCAGTGGGCTGTAGGCATCAACTCGCCCGGCTATCACATGCACTTCGTGAACGCGGCTCGCAACCAAGGCGGCCATGTCCTGGACGTCCGTGGCCAAGGGCTGGCTGCCCAAGTTGATACCACGCGAGCGGTAACGGTCATGACCCCTGATGATCCGATGTTCGACAACGCCGTTTTCGATGAGGACGAGAACGCTCCGGCCTACCAGGAAGCGTTGCGGCCGGGAAACGGCAAGCGAAAGTGACGAGGCCGCCAACAGTGCGCTCAGGAAGCCAATCCGGCAACGCTGCAAGCAGTCTTTCTGCATCGATGTCGCCTGGGTCGGGAGCAGACTTCGGCCAGACGTACGGCTAAAGCCGAGGCTCTCTCACGGCTTTGATGCCAATGACGCAGTGCTGGGGGTGAGAAGGAACAGGCGGGCGCCGTGCGGGGCTACCTGCGGCTTGAAGGTACCGCTCACCGGTTCCAGTTGGGTACGGCTCCACAGGTCCCGTACCTGCACCTTTCCCTGCAGCCCGAGTGCGGCGATCTCTACCGGCACCGGGCGAGTGCCGGCGGTCGCGCCGTTGGCGTCGCGGGTATCGAACACCGCCAGGTACTTGCCCTTGCCGTCGGCCGCATCGGCGACCCAGGCAATCAGCCCGTCTTCGCTGCGGAACAACTGACGGTTGTGCGCGCTGCGCTGGTTGACCGCGAGCACCTCATCGTTGGTGAGCAAGGACAGCGTGAACGGATCGGTGCGGGCCAGGTCGCCGCCATGGATCAGCGGCGAACGCGCGATGCTCCACAAGGTCATCAGCGTGATCTGTTCGTCGCGGGTGAAACGGGTCGGCCGATCGAACTCGACGATGCCCAGCGGCAGCATGTCCGCATCCGGCCAAGCGCCGGCGATGCGGTACGGCGTCCACTCATGCAGGCGCTTGAACTGCGCCAACAGCAGTTCCCAGCGATCCCAGAAATCATCGCTGATCCGCCACATGTTGGCGTGCTGGTTGACGTGGTTGCCGGCGGACAAGGGCGTCTCGCCCGGCGAAGTGCTGAACACGATGGGCCGGCCGGTTTTGTCGATCGCCTTGCGAATGGCCTCGATCTCGGCCTGGTGTTCCGCATACGGCCGGCTGAGATCGTCGACCTTGACGAAGTCCACCCCCCAATCTGCCAACTGCTGCATCAGCGAATCGTAATAGGCCTGCGCACCTGGCTTGGACATGTCCACGCCATACATGTCCGGATTCCAGGAGCAGATGCTCTTGGTGTCGGCGATGTCGGCGGCGCGCAGATCGGTGCCCAGTAGCGGCGTGTTCTGCTTGACCGCCTGACGCGGGATGCCGCGCATCATGTGGATGCCGAATTTCAGCCCCTTGCTGTGCACGTAGTCGGCCAGCGGCTTGAAGCCCTGGCCGCCTGCCGCCGAAGGAAACTTCTCTGGCGCAGGTACAAGCCGGCTGAAGCCGTCCATCGCCAGCGCGGCACCTTCCTCATAGCTATGGCCCTTGGCGGTGGGCTGATACCACTGGATATCCACGGTGATGTATTGCCAGCCATGCGCCTTGAGCTTGGCAGCCATGAAGTCGGCCTGCTGCTTGATCTGCGCTTCGGTCACCGTGGTGCCGAAAGCATCCCAGCTATTCCAACCCAATGGCGGCGTCGGAGCCCATTGATGGAAATCTTGCGACGGCGGCGCGGCGATGGCCGCGGCGGCCGCCAGCAACAGGCTGCCGGCGAGCAGCTGGACATGCAGGAACCGCAGAAAGCTTGATTGACGCATGGATTACTCCTGTCCCGCTGGACGGCCGTGGGCCGGGACGGTAGACGACGCGCGGGGTGGCGTCACTTGGGCAGACTAGGACGTACGTTGATCGTCGGTCCAATGAAAAGATTCGCATCCGTCATACCGAGATGGGCATGGCTGTTGGCGATGGGCGCGAGTTGCACTTGCCAATAACGAGCACTCCATTCAGAAGCGCTTTCAAAACGACGCTTGCATAGCGCCAGCATCGAACTACCTCTTCTCCAGCAAATCGACACCGAGAGGTTCCAGCCGCAACGAGAGATTGACAGGTCCCACTGCTTTCGAGGTCACTACGTTCGGGTCAGCTCATGTCTGCTTTGGGTCGCGGATTCAATTGGTCGATGCAACACACTGACGGCTGCGATGGCAGCAGGAGTGTTGCAGGTGAAGCACAGGAAGAGGATCTACTACACCGAGAGCCAGAAGTCGCTGATGTGGGATCGTTGGCAGCGGGGTGAGTCCCTGCATCAGATCGCAGCGTTGTTCGATCGGCATCACAGCTCGGTTCGGAACATCTTGGTCGAGTCGGGAGGTATCCGCCCGCCGCAGCGCCGACGGCCTGCTGGAGAGCAGCAAGAAGCTGCATAGCTATACGCCGAGGTACTGACAACGCCGGGACGGACGAGAGAGCATGCGCGCGCAAGCTGCCGAAGACTACACGGGGCTTGATAGGTGCGCACCAGAGGTTCAAGTAAACGCATTTACTTACGATGGAGTGGCCGGCGGGGTGCGTCGGCCGCGTTTCATGCACGCATGCATCAGACGAAAATGGTGCTTAAGGGCAACTTTGCTACCAAAGGGGGCGGCGTGCAATACAAATTACTGTTCGCCGCGGCACTGGTCATGCTGCTAGCGGGGCACCCCTATGGAGCGCTGGCGCAAGCTGGTAACGCAAGTCTCAAAGAAACTGCTCCGGCAGCCGAAGAGAAGTACGTTGTGTTATGGCGCCGCGTACCCAGCGACTTCAACAGCAGCAGATTTGATGCCTCAAGAGCGCGGCAGCTGATCGATAGCTCGCCATCCAGAAAAATTCGACTATCGCCAGGTGACACCATATCTGGACAGCTCCGTCAGAATTTCAAGATAAGCAGCTCATGGACGCCCGCGATGTACGACAGCATGATCGCGAAGATTGTTGAGCTGAACGCGCTCCAAAGTGCGGACTCTGTGATTGCCGGACAGGCTCTCATAGTTCCAGTGGTGCCGATGACGGTAGCGTCCGGCACAAAGCAAGGAATTAGGGTGGATTGGTCCCTGTCAGAGCTTGAGTCATCAGCTTACAGCTCAATGAGCGTGGCGAGCAGTGATATTGCGCAGACCGAGATACAGTACTTCAAAGTCGCGGCTTCCGACCTATCAAGCTACGCCAGCGAGGCCGGGTTCGAGCTGGGAGCAAGCGGCGAAATAACCGTCGAGCTGGGGCGGGTGCTAGCGCAAGACATGGCCACCTCAACTAGTCCGCTCCAGCGCGAACTAGCGGAGCTAGTTCGCGCTGAACTGCAAGACAGTGCAAGTGGGATAAAGGCTGTCGTCGTTGTCATGGATGACTCGATACCAGACCATACCGAGTACGTGCGCACCAAGGAGTTCATAATTGAACTTTCAGAGCAGGTGCGCACGCAGTACGGGTTGGGTGAGTCTCCGTATCTTGGAGAAGTGAGAAGACTACCGTCAACGCTGAGCGATACGCCGAGCCACACTCTGTATCCCGATCTGAGAATGCATTCCTCTCAGATAAAGCACGCGCTAACGCCTCTCACGAGCCTTGACGGCGGTCAGCGAGTTCGCGTGATCTATCTCCCTTTAGCGGCAACTCAGCGAGGTGTTTCGCCATTCTTCAAGGAAATTCTGTTTCTGTCCGAGATGATCAAGATGCTCAGGCCGTCTCCAGGAAAGAAGAGCGCAGGTGTTGCCAGTGCTAGACAGTATGCAGAGATGGTCGTGGAACAGATCGTGGAGAGCAATCGCAAAGTTTTTGACTATGGTCCCGTTGCATTCGGTACAGCGGCAAGTGCTTCTGTTGCGTCAGATCGTGGACTTCTCGAAGCCATCACACTTGCCCTAGATGCCTACTCAACATTGACAGCTAACCCGCACGCTTTGTCGTTGTCATGGACAATGCCAAAGCTACAGCTGCCCGCGTACTTGGTTGAAAGCCCGTACGGCTGGAGGTTTGCTGCGGCGGGGAACGGTCGAAGCACCGGAGCCGGATCCGACTTCATCGCAGGTGAACTTCAATTTGCGGCACGCGCAGCAACTACCAAAGACGTGATCGCGGTTCTCAACTCCGATGGCCCACCTGGTCCGTGTGCCAGCAACATCTTCGATGACTCAAGTGGCATCCAGGTGTTGAGTCTGGCCTTTGCTGGTCGCATTGATGAACAGAGATGTGGAACGAGCTTCTCTACGCCACGAGTGGCTTGGCTCATTGCAGCTAGAGAGACAGTTCGCGGGAGGCGCCTGTCTGCGCCAGTGACGCCTCAGGCAAAAGTTCTTTGGAACCAACAACAGCAGGTCATTGTCGGGAGCATGAGGTCATCCCGCGAGACTTCAATACTGCAGAAGTATAGCTTGGACGTGAACAAACTGTTTGAAGCTCGCACACCATAAAGGAGAGGAAAATGAAGCTAAAAGCTAGCGTTTTCGCCGTCGTTTTGGCCATCACTCCAGCAGTAACGCTAGCGCAGCCTAGTACTTTGACGGACGAAGATCTGCGAAATAAAACCGAGCGACTTAAGTTGGAGCAAGCGTACTACGATCAGTTGGCAGTGACACAAAAAAGTCGTAGTGCTTCTTCTACAGACAATCCGACCACACAAAAGGCTGAGCTTGATGCCGAGCTGGCTTTGAAAAAAGTGGAGCTGGCGTCGGATTTCATGCTCGCTGAAGTTCTCAAGGGAGGGGGGATGACCGCTGCGGCAGGCAAGGAGGGGAAGACCACCTTTGCGTCCGCACAATCCACGCCCCTCTCGATGAAGGGAACGGGCTTAAAGCTGACAGATCAGCTGGCCCAAGCTGCTTGTGAGCAGTTGGAGCGTGACCTCCTTGTCGGCGAGGAAGCTTTTCTAGCGCCCAGCGACTATGAAGCGAAAGTCCAAGCAAGTGTGCGTGACGTCGCTCTTTTCATTGCCTTGTTAAATGCGTCCGATCAGGGATACGCTGATCTTAACCAGGGCGTACAGCTTCAGTCGGTCACCGCCTTGGCAGGAGGCTTGGCGGCCGCGCAATACCTGGCGGGTGGCGTTGAATCGTTCAGTAAGCTATTCAGAACGGATCACACCATAACCTATGGAGGTACTGATCGAGATGCGATCTTTGAGCAGCAGCTGTCAGTCAGATGTAAAGATCGGATTGTGCCAAATGTGACTGCTCGCTTGCGAACGAATGCTGCCGAGATCATCATCGATGGCATTCAACGTATGTCAGTTTTCGCGCAAAGCTACGATGCAGTGGACGCTTCGTACAAGACCGAACTGGCGCGAATCACTGCAGGTGCTGCGGAAATCGGCTCGGATAAAAATCTAACGGAAGATGAGAAGAAGAAAAGGTTGAACGCGTTGAAGTTGGCGGCAACCAAGCTGGGCGTAACAAAGGCCAATCTGGATAAGTACCAGGCCCCGGTCGACTCTGCAAAGGCGATGCTGGCCACGGACATGAAGGCGCTTGGGGAGTCACTTATATGGGGGCAGCAAGCCTTAGTCGACCAGAAATTGCTTCCGTTGCATGCAAGCAAGATTGACACGAAAAGTCTGAGCCGGGTGACGTATGAACTAACAGTCGAGGATGGCATGATCACATCTTCGGCAATGTTCCGTAGTGATCGAATCAGGCCCGTCTCAACAGCTGAGCTGACATACTATTTGAGGGATAACCAGAACTTGCCAATTAGTGCGGGTTACTGGACGAAAACCAGCGCAGACGACACGGTAAAGATGAAGAAGCTGGAGTTCAATGATGTCGAGAACTCTATGAAGGTGGCGAGCCGGGCTCAACCCGAGCCAGAAGCACCGGCAGCCCCAGCGCCGAAGGCTACTGCTCAAACCCCATGACGCGGAATCCGTGGCCCTGGCGACACTCCCGTTGGGGGAGCGTCGCCAGGGCCGCTGTGGTGTCCGATGTGGTTAGCTGGCCAGACTAGCGACGCATTTGAGTAGATGGTGATGACCTAGCGGGCGATCGTTGCTTGGTAACGGATGCACCTTGATGCGTGCAGTTGGCATGTTGATCATCCTGGCAGCAGCGGCTCTGACTGTCTCACCTACCGGCAATATGTCGCTGCAGTTTAAGACCTATCTCAACCGCGGCGATTTACGCCAAACGGCCTTAGGGCGTTACGATTGCCTCCTGAATGATGCAGGGATCATTGGCCTAAGCGGAATTTTCTCGTTCGATAGTCCAGCACAAGCTTGTAGCGGCTGAGGCCGTCTCGTCCGAGCGCCACATCGAAGGATACGGTCTCGGCACCGCGGGGCAGAAGGAAGACGGAAACATTGGTAAATGCATGTACTAGCCGCAATCGCTCACCAGGCAGCGCAACGTCCGGAGGAAGGCGACAGCCGGCGGACGCGAAGGGGTTCCCAACCTCTGACAACCAGCTCGGATCACCCGCTCTCGTTCATCAGTTTCCAAGGCCAAAAAAAGCAGACACGGCTCCCTGCGGCACTGTCTAATAAGGGCGACCAGGTTGCTGGTAACCTTGCCCGCCATGGAAGCCTTAAACACTACGCAACCCGCCGCGATCAGGATCATCGTTGTCCCGTCGCCTACCCGGAAGAAGCGTATTGCGTTGCACCGCCGCAGATCCCGCGACGACCATATCGCGTCGTCACACACCAAGTTTGGAATCACTCAATTTCGGCTGAAACTCTGCGTTGGCAGGCTAACCGTTTCGGCCGCTCAAGATGTCTGAGTCTCGCGCCAACCCGCCCTTGCACTATCGTCTAGACGATCTGCGCGTCGACGTGGCGCGGCAGAGTGTGATTCGTAACGGTAGTCAGGTGCTGGACGTATCCGGACTCAGCTTCCGCCTGCTGCATTGCCTGCTGGCGCAAGGCACCCGGGTTGTCGGCTTCGATGAGCTGATCACGCAGGTCTGGGCTCCTGCTCACGTCAACGAAGAAACTGTGACCCAACGCGTGCGCCTGTTGCGTCAGGCACTGGGCGACGATGGGCGCCAAGCGCGCTACCTGCGCTCGGTGCGCGGACAGGGCTACCAGCTCTGCAGCGAGCCTGTTGCCGAAGATACAGCGGCTACCTTGACGCCTGTATCCAAGCATCGCCTCACGTTCTCGGTGGCTGCCCTGTTGATGGTGTCGGCTGGCATCGCCTGGTGGAAGTGGCCGGTATTCCATACAGGCACTATCTCGCCGTTGCTGCTGCGCGCGGAGCATTACGCCGGCATCGGCCAGCAGGACAACAATGAGCGCGCGATCGCGCTGTATCACCAACGCTTGCAGGAAGCTCCAGACGATGTGCAGGCACTGTTGGGCGTTGCCCGCGCCCAAGCCGCTCGCCTATGCCTTTACAACGGCAGCCGCGAGGACGCCGACGAGGCGCAGGCTTTGGCGGAGGCGGTGATCGCGCGGCAACCGCGGCTGGCCGCCGCCCACGCGGTGCTGGCCTACGCCCACGATTGCCGTGGCGAGGTCGAAGCGGCAATTTCCGGCTACGAGCGTGCCGTGCAGCTGGATCCGTCGGCTGATGCAAGCCGCGCATCAGCTGCATATCTGTACGCACGCCAAGGACGATTGAGTGAAGCACTTGCCACCAACTTGGCCGTACGTCGCCCCGAGCACCTGCGCTTCTGGGAACTGCAGGTCGCCTCCAACCTCGACCTGCTCGGGTACACCACAGCAGCGGAGACACGCTACCGGCGCAGCTTCCAGCTGTATCCCGACAACGTGTTCTCCAACCTCGCCTGGCCAACCTTTCTTTACGAACATGGGCGCGCTGGCGAAGTGCAGGCGGCGCTGGACGAGGCGCTGGCGCGGCGGACCGAGCATGCGGCGCTGTATCTGCTGGCCACGGAGTTGGCGCTGCAGCGTGGTGATCTCGCTGTAGCGCGGGCGCAAGTTCAGCGGGCCCGCGCGCTGAAGCCACATGCAAGCCTGCCGACGACCCTCGCCTGGGTCACCGGGGCTGAACTCAAACCGCCGGCAGCGGTGCTGCTGGAGCACTCCGCTGCCTTGCGCGCGGGATTGGCGCAAGGCAGCGATCCCGTCGATGGTCTCGATGCCGCCCTGCTAGCGGAGCTCGCCGGCTACCGCCATGCCGCACTGGCGGCGCTACAGGCAGCGGTCGCCGCCGGCTACCGCGATGCCGGCTATCTGCGCGTGTCACCGTTGTTCGCCGGTCTGCGCGATGATCCCGGCTTCGCCTCGGTGCTGGCCATGATGGAAACAGCCGTCGCAGCCGACCGGACACGCGTGAACACAACTGGCCAGCTACCGCGTGATGCGGACACGGTCACGGTAGCGCGCTGAGGATGTAGTCCTGCAGCAGCTTTTTGGTTTCCTGATGCATGCCCCGCTGATTGAAGCGGGTACGGGTCACGACGACCACCAGCTGTTTCTCCGGTACCACGAATACGGCGTTGCCACCATTGCCGGACATCGTCCACCCATGCAGTTGTTGTGCGCCTGCGGTGAACGGAAAGCGCCACATCTGGTAGCCGTAATCCGCATCGAATGGGGTCTGTGCCCGCACCTGCGTCATCGCCCGTATCCAGTCGGCCGGCAGGATCTGCCGGCCTTTCCAGCGCCCGGCGTCAATGATCAGCTGGCCCAGTTTGGCAAGGTCCCGGCTTCGATATTCGGTGCCGCCGCCTCCCATACCGACTCCCTCGGACGAATTCCGCCAAGTTGCCTTTTCGATCCCCAGCGGCCGCTCCAGAACGTCGGCCGCGAAACGCTCCAAGGGCATTCCACTGGCGAGTTCAACAATGGCGCCGAGCAGGAAAGAGTTGGCGGTGCAGTAGGCGAAGGCACGCCCGTGCGGACTGTCCGCTGGCCGCTTGGTCCATGGCGCATAGCCACGCTCGGGCAGGCCGAGGGCGAAGCCCGTCCAGTCGGCGCTGACGTACATGCGCTCCTCGTGGCCGGCCGAGTACTGGTTGTTGTCGTCGCACTCCCACTGCGCGCTCATCGTGAGCAGGTCTTCGAGCGTGATCGCATCTTTGAAAGAACCCTGATGCGCGGGTGTCCTGTCCGGAAAGAAGCTCAACACCGGCGCTTTGACGCCGGCGATCATGCCCCGGTCGATCGCTGCGCCCACTAGCATCGCGGTCACGCTCTTGGTTAAAGAGCGGGTGTTGTGCAGGGTCATGCGGTCGGCACCGTTGAAATAGGCCTCGTGGACCAGCACGCCTTGGTGTACTACCAGCACGCTGGTGGTGTCAGGTGCCTGGCCACTGGTGATCGCAGCGTCCAAGGCGGCGAGCCGGGCAACATCCAAGCCGTGCGCGGCTGGATCGGTGGCTGTCCAATCGTCACTGGATGCAGAGGGCGGTGCGGCAGCGGCCGTAGAAAGCACGGGCAGAATGAAGGCCGTGAACAGGGCAAGGCGGATCAGGAATGACATCACAACGCTCCAAATGGGGAGCAGCCAGCTCACCGTACTGCGGAGTGAAGTGCCTGATGCTCGAATGAAGATTTATGAAGTCTTTTACGATCAACAGCTTGCAATTACGGAGTCAGCTCGAGAGCAAAGTAAGTATGCCCTGGCAAAGCTGCGGGTTTTAAGCAGTTGGGGTCCCTCAAAGGGGCCTTTCCCAATCGCTAAGAGCAACATCAACAGCTAGAAGCAATGGGGTGAATCCGGCTGAGAGATAGGTCAAGCCTTGGTAGTCCCCGGCAAAGCCAGGGGACTTCCTTAGGAAAACTTCATGTCGTGTGTCTGCTCTCGGCCAGAACTAGGGACCTTCCCTTCCCTACCCCCCCGATAACGACTCCTAATCCCCTGCCCCATCGCCCGCTATCGGCAAGAAGCAGGCGATTCGCATCTCCGGCCGGTTCAGTCAGTTCTGGATGCGTGTCAACACGAATGACAACTCCATTCGTAAGCCGCACATCAAGCGAGATAAGGGGCGGTTAGTACCCTCTCAACTTTATTGTTCCCGCTTCTTCTTACGTAGAGTTTGTAATTGCTTGTTTACCAGGCTGCCTATGGCCCGGTTTCTAGCAAGCGCACTACTTCAGCCCTATCCTCCAGGCCCGCTTGAAAATCCGCGGGAAGGACGGGTTCGTAAGCGTCGCCCTTCAGCAGGAAGATACGGGTGGTGCCGGTCACGTAGTCCTGCATCATGCCAAGCTCGTGATGCCACATCCGCCACAGAGGTACACGCAGCGTGCGCGGCGGCGGCTTGGTCTGAGCGAACAGCACCTCCTGCACTTCAAGGTTTAGCCAGATCTGGTTGGTCAGGCCCGGGCCTGTTCGGGCGGCACGATCAGTCACCGGCTGTCCCTGGCCATCGACCATATCGACACTGGCAACCTTCGCGACGACCACATGATCGGCCTTGCGCACCTTCTCTTCCAACGGCGTCGGCGCGATGGTGGTTGTCAGGGCAAGGCTAGGGAGACACATCGCCAACAGCAGCAACATAGTTTTCATGAATCCTCCATCTTCCTATCGACCGTCGCATCTGCGTGGGCGCATTCCCAGACTGATGTTTGCCATTGAGTTTCCGAGCAGGGCAATTCCGGACGCTTCCCTTGCCCAGGTTACGCCGGCTCTGGTGACGGTCCAAGCAGATGCGCCAATCGCTCACCATGGAATCATAGAAAACCGTCCTTGGCGCACACCCACGGGCGAAATCCAACGATGAAGAATACCCATGGAACATCAGAGTCCGAGTCGTGCAGTAGCTCCTTTACCGCACGAATCTTGACCCCGCTGCGGACAACCGTTTCGCCATTCAACAGTATCGCTGACGACCTTGAGCCAACCACTTTGTCGACATAGCCGTAGCAGATGCAGTAGCGGCACAGAACTGAAAGATAGAAAACAAGGCGAGTACGACAGTAATCGCGACCAAAACTGGACTGGCCAGCCTTTCGTAGACACCTGGGAGCCATAATCTAGGCACTCGATGTGGACCCGGCATCACGCGGCGCGTGTTACGCAGCTGGGCGGTCGGAGGGCTTCGATGCGGTCGAGACGGAGGATATCCGAGTGCATCTGATGCAAGGCAAGGGTTACGGCAGTCAGCGTTTCCGGCGTCACGTCGAATCGCCGGCTGGGCGCTGCGCCGATGCTCGCCCGCGTGGGCGACCGCGTCTCATCCAGCGTGAAATTGAACCTGGAACCTTTAGGCCGCGGGAAAAAGTTATGGCTCGCGCTGAACAATTGATTGGAAATGACACGACGCGCCTGCCTATGCTTCGCCTCGAAGTCGATCCATGACAGTTCATGACACAACGGCAGCATCCGGCAACGCGAAGCCCTGGGACACCAACGGTGTGGCGTAGCGGAACCGCAAAAACGGTGTCAGGGGCAACTTCCCGAGGCCGTTCCGGCCAGGACGGTCACCGGCGGAGACTAATTGTTCCTGACCCTTCTCGTTGCCGAATCCCTGTAAACATCAATGGCTGAAGTTATGCACAACTACAAATCCTCCCTCGCCGGATTCAGTGCACTCTGGTTTGCGTCATGCCTGGCATTGAGCACGCTCGCTCACGCGACGGAACCCGCGACTGGCGCCAAACCTTTTGAATGGAAATCCAGCGAGCCCCTGATCAAGCCTCCCGCCGATGCCAAACATATCCATGGCGTCAAAGACCCAACCGTCGTCTACCACGACAATCGATACCATGTATTCATGACCACGGCCGCGGCAACAGGCTGGGGCATGGCCTATACGAGCTTCGCTGATTGGGACGAAGCGCCGAAGGCGCCCCTGTTTATGCTCGACCAGTCCCCCATCGGGCCGGGTTACCGCGCTGCGCCGCAGGTGTTCTATTTCGCGCCGCAAAAGCTCTGGTATCTGATTTACCAAGGCGGCGACCCGTTGTATTCCACCACCAAGAATCTGGCCGATCCCCGCTCATGGACGGCGCCGCAGCCGTTCTACCCGACCATCCCGGAAAGCGTTAAAGACGCCAACGGCAAGGCGGCCTGGCTGGACTTCTGGAACATCTGCGACGACAAGAAGTGCCATCTGTTTTTCACCGACGACCACGGCAGCTTCTTCCGCGGTGAAACAACGGTGGAGCGCTTCCCCCATGGCTTCTCCGAGCCCGTGGTCGTCATGAAGGAAAAGCGCGAGGACATGTTCGAGGCGAGCAACACCTACAAGATCACCGGCACCCACCAGTACTTGACGCTGATCGAAGCGATCGGACCCACCGGCAGGTACTTCCGGGCATGGACAGCCGATCGCCTGGACGGCAAGTGGCAACCCATTCCCGGTGCCAGGATGAACACGTTCGCTGGCGCGGAAAACGTCAAGTTCGACGGCCGGATCTGGTCCGAAGGCGTATCCCATGGCGAACTGATCCGCGATGGCGTCGACCAGACGCTGAGCATCGACCCCTGCCAGCCGCTGAGATTCCTCTACCAGGGCTTGGACATGGAAAAAGACAAGAAGTACGAGTACATCGAACTGCCCTATCGGCTGGGCGTGATCACCGCCACCGCCCCAAACGCCATCAGCGAGTTGTGCAAGGAATGAACATGAGTGTAGTGAAGAGCAGCGTACTGGCGCTTGCAATGCTGGCGACCGCTCCCGTGTTCGCCGCCGTGACCATCAGCATCGATCCGGCCAAGCCTGGTGCCGTCATCAACAAGAATGTCTACGGCCAGTTCGCCGAACACCTGGGCACCGGCGTCTACGAAGGCATGTGGGTCGGCCCCACGTCGAACATCCCCAACACCCGGGGCTGGCGCAATGACGTCGTCGGCGCGCTCAAGGAGTTGCACGTGCCGCTGGTGCGTTGGCCGGGCGGCTGCTTCGCCGACACCTATCATTGGCGCGACGGCATCGGCCCTCAGGACAAGCGCCCGAGCAACATCAACGGTAATGGCAACGTAGAACAGATCAACGCTGTCGGCACCCACGAATTCTTCGACCTGATCGACATGCTGGGTGCCGACGCCTACGTCAACGGCAACGTCGGTACCGGCACCGTGCAAGAGATGTCCGATTGGGTCGAGTACATGACGGCGGACGGGGGCTCGCCCCTGGCCAGGCTGCGCGCTCAGAACGGGCGCGAAAAGCCGTTCAAAGTCGCCTTCTTCGGTATCGGCAACGAGTTGTGGGGCTGCGGCGGCAACCTGAAGCCCGAGTACTACGCGGCCCTGTACAGCAATTACGAGACCTTCCTGAGGGCGCCCGCGCAGTCCAGGCCAAAAATGATCGCCAGCGGCGGCAGTGGCTTCGACACCACGTGGACCGATGTCCTGAGCAAGGAACTGAAAGGCCGCACGACCGGCATCAGCGTCCATCAGTACACCATCGTAGGCGCCACTTGGGAGGACAAGGGCGCGGCCCTCGGCTTCAAGGAAGGCGGGTGGATCTCGATCCTTGCCAATACCTTGAAGATGGATCAGCTGATCAAAGATCACGTGGCGGTACTGGACAAGACCGATCCCGAGAAGAAGATCGGGATGATGATCGATGAGTGGGGCACCTGGTATGACGACGCCGACAAGGGCGCCAGAAGCGCGTTGTTCCAGCAGAACTCCCTGCGCGACGCGCTCGTGGCGGCGCTCAACTTCAACATCTTCCATGAGCACGCGGAACGGGTGCCGCTGACCACCATTGCCCAGATGGTCAACGTCCTGCAGGCGATGATCCTGACCGACAAGGAGAAGATGGTTCTGACCCCGACCTACTACGCCTTCCAGATGTATGTACCGTTTCAGGATGCCACGTCGCTGCCGCTGGCAATCAAGGACAACACCCGCTACACCCTGGGCGCAGTGACCATTCCGGGCGTGAGCGCTTCGGCGGCGCGCGCTAAAGACGGCAAGCTGTACCTGGCACTGGTCAACACCGATCCGCACAAGCCGGTCGATGTCGCCGTCAACGTCGCCGGCACAAAGGTAAAAGCGGCGGCCGGCAAGGTGCTGACCTCGACCGTGATGGATGCGCATAACACGTTCCAGAATCCGCAGGTCGTCAAGCCGGCCGCCTTCAGCGCGCGTGCCGCAGGCGGCAAGCTGTCGATCAATGTGCCTGCCAAGGCCGTGATGGTGGTCGCTTTGGAGGAGTAGACGATGCGATCACTTTCAATCACGGCGATTCTGGCGGCGTTACTGGTATGCGTGCCGGCCCTTGGCTTCGCCGAACCCAAGCAACGCCTGATTGTCCTCAGCGATATCGAGGCCGATCCCGATGACAGCCAGTCGCTCGTGCGCTTGCTTCTGTACGCGAACCAGATCGATATCGAAGGCATCGTCGCCACTACCTCTACGCATCAGAAGTCGCGTATCGCACCGGCATCCATGCAGGTGATCATCGATGCCTACGGCCGAGTTCAACCCAATCTGTCGAAGCACGAACCGGGTTTTCCGAAAGCGGAGGCGCTGAAAGCGGTGGTGCGTTCCGGCTCGCAGCTCTATGGCATGCAAGGTGTCGGCGACGGCAAGGACTCGCCGGGATCGGACGCCATCATCAAGGCCCTGGAGAAAAATGACACGCGGCCCCTATGGGTTGCGGTTTGGGGCGGCGCTAATACGCTTGCTCAAGCGTTGTATCGGATTGAACACGACAGGACGCCGGAGCAGACCGCTCGCCTGGTAAGCAGGTTGCGCGTCTACACGATCTCCGATCAGGACGATTCCGGTTTCTGGATACGCAAAGAGTTTCCCGAATTGTTTTACATCGTCAGCCCCGGCGGATATGGCAATGGCACTTGGACTGGCATCCACACAGCCGAGCCGGGCTTCGACAGCTCTGAAGTGAGCAACAATTGGATCGCCGCGCATATTCAACAAGGGCATGGAGCGCTGGGCGCGATGTATCCGGATGTCTCTTTTGGCATGGAGGGCGATACGCCCTCCTTCCTGTCCTTGATACCCAACGGTCTGAACGCACCCGAGCATCCGGACTGGGGCGGCTGGGGTGGACGCTACGAGTTGTATACGCCAGCGTTGGAGAACACCAATCCGGAAGGCTTCACCGGCAACGTACCTGTATTGCAAGAACCTCGTGCTATCTGGACCAACGCCGTGGATAGTTACAGGCCGATGGTCTACAACGACTATGGCCGCAGCGTGCGTGCCCACGACAAAGTCAGCAGTGGGTACAGGACCACGATCTGGCGCTGGCGCAAAGAATTCCAGAATGATTTCGCTGCCCGAATGGATTGGAGCATCAAGCCATACGAGGGGGCGAATCATCCGCCAGTGGTAAAGCTCGGCCATAGCGATCGGCTGACCGTCAAATCCGGCGAAGACTTCATGATGAGCGCCGCCGGCAGCTTCGACCCCGATGGAGATAGCTTGAGCTACCTGTGGTTTCAGTATCCCGAAGCTGGCAGCTACAAGAAGGAAATCAAACTGGGGTATGCGGAAAATCATCATACCGTTTGGGGGCAGGCGCCAGTGGTAAGCAAGGCGGAGACCGCGCACTTCATCGTTCAGGTGATCGATAAGGGCAGTCCCGCGCTGACGCGCTACCAACGCGTCATCGTCACTTTCACACCGGAGGACGGAAGGAATTAAGCGGCGTTTTCCTGCATGCCGCTGGCACCCGCCGCGAGCTCTTCCCATCAGATCGCCGCAGAAGCAAAAGCTCGCGCCGAGGACGGCGCTCCTACGGGTCATGGACCTTTTGCTTTTGTAGGAGCGGCGTCCCGCCGCGAGCTCTTCCGTCAGGTGGCGGTTCCGCCCCCACGTGGTCTTATGAATCAAAAACGACCTCGTAGAACCCTGCGTGGACTGAAACGGCACGAGCATGCTGGTGCGGTGCTGCATTCAAAAAAAGATATGGCGCGCTCCCAACAATTCATTGGATATGACGCGACGCGCTGCCTATGCTTCGCCTTGAAGCAGGACGCGAGCTCAATCGACACGCGCCCCGCATTTCATTAGCCATTGTGGCGATCCAGACCAGGCACATAAGGCCGAACCGCCGCAGGCGGTCCCGCCCTGCGTGAGCCGATCAATCTGAAAGGTGAAGCGCATGTGGCCTGAATCGAAATCGCCCGGAGTTGTCGTATCCGGGCTGCTGTTATGCATGGCCTTGACGCTGATGGCAGGCGCGGCGCCGACATTTAATTGACGATTGCTGGCATGGCCAGCGCGACGCCGACGGCAACATCCATCCCGACCCCAAGCGCTTCCCATCCGGCATGAAGGCGCTGGCGGACTATGTGCATGGCAAGGGACTCAAGCTGGGCATCTACTCGGACGCAGGCGCGACCACCTGCGGCGGCCGTCCCGGCAGCCGCGGCCACGAGTATCAGGATGCGCGGACCTATGCGAGCTGGGGCATCGATTACGTCAAGTACGACTGGTGCGACACCGCGAGCTTGAACCCCGAAGCGGCGTACACCACGATGCGCGACGCGATCGCCAAGGCGGGGCGTCCGATGCTGTTCAGCATATGCGAATGGGGCATAAGCAAGCCGTGGGAATGGGCCGGTCAGGTCGGCCATTCGTGGCGAACCACGCCCGATATCTACAATTGCTTCGACTGCGAATTCAGTCCCGGTTTCTCGACTGGTCTGGGCGTGCTGCGCATCCTCGACAAGCAGGCAGGCCTGCGCAAGTTCGCAGGGCCCGGCCACTGGAACGATATGGACATGCTCGAAGTGGGCAACGGCATGAGCGAGGATGAAGACCGTGCCCATCTGTCGATCTGGGCGATGATGGCCTCGCCCCTCATCCTGGGCAACGACCTGCGTTCCATGTCCGAGTCGACCCGCCGCATCCTGACCAACCCCGGCGTGATCGCGGTGAACCAGGACAAGCTGGGTGTACAGGCACTGCGTGTCCTGGCCGACGGTCCGCTGGAGGTCTATGCCAAACCGCTCGACGGCGGCCAATGGGCACTGATGTTCCTGAATCGCTCCAACCAGCCTGCCGACGTTCGCCATGACTGGAAGAAGCAAGTCCTGATGGATGACCTGAGCAAGAGGTCGGTCGATTTCAAGCAGACCGTCTACCGCTGGTCCGACCTGTGGAGCAAGAAGACGGGCGACACCAGCAGCAAACTGGAAGCGCGGCTGGCGCCGCACAGCGTGCTGATGCTGCTCCTGACCGGCCCTGCGAAACCATAGGGCGGGTGAGGATGGAAGGGCGACGCTTGTGGCCGGCCAGTGCGGCAGGGCGCAAACCTTCCAATGGATCGAAACGCCGACGGGCGAACTGGTGCTGATGTCATTGGCGCAGGCAAGATCGAAAACTGCACAGTTACAGCAGAATTCTAAGTTCGGAACCTTTGGACATCGCGCTCACGTGGTCCGGCACCCGGTGAGCATTTCAGGCAACCGGATTTTTCAACAGAGTAGACCGAAACCAGACGCCAGCCGTGTCGCGTTAGGATCCTGCCGCAGCAATGGCTCGCTCGATTCTCCGGTCCGGTATCAGCCATATCAGAGCCACCGAAACATAGAGCGCTTGTGCTACCCAGTTGGCCTGGAAAGAGAGGATGATCGCGCTTATGTAGAGGATCGGCGGCAGTTTTCCCTTCCAGTCTTTTCCAATGGCGCGCTTCAACACCGATTGCGGGCCACTTGCGGAAATGATGCACCGCTGTAGCAGATAGTAGGCAGCCGCGGCCATGAGAAGAACGAACCCATACGCAGCAGAAGGCAACGCTTCGAAGTGATTCTCCCCCATCCAGCCGGTGGCGAATGGAAACAGCGACAGCCAAAAGAGAAAATTAAGATTGGCCCAAAGCATACCGCCCGACACCTTCTTGGCTGCATGAATCAAGTGGTGATGGTTGTTCCAGTAGATGCCGATATAGACGAAGCTCAGGATGTAGCTCAGAAAGCTGGGCAACAAAGGCCGCAGTGCATCAAGATCGGCGCCATGCGGAACCTTCAGCTCCAACACCATGATGGTGATGACGATCGCCATCACACCATCACTGAACCCTTCCATCCGTCCTTTTCCCATCACCCTATCCTGAGCCTGCAGGTTAACCAAGGTGGCAATCCATTGCCGGTAAACGTCGCGAAACGATCAGTTCGACCGCGCGGCCGCCAGCACCAGTTCTGCGACAGCCTCCGGATGGGACACCATCACCGCATGCGAAGCACCGGGCACGATGATCGTCTTCCTTGAGTTCGCGCGGTCTGCCATGAAAGCAAGCGCGGCGGGCGGGATATTCTTGTCCTTATCGCCATAAACGAACCAGGAGGGGATCCGCTTCCAGGCCGACGCGCCAGCCGGCTCGTTGAGCGCCGCTTCGGTCACGGGGCGCTGCGAAGCCGCCATCAGTGCCGCTTCGGCTTCCGCCACGTCTGCAGCGAACTGATCGTGAAACTTGTCCTGGCGGATGTAGAGGTCTTTGCCACCGGTTGTCAGCGTGACTGCCGGGGCCAAAGCCGTGCCGAGGCTGCTACCCGGGAACTTTCCTGAAAGCCCGGCTGCAGTCTCTCCAATTTCCGCTGCGAATGCCGCAACGAAAACCAAGCCCTTTATGTTTCGACCTGAGCCGGCGATCTCGCCTATCACCAAGCCGCCATAGGAATGCCCTACCAGTACGACGGGCGTCTCGATTGAGTCGACGATGTCGCTGAGATACTGAGCGTCGCTCTTGACGCTTCGTAGAGGATTGGCGACAGCGACCACCGGATAGCCTTGGCTCCGAAGAACCGCGACCACCCCATTCCACGAGGACGCTTCCGCAAAAGCGCCATGCACCAGGACGATGGTGGGCTTGTCGGTTTGGGCAACAGCAGCCGAAGAAAACACCATTGCCGCAATCAGAAGAGCAGATGCGATCAGTTTATTCATTTCTATATTCCTTCTCTTGGTTGACATCGCCCATGAACGGTCGCAAAGGACGCTCCATTCGATGAGCCGTGATTAACGAGCCGTGATTAACGTGTGCGTGCCATGGGGCTGGGATGGTGGACATGCGGTATCTGCAGCGCTCCGGATAGATACCCATCCAGCCAGTCCCGGAAATACGTCTTTGCGGTTAGCGCGTGGGGCCCGGGGGTGAGCATGTGATCGTCCAGGATCGCGCCGTAGTAGCTCGCCGTCGGGTCCGCCACCACTGGCCTGTCGTCCTGATAGCTGTACATGACCCATTGAACGAGTTCGCACAATCGGTAGGATTCGGGCCCGGCAATCTCGGTGGGTGCGTCCGAGGGAGGCATCGTCACCCGCTCCACCAGCAGATTGGCCACGTCGTCCGCCGCTACTGGCTGTACCAAGGCAGGTGATAGATGGACGGTCTCCCTGCCACTGCCGGGCGGGATGATGTTGGCCATGAACTCGAAGAACTGTGTCGATTGCACGAGGGTATGCGGGACACTCGAACGCCTCACGAGGTTCTCCTGTATTTCCTTGGCCCGGAAGTACCCGCTGGTCTGTAGGCGCCGGGTGCCGACTACCGACAGCGCAACGTGATGGGAGACACCGGCGCGCGCGCCAGCTGCAAGTAGTTGTTCGGTCGACCGCCGGAAAAACTCGGTAACGTCTGGCTCGTCGAATGAGGGTGCATTGGTCACGTCCACAACGGCATGGGCGCCGCTCAAGGCCCCATCCAATCCTTCGCCGGTAACGGTGTTCACGCAGGATCTCCGGGAAGCGGCAATCACCTCGTGTCCGCGCAATCTCAGCCTGCTCACGAGCTTGGCACCGATCAGGCCATGTCCGCCCGCCACTACTATTTTCATGGTCGGTCTCCCCATCACATGACGATGGGACGGGATGGGCTGGAGCTGAGGGGCACGCCACTTTCACCCAGTAGCTGCCGCAGATCGATCTCGATGGAGTTACATATCTGCGAGATGGGGACGTCGTTCGCCCCGCCCTCGAATGGATTGGCGCTGCTCTCTCCCACCTGATCCAGTGCGGCGTACATCCAGGAAATCAGCACACCCAGGGGAATCGCCAGCCACACCATGTGACCTGCCATCACGCCCTCGACGAGCTGATTCAGGCGCTCCAGCTCGCTGATTATTCCCAGCGGCAGCAGGAAGCACAGGATCCTGACGAATATCGCGTTGATGACGGCGTACTGCCTCGGATACGGATAGTTCTTGATCCGCTCGCTCTTCGCCTGCAGGTCCTGGAACTCCTTGAGTATCTTCTGTAGCTCGAAGAAGACATTGGCTGGAATGACGCCCGAATCAAGCGTGGCCTTGAGCGCTTCGCTTTGCAGGCCGAGGACTTGGGTCGCTTTGCCATTGGCGATGAGAATTCGACTCTTCTCTTCCGGAGAAACGTACTTCGCGATCTCCACTTCCAGAGCGCGCTCTTTCTCCGGGACGCCGTAGTTCTTCAGATACTCCGCGTTGGACGCCTTCTTGGCGGTTTCCCATGCCTTGCTGTCCCGCATCTGATAGCGCAACGCCGTCAGCCAGGCCAGGTGGCGATAGATCAGGCGCTGCGATTCTTTGCCGTCTGACAGGAAGTCCCTGCTCACGGTGCCCCAGAGACGGCTCATGCCGGCGATGGAGGCCCAGATCTGCTGCGCCTCCCAGGTCCTGTTGTAGGTCTGGGTGCTCTTGAAGCCCGCCATCAGGGCGACCGTGGTGCCCAACATGAAAGCTACGCCCCAGGGAATGGTCAGCCACTTGAGGCCGACAACCTGATAGAGCACCACGACAGCGGCATTGAAGGCAATCAGCGCGTAAAGCGGGCGCCTGGTCCAAAGAACGAACTCTGCGAATTTGTATGAGCGACCGGCAAGCATGACGGTTGATCTCCTAGGGGTGGAAGCTCTGCTGGCGGTGGAACATCGCCGGGAAACTGGCAGCTCCAGACGGCTCGCTACTCAAGTTCGTCTTCTTCGCTGGCGATCGCCGCAAACACGCCGGCATCCGCGAACATTCGCTCCAGGAAGCTCAGCAGGTTCCTGAAGTCATTCAGCGGAATATCTTTCCGGGTGGCCCAGCGCAGCATGACGAACAGATAGGGATCCGCGATTGATCGGGTTCCGGCCAGCCATTCCCTCCCCTCCAACTGAACATCCAAACGCTGCAGATGAGCACTTACTTGGATTCGCGCTTGGTCAGCCAGTGCTCCCGCTTGGTCTTCATCGGGAAGGAAGCGTGACGGGGTGAAGATGGGCTTGAATGCCATGTGGACGTCAGAGTTGAGATAGGCGAGCCAACGCATCACCTCGGCACGGCCTCGGGTGCTGCCGTCACCCAGGAGCGCCGCTTCCGGACGCTGTTCGGCGATGTATCCCAGAATCGCGACGTTCTCCGTCAAGACGAAGCCGTCATGCAGCAGCATGGGGACGGTGCCGTTGGGATTCATCTGCAGGTACTCGTCCGACTTGATCGTCTCCGAGCTCATGCGCACGGTTTCATGAGCAATGCCAGTCCACTGCAGGACGATATGGTCTGCCAATGAACATGCTCCTGGGAAGTAATAGAGTTTCATGGGGTTGTTCCAGTGAATTGTTCTTCGAAAGCGGTGATG
Source organism: Pseudoxanthomonas sp. UTMC 1351 (assembly GCF_040948865.1). Lineage (NCBI taxonomy): Bacteria > Pseudomonadati > Pseudomonadota > Gammaproteobacteria > Lysobacterales > Lysobacteraceae > Pseudoxanthomonas > Pseudoxanthomonas sp. UTMC 1351. Next base: position 156,627 of record NZ_JAVGJT010000019.1, on the reverse strand, counting down.
CCGTTCTTGTGGTGCTTCTTGTCCGTCGTTTCGTCGTGTTGCTGATCGGAGTTCCGCGGGGACACCGCGCCGACGTGGGTTGTCCCGTGCACGAACGGATGGAAAGTGCACGCCCGTTACAGCCTCCTCGACGAGCTGACATCCGTCTTCTTCGTTACGACGGACAAGAAGCATTTGACGCTTTTCGGCTCCGCACTACTGCACTGGCGATGGGGTTTGAAGTGGAGAGGTGCAAGTGCCGTTCGTTGAATACAGGTTAGGTCCGCACCTATGGCGACGGAAGCCTTGGCCAGGGATGCAGCGTGTTGTTCATCGCGCAACAATTCGTCGCGCTTTCATCACGGTTTCCCTGCATGTTGGAAAACACGCGATACGGTAGGAGCGGCGTCTCGCCGCGAGCTCTTGCTTCCACCATGGTCTGACAGAAAGAGCTCGCGCCGGGACGGCGCTCCCACGGAATCGCGGATTGATGGATAGCTATGCGATACGACCGAGCAGAACGGTCTCTAAGTCACCCGCTCTGGCACTGGTCTTGTCCGCTCGATGCCGAATCGGGTGTATATCCATAAGAATGCGAAGAACCCGAAGTAGCCGACCAACAGCGCTCTCCCGATCCAGTTCTCCACCGAGTTGACGTCGATACCGCGACCAAGCATCCGGGGCAAAACGTCCGCCACGGCACCGATGCCAACGGCGCCGAGCAGCACGAACGACAAGACGAATACACCTAGCGCGACCTGGTATCCGCGGCCACGATAGCGAATGGATTTCACCTTGCCGCGATCAAGCCACGGAAGCAGAAATAGCGCGAGGATGGCCAGGAACATCACCAGCACGCCAGATACTTTGTCGGGCACCACGCGCAACATCGCGTAGAACGGCGTGAAGTACCAAACGGGTTTGATGTGCTCCGGGGTGACCAGCGGATTGGCTTCGACGAAGTTGTCGTACTCCAGGAACAGTCCGCCCACGGTCGGTGCGAAGAAGATCAGGAATGCGGCCACCAGCAGGAACACCACGGTACTGAGAAAGTCCTCGGCCGTGTAGTACGGGTGGAATGGAATGCCATCCAGTGGATGGCCATCACCCCCGGTCTTATCGTGGATCTCGATGCCGTCCGGGTTGTTGGAACCCACCTCGTGCAGCGCCAGGATGTGCACCGTTACCAGCAACAGCAACACAATGGGCAACGCGACCACATGCAGCGCGAAGAACCGATTCAGCGTGGCATCCCCGGGCACATAATCGCCCATGATCCAGTGCGACAAGCTGTCGCCGACCACCGGTATCGCGCCGAACAGCGAGATGATCACCTTCGCGCCCCAGAAAGACATCTGGCCCCAAGGCAGCACGTAACCCATGAAGGCCTCGGCCATGAGGACCAGGTAGATCGACATACCGAGAATCCACACCAGTTCGCGTGGCCGCTTGTACGATCCATACAGCATTCCGCGCAGCATATGGGCGTAAATCACCACAAAAAAGAGCGAAGCGCCGGTGGAATGCATGTAGCGGATCAGCCACCCCCATTCGACGTCGCGCATGATGTACTCGACGGAGGCAAAGGCTTCCGCCGACGATGGCTTGAAGTGCATCGCCAGGAAGATGCCCGTCGCCAGTTGATTGACCAGCGTCACCAGCGCGAGCACCCCGAAGTAGTACCAAACGTTGAAGTTCTTCGGCGCGTAGTACCGGCTTGTGTGTGCGGCGATGAATGAGATCAGGGGCAGCCGATCCTCGGCCCACGCCAGTAGCCGGTTACGGGGACGTATGCGAACTATCTTCAGGGCCACGACAGTTCTCCTTGCTGAATGCAGCAGTCAGGAGGGATTTCCGTCGCCAGCAGCTGGCGACAGCGGTTCGGGTGCAACCGACACCACGTGGTCGATGCCGCGGCGGAACATCTTCGAGTAGGGACAGATGCGCTCGGTGTTGCGCACCAGCTCAGCGGCCAGCGCCCGATCGAGTCCAGGAAGACTGGCGCGGATCTCGGCTGACAGCAGGAACAGTCCATCCACCGGGTCGCGCGCGAACGTCACTGCGGCATCCACAACCAATTCCTTGAGCTCCACACCGGAACGGCACGCAAGCAGTGTCAGAGCGCCGTGGAAGCAGGCGGCATAGCCGGCCGCGAGCAACTGCTCGGGGTTGCTGCCACCGCCTGGCCCGCCGAGTTCGTTCGGCAGGCGCAGATTCACTTCGAGCGCACCGTCATCTGACTTCACGACCCCCGAGACGCGACCATGCGCGGCCTCGCCACCCGTCACCCGCACACGTCCGGTGTAGAGCTCTTGGGTATCCTCGCCGTAGTACTTGTCCAGCATGCTTGTCGGTGGCGGTTGCAACGGAGTCATGAACGCGTGGTGTCCTCATTGGTTGTTCTGTTCGGCACAGGCGCAGCAGTCCAGTTGCCGGGGCGCGTTCCTCAGCAGCCGGACGTCGCAGTGTTATGCGCGCGGTGCGGAGCGGGCGAACTCGGACTGTTCCACCCAGCGTTCGAAGTTCATCGCGCCCTGCCAGGCGTTCCCTTCGGGAACCAGCGTGTTGGTCTTGAGCTCGGCACCGAAGTAGCGTGCATGCACATCGCTGATCACTTTGCGGGGATCCTGGGTGATGCTCAGGAAGCGCTGCGCCAGATCAGACAACCGCTCGCGTTCCGGCCCCGATATCTCCACGGTGTCATTGGCAGGTGCCTGCACCGCAATGCGTGCGACCGCGTCAGCCACGTCGTCGGATGCGATCGGTTGCACCAGCGCTGGGGCCAAACGCACGGTGTCGCCATCCGTGGCCGACTTGATGATGCCAGGCAGGAATTCGAAGAACTGAGTCGAGTGGATGATGGTGTATGGGATGCCGGCATTGCGGATCAACTCTTCCTGCGCAATCTTGGCGCGGAAGTAGCCGCTGTCGGTCAGCTTCTGAGTTCCGACTACGGAAAGCGCCACATGGTGGCCCACGTTTGCCTTGGCTTCCGCGCCGAGCACATTGCGGCCGGCGGTTCGGAAGAAGTCCATCACCGCCGCGTCCTCGAAGGATGGTGAATTGGAAAGATCCACGACGGTGTCGGTGCCCGCCATGGCGGCATCGAGCCCTTCGCCGGTGAGAATGTCGATGCCGGTCGAGGGTGCTGCGACGACTACCTCGTGCCCTTGGTCACGCAAGCGCGACACCAGCTTGCTTCCGATCAATCCGGTACCACCGATGACTACAACTTTCATGTTCCACCTCTTCATGTGCTAGCGCGGGGAACCAGCCTTCCTGGAGAACGGAAGACCGGCGAGTGCGGAAATGATCCTAGGAGCGCAGCACCGGAGGCAGTAGCCGTTGCTCGGGATGCACGGTGTTTCCCGTTTGGCACCAATCGCCTGTTGCTCATATCGGCTCGCGACCGACCAAAGCTGTAGCAAGCCTTGGCGGTGTGTGCGGGCATTGGTGCATCGCGCTCAACACCGCGCATCCCTCCGGCGATCTACTCACACAGCAGGGCGCCACCTAGATTGACCGCGGACCAGAGGCACATGTCTTGCGGTCTCCCCACCCCTGAAGGAGTTAGTCATGACGCAACGTGTTGATTACCAGCAGCAATCCCCCGAACTTTTCAAGAAGTTCGTCGAGTTCAATCTGCTGGCCAAGCAGTCGGCGATCGAGGAATCCATCAGCGATCTCGTCTCCATTCGTGCTTCGCAGCTAAACGGCTGTGCGTTCTGCCTGGACATGCACATCAAGCAGGCCACCATCCACGGCGAGCGCCCCCTGCGTCTGCATCACCTTGCCTCCTGGCGCGAGTCGCAGCTGTTCATCCCCCGCGAACGCGCTGCCCTGGCCTGGACCGAAGCGCTAACCCAATTGCCGCCGCAGGGCGTGCCGGACGACATCTACGATCGCGTCCGCACGCAGCTGTCGGAGAAAGAAATCTCCGACCTCACTTTCGTGGTGATGGCGATCAACGCCTGGAACCGCATCAATGTTGGTTTCCGCACCGTGCCGGGCAGCTACGACAAGGCGTTCGGCCTGGAAAAGGCCAAGCTGTCCTGAAATCGGCCGCCGGACGTCCACTGCCCGGCGGCTATTTTTACCTCGCGATCTGCCGCGGCAGATACAGGAGTTACCGATGCACATTCACCGTTCTCTCAGCCTGCTCGCCCTGATGTGGTCCGGCGCCACCATGGCCCAGGGTCCGGTTCATGATGCTGGAAATGACGACGCCCCTCCCCCCGTCGTCACTCACGTCATGACCCAAGCGCTTCCGGACTATCCTGGCAAGGAAGCGTTGATGATCACCGTTGAGTTTCCTCCTGGCGGCGTCGATCCGATCCATCGCCATGATGCCCACGGGTTCATCTATGTACTCGAGGGTTCGATCGTGATGGGCGTGGCCGGCGGCAAGGAAGTCACGCTGACACCAGGCCAGAGCTTCCACGAAGGCCCCAAGGATCTGCACACGGTCGGGCGCAACGCCAGCAAGGAGAAGCCGGCGAAGTTCCTCGTGCTGCTGCTGAAGGATGTCGGCAAGCCGGCGGTGATTCCGGTCCCCTGAGCGAGGTTGCGATGGCGTCCGCCGGGCCAGTGTGCCCGGCGGACGCTGTTTTGCGTCAGATCATCCAGGGCAGTCATGCTTTCCTTCTCCCTTCGGGAGAAGAGCCTGCCCTCGCGAAGGCGGGGGTGGCGCGCAGCGACGGATGAGGGAATGGCGCGTCCGCTTGCAACAAACGCTATTGGCGAGTCATTGCCATTCCCTCATCCGCCCCCCGTATCAAGTACGGGGCAGGCTCTTCGGGCACCTCGCTTCACGCCTCAGCCCTGCGCAGCACGCAGGGCATTCAGGCACGCACGAGCCGATGGCTCGTAAGCCGCATGCCCTCATCCCGAAGGAAGAAGGAAGAAGGAAAAGAGCCTCGCCTTCGCTCAATGGCTTCTCCCATGGAGTGCAAGGTGCCGAGTCCCGACTGCACCGGATCTGCCATGGCATGAAACAGAAGATTCTCTAGAACCTTCGTCGCCAGCTATTCCTCGAACGGGGAACTCAACAGACTGTCGACCATCGACGGTGGCTCGTAGCCATGAACATAGCGCGCGCCGAAATCTCGCGCAAAATTATCGTAGGTGGTCTCCGGTCGGTGCTCGCAAAGACTGCATATCGCTTGAGTGAAACGTTGCTTCATCGCCAGGCGGGGGAACTCTTCCATGATTCGCGCGATCTGCTGCCCCGGCAGGCGCTCATAACCCCACCCGCCCCAGTCCAATCCGACGCCCAGCACGCATAGTGCGGCCTCGGCTTCTTTGTGTAGGCAGATCGACGGAGTGGAGTTGAGCGCGATGCTGTCCCAGATCAGCTGGGCCCGCCGTGTGTCCACATTGAAGCTGGAGGCGAGCTCCTGTGCGAAGTTGGCGCCCTCCACCTCGAACCGAAGCGGACCGACAAACGCCTCGGATAGGCCGATGTCGTGCAATAGCGCCGACACGGCCAACACTTCGGCATCGTAGGAATCCCCCTTCTGTTCCGCGATCAAGGTCGCGAAAAGCCACGATCGCATCACGTGATTGAATAGATACGGATCCAGATGTTCGCGCGCAATTTCGTAGGCGCGCTTGACTAACGGTGTATCCGCGACGGCGATGCCCGCGATTGTGCGCACAGGCAGAGACGAGACATCCGGGTGCAGCGGTGATTTCGATTTTGATTTGTCGATCAATTGCATGGCGATGCTCCGCTCAGGTAGTCGCGTCAATAAGATCAAGCACCGCTTGGGCGAACGCCTGCGGATCCTCCTGAGGCAGGTTGTGACCCACGCCGGGCACGATGCGGTGCGCGAGCCGGCGGGTAAAGTACTTGGCCTGGGCGCTGCCGTCGGTCGCCGCGACGACACCATCGGCGTCGCCATCCAGCGTGATCGTTGGCACCGTGATCGGAGGCAGCTCCGCCAGGCGGCGCTCGATATCGGCGTATCGTGCGGTCCCCTCGGCCCCGCCCAACCGGTGCCGATAGGAGTGGATGACGACGTCGACGAAATCCGGATTGTCGAACGCGCTTGCGCTGCGCTCGAAGGTCGCCTCGTCGAACGCCCAAGTCGGCGAGTTCCGTTCCCACAGGATGCGCGCAATGTCGCGTCGATTCTCGGCAAGACCACGCTGTCCGCGCTCGCTCTGGAAGTAATGCTGGTACCACAAGCCCCATTCCACGCGAGCGGGTGCGGGCCGCACGGACGCGGCGATGTCCTGAATCAGATAACCGTTCACCGAGACCAGCCCGCGGCAGCGCTCCGGCCAAAGCGCTGCGACCACGCAGGCCGCACGGCCACCCCAGTCGTATCCCGCGAGGATCGCGCCGGGGATCTTCAAGGCATCCATCAACGCGATCACGTCCGCGCCTATCGCGCCCTGCTGACCCGAGCGCGGCTCCGATGGATCAACGAAGCGCGTGGCCCGGTGTCCACGCAAGTAAGGCACCACTACGCGGCAGCCTCGCGCGGCAAGCATCGGCGCGACATCCTGGTAGCTGTGCACGTCATAGGGAAAGCCATGCAGCAGGACTACCGGCGCGCCGTCGCGCGAACCGAGATCGTGATAGTCCACGTCCAACGGGTCTGCGCGGATGCGCTGCAGTGGTCCCAGTCCTTGATCTGGAATGACGGCTTCCGCCGCGAGCCCAGTCTTTGCCATCAGCGGGCCAATCGCCGCGACAACGCCGCGCGAGGCGAAGCCAATCACCGCGGTCGTCATGATCTCTCTGCGTCTTTCGTCGATGCGTTCCATCGTGCACTCCTTCAGCGTGGGTTGAAGGCAGCGTATTTCCCGCTTCATCTCGGCCGGTAGACCCGGCGCAGTGCTCACGATGTTGCCCGCTCGGAATCAATGCGTGGATGGACGCGCTGGCACCATTGATGCCTCGAGATCAACATCGTGCAGCCTCATCCATGTCTACCGCAACGCCAACGGACTTCCTATCGTGCTCACATCATCCAGACGTCGAGCACGAACATGGTCTCCGACGCGAGCTGCTTCGTGACCGGATCACCCTGCATGCCGACCGCGGCGTATCGCTGTTGTGACGCCATCGCGGATGGTGACCCCGCCTTCCTTCTCCGCCACTCAGGAAGCTGATCCCAATGCGCAAGCTTTTCTTCGACAAACGTGCCAGCTACGCCATGGCGGCCGCTCCCTCCATCGATTTCATTCGCCGCCGGCTGCTTGTATCGAGCCTCGGCGCGGTAACGATGGCCGCCGTCATTCCCCTGTCCGCCACCCGGGCCGTGACCCACGGCCCCCTTACTCCCACCCCCTCCACAAGGAATCGCGCTATGCAATCGATCACCACCCAAGACGGCACCGAGATCTTCTACAAGGACTGGGGCGTCGGCCAACCCGTCGTGTTCCATCATGGCTGGCCGCTGTCCAGCGACGATTGGGACGCGCAGATGCTGTTCTTTCTCGAACAAGGGTATCGCGTCATCGCGCACGACCGGCGCGGCCATGGCCGCTCCAGCCAGACGGCGACCGGTAACGACATGGATACCTATGCCGCCGACGTCGCTGCGTTGGCCGCACACTTGGACCTGCGCGATGCGATCCACGTCGGCCACTCCACCGGTGGCGGCGAAGCGGCGCGCTACGTCGCTCGCCATGGCGCCGGCCGCGTGGCCAAGTTGGTATTGATCGGCGCGGTGCCGCCGTTGATGCTGAAGACCGCTGACAATCCGGGCGGTCTGCCACGCGAAGTATTCGATGGCCTGCGTAAGAACCTTGCCGCCAACCGCTCGGGTTTCTACTGGGACTTTCCGATTCCCTTCTATGGGTTCAACCGCCCCGGCAACTCGTTGTCCGAACCACTACGGATGAACTGGTGGCGCCAGGGCATGATGGGCGGCGCCAAAGCGCAGTACGACTGCATCGAAGCGTTCTCGGCAACGGACTTCACCGAAGACCTGAAGCGCATCGATGCGCCAACCTTGGTGATGCATGGCGACGACGACCAGATCGTGCCGATCGAAGACTCCGCGACGCTCTCGTCCAAGCTGCTGCGCAATGCCACCCTGAAGATCTACAAGGGATTCCCGCACGGCATGTGCACGACGCATGGTGACGTCATCAACCGTGACTTGCTCGCGTACTTTCGCGCTAGCTAAGACCTTACTCAACGTGGCACCAGTCAATGGCCACTCTGTCGCATCCTCCCGCGAAACACGCGGCGGATGCGGCGGATATCGACGATCCAAAATTGCTCTCTTGTCGCATCAATCTTAGTCGAGGGTGCCTATGCGATGGCGGCGGGTCCACTTGCAAATAGCGTTCGCCGAGCATCTACCGGAACAGCACGGCGTCGCCAGAACAGACGTCATAAGCCAGACTCAAAGCTCGATGATGCCGCGCCGCGCCGCCACCGTGACGGCGTGAGTACGGTCCGCGACATCCAACTTGGAGAATATGCTCTTCAGATGCCCTTTGACGGTCTCTTCGGACAAGCCGAGCTCTGATGCCACCTGCTTGTTTGCCTTCCCGATCGATACGAGCCGGAGGACCGCGACCTCACGATCGGTCAATGCCTCGTCGATCACATGAAGCGCGATCTCGTCGGCAACGTCGCGGTGAACGTGGCGTTGGCCACGATGAACGTTGTGAATTGCATCAATCAACTCGGTTCGCAGACTACTCTTCAAGAGATACCCGACCGCGCCCGCCTTCAATGCACGAACCGCCTGGACATCTCCGGCGTAAGTAGTGAGCACGATGATTCGGGCATTGGGATGCTCGGAACGAATCGCAGTGATCGCATCGACGCCATTCATGCCCGGCATCTGCAAATCCATGAGCGTCACATCCGGATGCAGTTCACGAAACCGATCGATGGCTTCGCTGCCATTGCGTGCCTCGCCGACCATCGTCATGTTGGTCTGATTCTCGAGAATCGCGGCAACGCCGTCGCGAAGCACGGGATGGTCATCGACAACCAGGACGCGAATCTTCGGTTCAGTCATCTGCCGGATTCCTCCGCATAAAGTGCCGCAACCAAGTTCGCCTGCGCGACATGCGCTTCGCAAACGCCAGCTCAGCCGGCAGGGTCAGTGTAATCTCGGAACCATCGTCGGGATCGCTGCTGATGGTCATGCTGCCGCCAATCCTTTCGGCGCGCTCGCGCATGCCGACCATGCCGAAATGGCCTTCCTTGTGGCCACGCAGCAGCACGCCATCGGGAATTCCAATGCCGTAGTCTCGCACGCGTATGGCCAGGTGCCGCGCCTCGAAGCCTACCGCCACCTCGGCGGAAGGCGCGTGTGCGTGGTAGGCGATATTGAGCAGTGCCTCACGCACGATCCTGGTAATTTCCGCAGCGACGAGCGGATGCAAGGGGCGCGACTTTCCCTCAACGACGATGCGAACCGGGATCGGTGGATCGAACGGCGTGGCTGCCACGAGCTGCTCGATAATTGCGCAAAGATCGTTTGTCCCCTCAGGGTAGCCGCGCAGGTCCTGAACGCGATTGCGGGCGTCCAGAACAACATCGTCGGCCGCCGCCAGTGCCGCCTCTAGCTGCTCTCGCGACCTCTCCTCGGCCGGAATCCGGTCCGCGACTGCCTGAAAACGGAGGATCAGGCCTTGAACGCCTTGCAGCAACGTATCGTGGAGCTCGCGCGCGATGCGTTCGCGCTCCTTGATTCGCTCCTCCAACCGGCTCCGGATGCGGTTTGCGATCTGCGCCATGCGCAACCGATACAAGAACCACAGGGAAACAACCACCAGGCCGGTGCACAGCAGCAGGAACCACACCGATTGAACGAAGGTAGGCGGAATCTCGAAATCGAGGGCAGCGCCAGTCCGGTTCCAAACGCCATCATTGTTGGCGGCGATTGCGCGAAACCTGTACTTGCCCGGTGGCAGGTTCGTATAAAACGCCTGCCGTCTCGTGCCGGGATCGACCCAATCCCGATCGAAGCCTTCGAGCATGTAGCGAGCCTGCACGCGACCCGGGTCTGCAAAACTCAGTACGGCGAAATCTATTTCTATATTGGCTGTCGCTGCGGGTAGCTTCAGTGTCGTCGGATCGCGGTATGCACGGCCATCGCCATTTATCGACTTGATTGCCAGGCTGGGAGGCAGTGCATTGCGCACAATGCGCGCGGGATCCATCCACAGCGTCCCGGTTTCGGTTGCAATCCATAATCGTCCATCGCCGCCGCGCACCATGGAGCGTTGCGAATGCGAATGAGGACGACTCATCAACCCATCGCCCCGGCCGAGCGATAGAGTGGGCGCAGAAAATGCCTTTTCACTGAAGGCGCGTTCAAGATCTTGCGGCTGAATTAGCACCAGCGATTTTGGATAGGCAAGCCACGTGTCGCCTTCCGGAGTCCGCACCACCCCGTTGATGCGGCTGCCAAGGGACACTTCAGAGGCCCATATGGTATCGACGCGTCCCGCGCGAAATCGCGACAAACCGAAGGCGCCGGCGGCAAATACATAGTCGCCTGCAGAGTGGAGAGTGAGCACCTTGAGTTCACTTTCCCCAAAATCGAGACGTGTGAACGTCCTCCCGGAATCCTCCAACCAAACCAATCTGTCTCCCGATTGGACGACCACACCCCCTCGTGGTGTTCGGACCATCGTGGTTGGATAGAAATCGGCTTGATCACCTGACGACAGAACCGCCTCCCAACTTCCGTGCCGGTATCGGTGTACGCCGCCTCTGGCCGCGGATATCCAATAGTCGCCATGCGCGTCAAAGGCGCAGTCATAAATTACGTTGTGGCGAGCGCTCCTGTCGGGGCGTTCGATCGTCTGGCGGACGCGGCCGTTTGCCCAGACGATGATCTGCGTCGGGAGGCCAATCCAGATGGCGCCATCTGGCGCCTCGCAGAGGCTCTGCGGCTCCGCGACAGTGCGCAAGAACAGCTTCGGCGCCATACCGGGTCTAGCCCGATAGATTGTCCGCGCTTGCCCGATATAGACGCTTCCATCGGACGCATCCAGAAGCTTGTCGCCATAGGCGGCTGGGGACCCAAGCGCGGGTTCGGCGATCAGCGTAGCGGGCCGGAATTTATCCAGCCCTCCTTCAGTGCCGATCCAGATGTTTCCCTCCCGGTCTTCCATTACTTGGCTGGTGACATCCGAGGACAGCCCATCGCGGCTGGTGAAGGATTCCGCTCCGGCGCCGCCACCGTCGGGAGAGTCGCTCGGCATCGCGAGACGTTTTACGCCGTCGTAGCGGGTCGCGATCCAGAGGTTTCCCTCGCGATCGAACAGCGGCGCGCCCCGGATCTCTTCGTCGCCGGTGCGATAGGGTGCGTTCAATGGCGGCGGTGATCCACGCCCGCCGGGTCCCGTGATGGGATAGCTTCCATGTGGCTCAGAGAGCCACACCCGGCCGGCCGAATCCTGCGACAACCTGGCACGAGGCGTTTGCCGATAGATCTCGAATCGCTCGGCGCCCGGTGATAAACGAGCGACCCCCGTGCTGCACGCGATCCAGAGCGCGCCATCGGCCGCCACAAGCATGTTTGAGGAATTGCTTTTCGGAAGGCCATCCGCCGCGTTGAACGTTCGCCAGCGTCCATTATGAAAACGGAGCACCTCTGCATCGTAGTTGGCTGTCAACGCCCATATCGCACCATCCGCGCCTTCCACCATTGCAGCGATCCGACTTGGAGCCGCTGGTGCATCCAGGATGCGGAGTGCACCGTGGCGATAGATGGCGAAGCGGCGTGATGTCTCGAAGTTGGTCCAGACATCGCCACTCTTCGTCACCAATAATGCACTCGGTAAATCGTGTTTTTTACCGTTATTTTCAGGTTCTATCAGCTGAAACCTGAGCCCGTCGAATCGGTGCAGCCCCTCCCCCGTCGCAAGCCAGAGGAAACCGTCTCGTCCTTGCGCCATCGCCACCACCGGCACCGGGGCTTCGCTCCCCTCGATCCAACGTTGGTGTGAGTAGTGGGTAAGGCGGCGAGGCTCCTCCGCAGATGTCGCCAAAGGCAGAACCGCCAAGACGGTAAACAGGAGGATTCTGAGTAGCCACACCGTCGCTTTCACCCGTTTCTTGGCTTCGGCCAACCAGCCGCTTGTCGTGGGCCGTTATAGCCCTAGTTTGTCCGCCTGAACCCGAACATCCTACCCCTCCATCGAGGTGCTGCGACATCCCCCCGTTCGGGGCTTAGCGAAGGAACGACAGGGCGATATCGTCGGCGGATGATTAAATACGTATACCGCTACCCTGATGGTACCGTCGGGTTCGCTTTGTTGCTTATTCGCATGTGCTACGCGTTTGTCGCCTTTGGGACCGCCGCGGCGTTGTCGGCAATTTCCATAAGCACCCACCTCTTTTATCTGGCCGCGGGGCTGATTGCTTTGCTCTTGGTGGTTGGATTCGCGACGCGATTGGCTGCCTTGCTTCTCGGCGTCGCGGTTTTCGCTGCTCTGACCATCTCCAGTCCGATCCAGCAGATGCTTCTTGCGGGTCACGTCGGCGGCTGCGCCGCCATCATGCTGATGGGAGCCGGTGCCTTCTCAATCGATGCTCGCCGCCACGGCCGCCGCGTCATTCAACTCCAAGCCAACACTCCTGATCGAGGCACCCCGGATCGAGGGGCCGGTGACTGACCTGTCTTGGGCTGCCGCCTATGCGGTGTTGCTGGCAGGCTCAATCGACCGCGTTGAAGGCACGAGGGCACCATGTCAATCATCTCGCCATCCAAAGACTCGTTTGAGCATCGCGATCCGCTGACCTCCAGTCTATCGGCGAGTTATGCGGGGGTAGTCGCCTTCATCGCAGTCGCCAATGAGGGCAGTTTCTCCCGGGCCGCCGACCGGCTGGGGGTCGGCCGCTCGGCAGTCAGCCGGAGTGTGCAGAAGTTGGAGGGGCAACTTGGCGCGCGCCTCTTCCTGCGGACAACACGCAGCACTACGATCACCCACGAAGGTGAATTGTTCTACGAGAACTGTCGTCCCGGTGTCGAGCGCATCCTGCAAGCCATGGAAGAAATGCGCGATCTGCGCGAGGGTCCGCCACAAGGGCAGCTGAAGATCAGTGCCACCCATGGGTTCGGTCGCAAGGTGGTCGCGCCGCTACTGGCTGAATTCCGGGCGCATTTTCCGACACTGGCGCTGGAACTGCTGCTGGAGGAGCGTGCGGTTGATCTGGTAACCGACCGCGTCGATGTCGCCTTCCGCGATGGTCGCCTGGAAGACAGCCAGGTCATCGCCAAGCAACTGATCCCCATGCGGATGCTGGTTTGCGCATCACCCGATTACGTTCGGCGGAACGGTGTGCCGGCGTCCGTCGACGATCTGGCCGCACACGCCTGCATCAACCAACGCCTGGCAAATGGTCGCCTGCAGTCCTGGGACTTCAAAGTCGATGGTCATCCACGCAGTATTACTCCGAGTGCAGACATTACGCTCAGCGATCCCTCGCTGGTGATGCAGGCGGTGCTCGATGGCCACGGACTGGCCCAGCTGGCTGGGTACCAGGTCTGCGAGGCACTGCGCGCCGGCACGTTGGTAGCATGCCTTGGCCACGTCACGCCTGATGATCGTGGGCACTATCTGTGCTACCTGAGCCGCCAGCAGTTACCCAAGCGGATCCGGGTGTTCGTCGACTTCATGACCACCCGGATACGCTCCCTGGATCTTGACTGTCTCGGTGAATCGAGCGAACGACGCCAATCTGCCCCGATCCCGGCGCCAGCCACCAAGGTTGGCATCGCGGCATGAACTGAGGGTATCGGTGCGCGGTGGACAACACCGTGCGGCCCGATACAGACCTACCGCCGTCGGCGCGCAATGCCTAGCATCAAAGGCCTGCCAGCGACCCAGCGGGATGCGTCTCTTGGCTTCGAGGCAGGTCATCGGCTCGATCGGGATCCGGCGGTAGATCATCCCTATTCCCACCACGGCATAAGGAACAATCATGGCATCTCCCATCTCCACAGCTCAGTTGGAAGTGGCAGTAAAACCGCCTCTCCTGTCGTCAGCTCTGGCGTTATGCGCGCGCATCCTGATCGCCACCATCTTTGTACTTTCGGGTATGTCGAAGCTGGCAGACCCGAGTGGAACCATCAGTTATATTGCGTCCGTCGGGCTACCTCTTCCAACATCTGGCTTCATCCTGGCAGTTTTTGTGGAGATTTTTGGCGGAGCGGCGCTGATTCTGGGTTACCGCACCCGATGGATCGCTTCGGTACTCGCAATCTTCTCCGTTGCAGCAGCCGTTGCGTTCCACAACCAGTTCGGTGATCAGAACCAGTTCACCCACTTTCTGAAAAACCTGGCAATCGCTGGCGGTCTCCTACAGGTCACCGCTTTCGGTCCAGGTAATTTCAGTTTGGATGGCCGACGTTAGAACGGCGATTCGTCGGCTGAATGATATGACTATCTGTTCGTCGATCGATTGAATCCGCAATCGAAAGCTGCCCTTCCCTACCCTCGACAATGGCCGCTAATCGCCCCTCCCCACGGGGTGACTCTTCGGCCGCGAACCAACGTGCTGCTTCCGAACGCATCGTTCGCATGCAGGTCATCGAAGCGCGTGTCCGTTCGGCTATGCCATGTAGCCTCTTCAAGGCTTGAGGCTGCCGCAGTCCTAAATTTCCTGTCGGCGGCACGCGGCGACTAGCTCATTGAAGGGGTCGTTATTCTGTGCGACCCGCTCCTCAACGGTTCCGAACATGACGACCGCGGCCGTTGGGCGCGCGAGATCCGGCAACGGGCCGAGCAAAGGGTCGAGCATGATCACTGCTCGCGGCAGGTCCGGATATTCGGTGCCCAGGCGCATCACCGTCGCCGCCCCATCGAATGGCCTATCAGGATCGGCTTCGTGGGCTTCATGGTCTGCATGAATCCAACGACATCTTTGATGAGGGTGTCGCCAGTGCTGGAGTCTGTGAAGGGATCCAACAACCCATCAGCGCCAGCGGCGATTTCGAAATCGTCGGAACCGCCGATGTGCCGGCGGAAGCCGGCGCTGCTTCGACACTCGTCCGCGTGAAGCGCGCCTCGCCTCAGGGTCTAATCGAGGCATCAAGCGGCGGCCTTACTCCAGGAGCTTCAGGTGAACACGTGGGGACAGGCAGTGATGCGGATGCTGGAATTGGGCAGGTAACCAGCGGTTGCACGACGTCGATAGGCAGTACGTAACCGAGCTTATCGCCGATCTTGCAGTATCCACACGCCGAAAGACGATGAAACTGTGCGCGAGTTACTGTTGGTGCGGTGCCGCATTCAAAAACGATATAGCTCATTAAGAACAATTCATTGGTGCAACATGGTGCGCCTGCGTAGGGTCGCCTCGAAGTTGCTCTATTGCCGCTTGGCGGTACGACGGAGCAGCCGGCAACACTAAGCCCTGTAACGCCAGTGATGGCGTTGCGGATTAGCAAGAATCGTGTTGGTCGAAATTGGGAGGATTCATGTCGAATCGCAAACCTTTCGCTTCAGTTCGCTCGCTCCGCGCCAGATTCATTGGAAAAATGTCGATGTTGTGCGCAACCGCGCTCCTGTTTGCAGGACCCGCATTTGCACAGCTTCCACCCGCTCAGCAAGTCGCAGACCAGATCCGGATCGGCTGGAATGTGGGTAACACCATGGAAGCCATCTGTGGCGAGACTGCCTGGGGCAATCCCGCCGTCACGCAACAACTCATCAACTCCGTGAAAGCTGCCGGCTTCAATGCCATCCGTATTCCGGCGGCCTGGGACTGTCATGCCAACCAACAGACACAGACCATCGACTCCACCTGGATGGCGCGCGTCAAACAGGTGGTGGACTACGCGTACAGCCAGGACATGTATGTGGTCCTGAACATCCATTGGGATGGTGGCTGGCTCGAGGAGCATCCGCTTTACTCGCATCAGGTCGCGAATAATCAGAAGCAGCGCAACTATTGGACCCAAATCGCCAACACGTTCCGCAACTACAATGAGCGCGTGCTGTTCGCCGGCACCAACGAAGTCCGCGCCAACTACGGGACGCCGACCACCGAGCACAACACCGTCCAACAGTCCTACAACCAGACCTTCGTCGAAGCCGTGCGTGCCACCGGCGGCAACAATGCGTCGCGCACGCTCATCGTACAGACGTACAACACGAACATTCAGCACGGCCTCAACTTCTTCAATATGCCGTCGGACTCGATCGCCAACCGGCTCATGGTCGAGGTCCATTTCTATGATCCGTACAACTACACGCTGGATCCGGCCGGGAGCTGTTTGTATTGGGGCTCGCCCTATCCGCCGCAAAGCGACTGTTCCTGGGCCCAGGAAAGCTATGTCGACAGTCTCTTCTCGCAGGTCCGCACCCGGTGGGTGAACAACGGCATTCCGGTGATCATCGGTGAATACGGCGTCGAGCTTCGCTCTGGCATGAACCGGCAGTCGCGCGAGTATTATCTGGAATACATCAACCGTGCTGCCCGCCTCAATGGCATCAAGACCTTTTACTGGGACAACGGGACATCCGGCTTTGCATTGTTCAACCGTTCCAATGGCTCGATCGTTGATGCCGGTGCCGTCAACGCGATCAAGCGAGGGGCCGATTCCGGCCAGATCATTGCAAACGGCACGTACCGGGTGATTTCCCGGCACAGCGGCAAGGCGCTCGACGTCAGCGGCGGCAATACTGCCGAGGGTGCGAACGTCATCCAGTGGACGTATGGCGGCGGCAACAACCAACGCTGGACGTTCGCTCACCTGGGAAACAACACCTATAGGATCACCGGCGTTCAAAGCGGAAAGGCTTTGCAAGTAGCCAGTACATCGACAACCAATGGAACCAACGTGGATATCCGCACCTACACCGGCGCCAATAATCAACGTTGGGTAGTCTCGGCGACCAGCGGGGGTTTCTATCGGCTGTCACCCGCCAGCAGCACCGGCTCCGCGCTGGATGTCTCGGGCGTCTCGTCGGCCGATGGCGCAAACGTCCAGCAGTGGAGCTGGGTGAATGGCAACAATCAACAGTGGGCGATTCAAGTTCCCTGACCGCTCTTGCGAACGCTGGATCTGTGGATGACAGAGGCGGTCACAGCTAGCGCTATGACCGCCTTTTTGCTGGTCTGCTTTCAGGCGTAGGTAGTGGCGGACGACGTCCTGATTTGTGATGAATGAGAGGAAGAGGATGAAGTCGCTCTCGAGTTTTGTACTTGCCTGTGTATTCCAGTCGCTGCCCGCACAGGCCAAGGAAGCCATACTCTTCGACGGGAAGGAAGTCGCCTCCATTATTCATCAGGACCACCGCACCGCCGAGCTGGGGCCATTTGTTGGCACGTGAGCTTCAGGCACTGACTGGTCGCAATACACTAATCAGTATTTTGCTGGACGAGTGTTCTTGTTGGCTTAGGGAACCTCTGAATAATTGTCGTCGTCCCCGCGAAGGCGGGGATCCAGCGACTTAAGCCATTGAAAGCAAAGACACTGGGTTCCCGCGTTCGCGGGAATGACGAGCAAAAGCCGAATTGTTCAGACCTTCCTTAGGTTAGTTGAACTGCGGCCACCATTTGCCAAACATTGCACATTGCAGTGCGCATGCCTGAAGGTTGCTGACCTTCCCTACCCTCGATAACGGCCGCTGATTGCGCTGCATCGTAGGATTCGCGAACTGAGTCAACACGTGGATAGCTTCGCGATCAGTTCGCCGAGCTGTTCAAAACGTCTCGTTTATCGCTTCCCGTGCGCCAGTGCCGGACGCGTCGAGCGCTTCCTTTGTGGGATACAGCTCGCTCATGACGAGCAGCGTCTTGCCGTCGCGCTCTTCGCACGTCAAGAGTAGGTATTTTCCTTGCCAAAACTGATTCATCAATCGAACGATCATTACGAAATTGATATAGCGCCACGTCAAATTGCGATCGCTCCTCGCGGGCTTTGACAGGGGTTTGGCGATATTCTCAAAACCACTCTGGGTGAACGCCCGCAACAGCTATTGAAGGTCACACCTACGATGAGCCTCGTCAACTTGCTGCATCGCATCGCGCTCTGCTGGGCAGCCTTTGCCTGTGGTGCCGCGTCGGCCGCCGAACCATCGCCCGGCGCCAATCCTGTGTTGCGTGATCGCTTCACCGCCGACCCCGCGCCGCTGGTCGTGGGCGACACGGTCTACCTCTACGTCGGCCGTGACGAGGCCAAGGGCGACGACTTCTTCCTCATGAAGGAATGGCTTAGCTATTCGTCCAAGGACCTGCGCCACTGGACCGCCCACGGCACCTTCATGAAGCCGACCGACTTCAAGTGGGCGGTGGGCGACGCCTGGGCCGCGCAGGTGGTGCAGCGCAATGGCCGCTTCTACTTCTACGCCACCGTGCAGCACGACGACACGCAGCCCGGCAAGGCCATCGGCGTCGCCGTGGCCGACAATCCGCTGGGCCCGTTCAAGGATGCGCGCGGCTCGGCGTTGGTCACCGATGCCACGACGCCTAGCCCCTACGGTTGGAACGACATCGACCCCACCGTGTTCATCGACGACGACGGCACTGCCTGGATGGCCTGGGGCAACCCGGTGCTCTACCTGGCCCGGCTCAAGCCGAACATGACCGAGCTGGACGGGCCCATCGAGAAGATCGCGCTGCCCAACTACACCGAGGGGCCGTGGCTGTCCAAGCGCAACGGCATGTACTACATGACGTACGCATCCATGGCGCACCAGAACGTATGGGAGCACCTGTCCTATGCCACTGCGCCCAGCCTGCGCGGGCCCTGGACTTACCAGGGCCTGCTGACCGGCCGGACGAAAAATAGCTACACCATCCACGCGGGCGTCATCGACGACTTCAAGGGCCAGTCCTACCTGGTCTATCACACCGGCGAGCTGACCCTGCCCGACGGCCAGACCGGCGCCGGCAATCGCCGCTCCGTCACGATGGAGTACCTCTACTACGACGCCGATGGCCTCACGTGGCCCGTCGCGCAGACCGAGGCCGGCATCAGCACACCGCCCAAGCCGCCCGCAGGCAAGGTGCCCGCGCCGGCGGACCCGGGCCGCTCCGACACCCGCGTGGCCGTCCAGCAGTTCGCCCAGGGCTATCCCGAAAGCTGGCCGGGCCACCCGGCGCTGGCCTCGGTCGCCCGGCCTTTCGACCAGGCCCCCGAGCCCGTGGGCTTCAACCGCGACGGCGGCGCCACCCGCCTGGTGCAGACCTTCGTGCCGCCCGCCGACATCGCACTGGGCCGGCTCAGCTTGTACGCCGGCGACGGCCACGGCACGGACGCCGCGCACCCGCTGCGGCTGTCGCTGCGCGACGTGGAGGCCGGCACCGAACTGCTCGGCACCGGCGAGGGGCTCGCCATCGCCTACCGGCCGCAAGGGGCCGGCCTGCTGAGCTTCGACTTCAGCGCTCATCCGCCCATCGTGCTGCAGGCCGGGCGCCGCTACGCGCTGGCGCTTCATGGCCAGAAGGAGGCGCTGACGATCAATCTGCGCGCCAGCCGCGGCGACGTCTATGCCGACGGCGAGGCCAGCCTCGACGACCGGCCGCTGAAGGACAAGGAGGGCCGCCCCGCGGACTTCGCGTTTGCGCTTTACGCGCTCCAAGCACGCGATGCCGTGACTCGCAATGATTAACTCCGGAGACAAACACTTGGACCAGAACCCTGACAGCCTGAGCCGCGCTTCCGCCGCCTCTCCTGCCCGTCTCATGAACCGTCCGATTTTATTTCCGATTTTATTTCTGATCGTCCTCGTCCTCGCGGCCATCGCGCCTCAGTCCGTTCCGACGGCACACGCGGCAGAGGCGGCTCCTGCCCACAATCCGATTATCTGGGCCGACGTTCCTGACATCGCCATCATCCGGGTAGGCAAGACCTACTACATGAGCAGCACGACGATGCACATGAGCCCGGGCCTGCCGATCATGAAGTCGACGGACCTGGTCAACTGGCGTATGGCCTCCTACGCCTATGAAACCCTTGCCGACAACGAAGCCCTCCGCCTGGAAAACGGCAAGAACGCCTACGGTGCCGGCTCCTGGGCCAGCAGCCTGCGTTACCACGACGGCGTGTTCCATGCCTCGACGTTCTCCGCCACCAGCGGACGCACCCACGTCTACACCACCCGCGATCCGGATCGCGGCCCGTGGAAAGAAACCAGCTTCGAGCCGGTGCTGCATGACCACAGCCTGTTCTTCGACGACGACGGTCGCGTCTACATGGTTTACGGGGGCGGCCGCATCATGCTCACCGAGCTGAAACCCGACCTCTCCGGAATCAAACCCGGCGGCGTGAACAAGGTCCTCATCGAAAACGTCAACACCCTCTTCGGCGCCGACCTGGGCGGGCTCAATGGCGAGGGCTCGCAGCTTTCCAAGATCAACGGCCGCTACTACCTCTTCAACATCGCCTCGCCCGGAAGCCGCTGGGCGCGCACCGTCATCGTTCACCGCGCTGACGCAATCGACGGTCCCTACGAGGGTCGCATCGCGCTCGATGATCGCGGTATCGCTCAGGGCGGTCTCATCGATACCCCGGATGGCAAATGGTACGCCTATCTTTTCAAGGACAACGGCGCCGTCGGTCGCATCCCTTACCTCGTGCCCGTGACGTGGAAGGACGGCTGGCCCGTGCTCGGCAAAGACGGCAAGGTGCCCATGACGCTCGACATCCCCGCCGGCGAACAGGGTGTCTCCGGCGCCTCCGGCATCGTTGCCTCCGACGAATTCGACCGCCAGCCCGGCGACCCTGCCCTGCCCCTCGCCTGGCAATGGAATCACAATCCCGAGCCTGGTTACTGGTCGTTCGCCAAGCGCCCGGGCTACCTGAGCTTGGTCACCAACCGGATCGTTTCCACTCTGCCGGAAGCGCGGAATACCCTCACCCAGCGCACCTTTGGCCCTAGCAGTTCCGCCACCACCAGCATCGACGTGAGCGGCATGAAAGACGGCGACTGGGCCGGCTTGGCCGCTTTTCAGAAACGCTATGGTTTTGTAGGCGTAAAGATGAGCAACGGCGCGAGATCTCTCGTCATGGTGAGCGCCGACTCCGACCATCCCGAGGAAATCGCCTCCATTCCCCTCTCTGGCGACACCGTTCACCTCAAGGTCGAAAGCGAATTTGAGCCCGCGCCCGAAGTCGCCAGCTTCTCCTACAGCCTCGACGGCAAATCCTGGACTCCCATCGGTCGTCCCTCGAAACTTACCTACTCCTTCCCCCACTTCATGGGTTATCGCTTCGCCCTGTTCTTTTATTCGACCAAGACCGCTGGCGGCCGTGTGGACTTTGACTACTACCGGATCGGGCAAAGCGGCGCCTCCCGCTGACTTCGCCAGCGCCGGAGGGCCCGAGAAACATCAACACCGTGATTGTGGTGCTTGAAGTTCCTTACGGCAGCAGGAAGCGCAAGCCAACACCCGGTTCCGTGGCGATCCAGCGCGGCGCCGCTGCCTCGTCGCCGAGCTTTTGCCGCAACTTGGCGACAAGGATGCGTAGGTAATGCGTGTCCTCCTGGTGCGTCGGGCCCCATATCTCGCGCAGCAGTTGCGGTTGCGTGACCACTCGCCCCGCATGCTGGACCAGGAACGCGAGCAACGCATACTCCTTGCGCGACAGCGTCACGGGTTCTCCCGCAAGGCTGACCTCGCGCAGCGACAAGTCGACGCGAAGGTGCCCGTCGTCGAAAACGGGGGGTGCTTCACCGGACATGGCATGCGAGCGGAGTGCGGCGCGGATGCGTGCCATCAACTCCTGCACGCCAAACGGCTTGGTTACGTAATCGTTGGCACCCGCATCGAGCGCGGCCACTTTTTCCGCTTCGCTCGAACGTACCGTCAGCATGATGACCGGCACCTGCGACCACTGCCGCAGCTCCTTCAATACCGCCAGTCCGTCGCGGTCCGGCAAGCCCATGTCGAGGACGAGCACATCCGCGCCGCGCAAAGCCAATGCATCCAGGCCTGCTTGGCCGGTGTCGGCAAGATCGACCACGTAGCCTTGGGCGCGCAGGCTGATCTCCAGGAATTTCCGGATCTGCGGTTCGTCATCGATCACCAGCACGCGTGCAGGTGGCACGGAAGCGCTTTCGATGCGCTTGTCGGTCATGAGAGCTTGGCGGGAAGCGGTTCCATGCGCGGTAGCGTAATCCGGATCGTAGTTCCGGTGCCAGACCGACCTGGCAGCGCTTCAACGCTGCCTCCATGCGCTCCGATCATGCCCTGCGTGATAGCTAGTCCAAGGCCGGTGCCCATACGGCCGCGATCGCCACGCTCGACGCTGAAGAACATATCGAAGATGCGCTTGCGCTCCTCTTCCGGAATGCCTGGGCCGCGATCCTCAACGTCGATGCGCAACTGGCCGTCGTCCTGGTCACGCGCATGAATCACCAGCGCTTCACCCGTGGGAGAAAATTTCGCGGCATTCTCAATGACGTTGAACAGCGCTTGCTCGACCAGCGCCGGATGGACCCAAATGGGCCGAAGGTTCTCAGCGATATTCAGCTCAACGCGCGCTTCCGGCTGGTAACGCTGCAAACGGCCAACCGCCGATCCGAGCAACTCGTCAACACCGATCCAATCTCGGTTGAGTGTCAATCCACCGTGCCCCAACCGAGTCATATCGAGCAAATTCTGGATATAGCGATCGAGTCGCTGGCCCTCGAGCCGGATCGTTTCCAGAAGGCTATGACGGTCCTCTCGGCTCATCTGTTCGCCATAATTATCGAGACTGCCGGCGGACCCTATGATTGAGGCGAGTGGTGAACGCAGATCATGCGATACCGAAGACAACAAGGCAGAACGCAAGCGTTCGGTTTCTCCGGTGACGCGAGCATTTTCCAAGTCCGCCACTAGGCGCGTTCGCATGATGGCTTGCGCGATGTCATCAGCCATGGCCTCCGCCAATCGCCGCTGTTCCACGCCAACGCGTTGCGTGTTGGCGGCGAACCGCATTCCGATCACACCGGGCGTGGCGCCATCCACCGTCAATGGCAGGAACCACCAATCGGAGTTGGCCAGCGTATTGGTGAACCGGCCAGCGGCCTGGCGATTCTTGCGTGCCCAGTCAGCAGCCGCACGATCCCTGTCGTGCATCATCGGCGCGTCGCCCTGATCAAAAGGTTCGTCGCCTAGCTGCACTACGGTCTCGACGCCGAAAGCGCGCTTCAATGCCATACGACCGGCGTTAATGACCTGTCCCAAGTCCGCGGCGCTGGCCAGCTGTCGCCCCAGGGTTTGCAAAGCGGTGGCGTGGGCGTTGGCCGCGCGTAACGCAACCACTTGCGCGCGCAGCTTGGATGCCAAACGTCCCGCGACCAATGCTGCCGCCAAAAACAGCAGCACGGTCACGACGCCCTGGCGCGCACCGATGAGGAACGTGTAACGCGGCTCGATAAAAAAGAAATTGTAGGCAAAGAAGCACAACGTAGCCGCGATCACTGCGGCCGTCATCCGTGTTCGGGATGCCACCACCACCACCGCGACGATGAAGATGGTCGACAGGTCGTCCAATCCCACCCAGCGCTCGGCCAGCCAGCCCGCCGCAATCGCCAATGCCGCGGCAACGATGGCAAGTACGAGGTCGTTCCGCGTCAGCAGTCCGCGCACATCGAGCAGCGAACGCCGCGCCTTGGCCCGTGCCTCGGGCGTACTGACAATGGTGAGTTCGTAGTGAGCTCCACGCTGCAGCAGCTGCTGAGTAAGCGTACGGTTGAACATGCGCGCGAACGGGCGCTCACGGGTGCGCCCAAGCACGATGGTGGATGCCCCGCTGCGTGCGGCGTGATCCAGCAAAGCGTCGGCAACGCTAGGGCCGTGCAGAACTTCGGTATCGCCACCCAGACGGCGAGCCAGCGAAAATGCACGATCGAGTTCAAGCTGCTGTGCATCGTCGGTTGTCCCACCCGTCTGGACCGTCACCACGGTCCAGGGTGCATCACGGCGTTCGGCCAGCCTGCGGGAAATACGGACCAGGTATTCCGATTGTCCTCGCCCGTCGATGGCTACCACCACGCGGCGGCGCAGTGCCATCCCGGGTAGGCCACGTGCCGCCTGCGATTCGCGCAGGTCGCTGTCGACGCGGTCAGCGGCGGTCTGCATGGCCAGTTCGCGCAATGCTGCCAGGTTGGACGGCGAGAAGAAGGCCTGCAGTGCATGCGCCGCCTGCTCGGGCACATAGACCTTTCCTTGCTGAAGGCGTTCGATCAATTCGCGCGGTGGAAGGTCGACGAGAATGATGTCGCGCAGACGGTCGAATATCACGTCTGGCACTGTCTCGCTGACACGCACGCCGGTGATGCGGTGCACGACATCGTTGAGACTTTCCAGGTGCTGGATGTTGACGGTGGTGTAGACATCGATACCCGCGTCCAGCAGTTCGATCACGTCCTGCCAGCGCCGGTCATGGCGGCTGCCGGGCACATTGCGATGTGCTAGCTCGTCGATCAGCGCCACCGCGGGTTTGCGCACGAGCAATGCGTCGAGATCGAACTCTTCCAGTTTGTGACCTTGATACTCGACCTTCTTGCGCGGCACCACCTCCAGGCCTTCCAGCAGTGCCTGCGTTTCGGCACGGCCGTGGGTTTCAGCAATACCGACGACAACATCCATGCCTCGCCGTTGCAGTTCACGCGCCCGCCCAAGCATGGCGTAGGTCTTGCCCACGCCGGGCGCGGCGCCGAGAAAGATCGTCAGCCGGCCGGCGTCCTGCCGCCGCAACTCGTCGATAAGCGCATCGGCTTGCACGCTGCGTGGATCAATCATGGGCAATGTGAGGAGTGAGGAGTGAGGAGTGAGGAGGCTTCTCGCTTTTGTCCCCTTTGTAAAGGGGGTTACGGGGGATTTGCTCTTGCTCTTAAGAAAAACAGAAGCAGGAGCAAATTCCCCTCAATCCCCCTTGACCAGCCATTCGGCTGTTGAGAAGCGCTGGCAAAGGGGGAGGCAAAGCAAAAGCTCTTGCCGATCACCGCTTTTAAACGACATTACTCGGCTTGGCCCAGTGCATCCAGCGCCAGGTTCAAGCGCAGCACATTGATACGTGGCTGTCCCAGCACGCCGAATTGGGGCAGTTCGGTATGCGCCTGGACCATGCCGGCGACCACCGACGGCGCCAGCCCGCGTGCGCGGGCGACGCGGGCGATTTGTATTTGTACGGCACGTGGCGATAGATGCGGATCCATCCCGCCGCCTGATTGCGTCACCAGCTCGCTGGGTACATCCGCAGGTGCAACGCCTTCACGCGCAGCCACCGCAATAATGGCCGCGTTGATACGTTTGCGAAGCTCCGGATTGCTGCGCGCCTGATTGCTGCCAGCGGCCGCCATCGGGTCGTAGTTGGCCGCGGAAGGCCGAGCCTGGAAGTAGCGATCGTCGTTGAACGGTTGCGCGACCAGTTCCGAGTCGCGCGCTTGGCCGTCCAGTACGACCAAGCTGCCGGTCGCCTGTCGTGGAAACAGGAGGCGGCCCAGGGCAGTGCCGACCAGCGAATACAGCAGGCCGAATCCAAGCAGCACCAGCACAGCCAAAAATAATGGAGCACGCAGCGAGGTGCGGTCGTCGATAGTGGACGTGGTCATTTCAAGCTCCCGCTGCAACCAGCAGCAAGTCGATCAGTTTGATGGCGATGAACGGTAGCAGCATGCCGCCGAGACCGTAGATCAGCATGTTCCGGCGCAGTAATGACACCGCACTGGCCGGCTTGAAACGCACGCCTTTCAGCGCCAGCGGGATCAAGGCCGGAATGATCAGCGCATTGAAGATCAGCGCGGCAAGCACTGCGTTGGTCGGACTGGAAAGCCGCATCACGTTGAGCGCGGCCATCGAAGGAATCGCGGCGGCAAACAGCGCCGGCAGGATAGCGAAGTACTTCGATACGTCGTTCGCCAGCGAGAAGGTGGTCAATGCGCCACGGGTGATCAGCTGCTGCTTGCCGACTTCCACCACCGCCAGCAACTTGGCCGGATCAGAATCGAGATCGACCATGTTGCCGGCTTCCTTGGCCGCCTGGGTGCCTGAGTTCATCGCTAGTCCGATGTCGGCCTGCGCCAATGCCGGTGCATCGTTGGTGCCATCCCCCACCATGGCGATCAGGTGCCCGCCCGCCTGTTCGGCGCGAATGCGGGCGAGCTTGTCCTCTGGCCTGGCTTCGGCGATGTAATCATCGACGCCGGCCTCGGCGGCGATCGCCGCTGCCGTGAGTGGATTGTCACCGGTAATCATCACCGTCTTGATGCCCATCTCGCGCATCCGTGCGAAGCGTTCCTTGACGCCCTGTTTCACTACGTCTGATAGTTCCACCACACCCAGCACATGCTTGCCATCGCTGACTACCAGGGGCGTTGCGCCGCCCCGGGCTACTTGTTCGATGCGAGCGGTCAGTTCCGCGGGCACTTGTCCACCCAATTGACGTACATGAGCGGCAATCGCATCGCCCGCGCCTTTCCTGATGGCGCGTACCGGCTGGCCTTGCTCGCCCGTGAGATCGACGCCGGACATGCGCGTTTGCGCGGTGAACTGGATGTAGTGCGCGCGCTCGGGTTCGGCGACCGCACTGTGCCGTTCGCGCGCCAGCTTGACGATCGACTTGCCTTCCGGCGTCGGGTCCGCCAGCGACGCAAGCAAGGCGGCATCGCGCAGGATTTCGCTGTCGATGCCGGCCAACGGATGGAACGCGGTAGCCTGACGATCGCCATAGGTGATGGTGCCGGTCTTATCCAGTAGCAGCACATCGATATCGCCGGCGATTTCGACCGCCTTGCCGGACTTGGCCAGTACATTGGCTTGTAGTGCGCGATTCATTCCAGCGATGCCTATGGCGGGCAGAAGGCCTCCGATGGTGGTGGGAATCAGGCACACCAGCAGTGCGATCAACAGCAAGGGGTCCAGTCGGGCACCGACAAAGCTGGCGAGGAAGGGCAAGGTCGCGACCACCACCAGGAAGGTCAACGTCATCGCGGCCAGCAGCATCGTCAATGCGATTTCATTCGGAGTCTTCTGCCGGTTGGCGCCTTCGACGAGTGCGATCATCCGATCTAGGAAGCTGCCGCCGGGTTCCGCGCTTATCTGCACAATGACTTCGTCGGACAGTACCTTGGTGCCGCCGATGACGCCGCTGCGATCGGTTCCCGCTTCACGTAGTACGGGTGCAGATTCGCCGGTGACGGCCGCTTCGTTGATTGTTGCCAGGCCACGGATGATTTCACCGTCGGCAGGAATGAACTCGCCTTCGGACACGATGACACGATCGCCCGGACGCAGTTGCGAAGCGGGAACGCGGCTTTCCTGGTCACGGCCATCGAGCTTGCGGGCCGTCAGGTCCCGCCGTGCTGCGCGGAGCGATGCCGCCTGGCCGCGACCTCGCGCTTCGGCTACGGCCTCAGCGAAGTTGGCGAACAATACGGTGACAAACAGAATCAACGTCACGCTGATGCCGAACCCGATGTTGACGGGTGTCGTAGCGGCAATCAGCGCAGACAGCACGGTGCCGCCCAGTACGACCGCCATGACAGGACTGCGGATCGCCTGTCGCGGTGACAGCTTACGGAACGATTCGGCCAGCGCGGCGCGGAAACCCGCGGCGTCCAGTCCGGCTGCGGCATGGCGACGAGCGGCGCCAAGATGTTGGGTGGTATCGGTCACAGTCATTACCTCAGAAGCCCGGTACAGTGCCGGCCAGCGACAGGTGTTCCGCTATCGGGCCAAGGACCAGGGCGGGCATGAATTGCAGAACGGTCAGAACCACGATGATCGCGACTAGGGTCAGCGCAAACGTGGGCGACTCGACGTGCAGCGTGCCGGCGCCTTCGGGTGCGACGCGCTTGCGCGCCATCATTCCCGCGATTGCCAGCGGCACGATCAGGGCGGGATAACGACCCAATGCGAGAACCAGGGCGCACGTAAGATTCCACCAATACGTCGCATCACCCAGGCCCTCAAAGCCCGAGCCATTGTTGGCGAATGCCGAGGTGTACTCGTAGAAGACCTGGCTGATGCCATGGAAACCTGGATTCGAGTTGCCTGTGAACTGCGGCAGCGCCAGCGTCAGTGCCGTGAAACCGAGCAGGACAATAGGCTGCAGCAGGATCAACAACGCCAGTAGCCTGACTTCCGGTGCTTCGATCTTGCGGCCGAAAAGCTCCGGCGTGCGCCCGGTCATCAGACCGGACAAGAACACCGCCAGTAACAGGTAAACTAGAAATTGCGACAAGCCGCAACCAATACCGCCCCAGATCGCGTTGATCAGCATATTGGTGATAGCGACGCCGCCGGTCAGCGGGGCCAGCGAATCGTGCATTGAGTTGACCGACCCGTTGCTGGTTTGCGTAGTGAGCGTCGCCCACAATGCCGAGGCATCGGCGCCGAAACGTACCTCCTTGCCTTCCATAAGCGCCGGATCGGTTGCGGTCGGTGAATATCCTTCCGACCACACGGCAGCACCGGTGGAAATTACCGACATCAGCAATATGCTGCCGAAGACCAGCCCGGTGAGCCGGCGCCTGCGAGTGAACCCGCCGACCATGAACGTGATCGATATGGGGATCAGAATGATGGCCAACGTTTCCATCAGGTTGGAGAGCGGCGTCGGGTTCTCCAGCGCGACCGAGCTGTTGGGGCCGTACCAGCCGCCGCCATTAGTGCCGAGCTGCTTGACCGCCACCATCGGTGCCACCGGACCGAGCGGGATCTTTTGTTCCTTCATTTCGACGGAAGCATCGATCGGCGCAACGGTTGGTCCGCCCTGCAGCGTTGCCGGCACGCCTTGCGAGACCAGCAGAAGCGTCCATAACAGGCATAACGGAAGCATGAAGCGCAGCGTCGCTCGGGTCAGATCGACCCAGTAGTTGCCGAGATCGCGTGGGGCATCCTCGCGTATGGCCGGGTTTCCCCTGATGTCATTGGCCGATCCATGGACATCGACAACAGGCAAAGACGCATCGGCGGTGTCCGCCTTCGAAACCTCCGCGGCCGCCATGGCTTCGCGACCACCAAACAACCCGCGCAAGGTCGCTACCACCAGCGCGAGACCCATCATCGGCGTGATCACCTGCAATCCCACAATGGCGACCATCTGCGACAGATAGCTCAGCTGTGCTTGTCCCGAGTAATGCTGCTGATTGGTGTTCGTGAGAAACGACACCATCGTGTGCAACGCGGTATCCAAGCGCATGTTGGGAATGCCATCAGGGTTCAATGGCAACCAGAATTGGGTTACCAGCAGCACCCATACCGCAACCCCAAGCACCAAATTGCTTAGCACAAAGGCCTTGGCGTAGCCTTTCCAGCTCATCCCACGCTGCGGATCGGTGCCCAGCACACGATAGATCAAGCGCTCGGCCGGCCCGAATACGCGATCAAGCGCGGAGCGCTCGCCGCGCATCACGTGCGCCAGGTAGTGGCCTAGCGGCCATCCAAGGCCAATCGCCAATGCAAATACCAGGAAGATCTCGATCATCGTCGTTCAACCAGTGTGAGAATTGAGGCAGGCGCTTACGCAGCCGCTGAATAGCGTGGTGTGCCGCCGCGCGAAGCTCAGAAATCTTCAGGGCGCAAGACCACGTACAGCAAGTAGGCGGCGGCAATCACCACTGCGATACCGCACACCAGAAAAAGCCAACCAGGCATTGTCGTATTCCCTTGGAGGGTCAATGAAACGAGGCATATGAATCGGCAACGGCACGACGCTTCTGCCACGGCGGGAATTTTGATCCAGCGCCCGTAAAGCCTCTATTGCACGACGATGCTGGCGTCGTAAATTCTGTGTAAAGCTTCAACCTCTGGCCCAGCAGCGCAACAGAGTTTACGAGGAATTTACGCGCCTGGAGCCGATTGCGCCTTCCGCTTTTATGGTGTTCCTCCGAACACTGAACACTCCGCGACAAGCATCGCGCGTCCTTGGGCGTGGTCGCCATATGCATTGCCCGTCAAAACCGACATGAATACCGCGACCGAGCACTCCACCCCTGCCGAATCTCCTTCAGATCATGCCGGCATCGTGCCCAAGGCGCTGCTGCACAACCTCAAGCACAACAAGGTGCTGCACGAACACAACATGCTGTTGACGGTGGAAACCAAGGCCGTGCCGGTCGTGTCCGCGGATTCGCGACTCACCATCGATACCATTGCCGCGGACTTTTACCGCGCCACGATCCGCTATGGTTTCATGGAAACACCCGATATCCCGCTGGCCGTGATGCGCTCCATCGATTGCGCCGGCATCTGTTTCGATCCTATGGATACGACGTATTTCGCCAGCCGGGAAACCATTGTCGCGAGCCGACATCGCGGCATGCCTATCTGGCGCGACAAACTGTTTGGTTTCATGCATCGGAACGCGGCACCGGCAACGGACTTCTTCCGTATCCCAACGACGCGACTGGTCGAACTGGGCGCGCCTATTGAGATCTAAGATCGAGCGGCTGCTTTGAGTCGAAAGCTACCCTTCCCTACCCCGATAACTGCCCTTATTTCACTGATCGCAACAGAAGCAACCGCACGTGGTGCGTGCCTGCGTCGTCGATCAGCGCGATATGGTCGCTGTCCTGCTTTTGCCCGTCGATGGTGAGTTCGGACACCCTCGGGACACCCGTGTCTTCCAGAGCGTCCACTTGGCATATTTCGATGTGGTAGATGCTTTCGCCATGCCGATAACGGATATGGCAGGTTTCCCATTCGGCCGGCAAGCACGGTTGCAGGTGCAGGTTATCGCCCTCTCTGCGCAAGCCGATTAGCGATTCCAGCAGTAGCCGATACATCCAGCCCGCCGAACCCGTGTACCAGGTCCAGCCGCCGCGGCCGGTATGCGGCGCTACTGCGTAGACGTCGGCAGCCAGAACGTAAGGCTCCACCTTATAGCGATCCATGGCCTGCGCATCCAGGCTGTGCTGGATCGGATTGATCATGCGGGCCAGCTCCCAGGCCCGTTCGCCATCGCCGAGCTTGGCGAACGCCATCGCCGCCCATATCGCCGCATGCGTGTACTGGCCGCCGTTTTCGCGCACGCCGGGGACATAGCCGCGAATGTAGCCAGGGTCCTTGGAAATGCGGTCGAATGGCGGGTCCAACAGTTGGATCAGCCCGGCATCGCGCTTGATGAGATGATGGTCCAGCGACGCCATGGCCTGCCGCGAGCGCGCCGGATCGCCGGCACCGGACAGCACCGACCAGCTTTGCGAAATCGAATCGATCCGGCACTCGTCGTTTTGGGCCGAGCCCAGCGCGGTGCCATCGTCGAACCAGGCGCGCTTGTACCAGTCGCCATCCCAGGCATGCTTATCGAGGTTGCCACGCAAGGTCTGCGCTGCAGCGTCGCATGCGTCCGCGAACGTGGCATCGCCCCGCTCGCGCGCCACCGGAGCGAACTGCTCCAGTACGTGGAACAGAAAAAAGCCCAGCCATACGCTTTCGCCCTCGCCGCCCTCGCCCACCCGGTTCATGCCATCGTTCCAGTCGCCCGTGCCGATCAATGGCAGCCCCCGCTTTCCGAGCAGCGACAGGCCTCGGCGCAGCGCTTGCACGCAGTGGTCGTAGAACGGCGCGTGCAAGTGCGAAGCGACCGGCAGGTCGTAATAGGATTCCTCCTCCGCGCTGACACTGCGACCATCGATATAACGGACGTCCTCGTCCAGCAGGCTGCGGTCGCCGGTGACCTGCAGGTAGCGGCAGGCGGCCAGCGGCAGCCAGAGGTAATCGTCGGAGCAGCGCGTGCGTACACCGTGGTCCTGCGGCGGGTGCCACCAGTGCAGCACATCGCCTTGCAGGAACTGGTGAGCGGCGCTGCGCAGCAAGTGCTCGCGGGTCAAAGCCGGTGTCGCGTGCACCAACGCCATCATGTCCTGCAATTGATCGCGGAAGCCGTACGCGCCGCCGGATTGGTAGTAACCACTACGTGCCAGATAGCGGCACGCCAAGGTCTGATACGGCAGCCAACCATTGACCAGCAGATCCACGGCCGGGTCAGGTGTGGTGACCTGTAGTCCGTCGAGCATCTGTCGCCAATGATTACGCACTTGAGCCAACGCATCGTGTGCGACATCGTCGCCGCGCAGGCGGCGCGCCAGTTGCAACGCTTCCTCGCGGTCTTTCCCGGCCCCCAGGCGAAACACGGTTTGACTGCTGGCACCAGCAGGCAGCGTCAGCGGAACCTGTATCGCAGCGCAGGGATCGAGGCCTGCCCCCAGACGTCCGGACAACCGCTCGCGACGCAATGCTTGGGGGGTGGCGAGGTCGCCGTTGCGGCCCAGGAACTCCTCGCGATCGCCGCTGCAGCTGCGGGCGCCGTCAGCAGGAATGCAGGCGTCCACGTCGAAGAATGCGGTGCATCCGGAAAATTCGGCACTGTAGGGATTACGCGCCAGCAGCGCGCCGCCAGGGCCATCCTGCTCGGTGACGATGTGCATCTGCGACTTCGCGCGCAGGTCGCCCAGTATCCATTCGACGTAACCGGTCGCCGAAACCCGGCGAGTGCGCCCGGAGAGATTGCGCAGCTTCAGCACGGAAAACTTCACCGCGTCCTGCAAGGCGACGTAGACCCATAGTTCGCTGGCGATGCCGTCCTGCTCATGTTCGTAAACGCTATAGCCGAAGCCGTGGCGGGTGCGATAACTCCCTTCGCCACGGCAGGGCAAGGGCTGTGGCGACCATACCCGGCCGCTATCCTCGTCGCGCAGGTAGAACGCCTCGCCACAGGCATCGGCGACCGGGTCGTTATGCCATGGCGAAAGCCGAAACTCATGCGCGTTCTCGAACCAGGTATAACCGGCAGCGCTTTCGCTCATCACCGTGCCCAGCTGAGCATTGGACATGACGTTGGCCCAAGGCGCCGGCGTCGGCGCACCTTCGCGCACCGTGATCACGTACTCGCGGCCATCGACAGCGAAAGCACCGGTACCGTTGTCGAAGAGTTCCGCGCTATCGACGGTCTCGAACGGCCATTTGGCCTCGTCCAACACGGCGACTTCCTCGTCGTTGGCAGCATGCGCGGGCCGGTCTTGGTCGTCCTCATCGCGGTCTGGGAGTGGTACCAACTCGGGCATGCCACGGGGTAGCGGCAGATTGCGCCCGATCTGCGCGGCCAGCGTCCCGCGCTGATCGCTGACGATCACCCGCGCCACCGCCTGCAACAAGATGCGGTCCTCCTGCGAAATATTCTGCACCGGGCGCACGAAGATGCCGCCGGGCCGCTCCAGTACATTCGCCTCGGCATCGGCCGAGATCATGCCGAGTATCTGCTCCTGCAATTGCTGCCGGTAGCCACTCTGGCTTTCGTTCCAGATGACCAGGTCGGCATGCAGACCCTTGAGCCGCCAGTAAGCGTGCGCCTGCACCATCTGCCGCACCAACTCGATGTTGTCGGCGTCGCCGATCTGGAGCAGCGCGATCGGCAGGTCGCCAGAAATAGCATGCCCCCACAAGCCCGACTGCCCGCGGCGGTTCTGCATTAGCAACTCGCTGTCCGCGCGAAGCGTGGGATGCGAATACACCATCAGTCCCGCCAAGCGCTCATACAGCTGCGCATCGCTTTGGGAAGCGTTGATCTGCCGCCGCACCACCTGGCTATGGGTCCATGCCAGATCGAACACGCGATCGGCCAGACGTCTGTCCCGGTATTTGTCGACCAATGCAACGCATGCCGCCCTGTCGCCACCGACGCCATAGACCATATCGATGATCGCGGTCTGTTCCGGCGCCAGGACGATGCGGGTACGGATCGCCACCACCGGGTCCAGCACCGAGCCGGCCGAATCCGAGAGCACATCATCGCTAGTCAACGCACGCGGCGCGCGCACGTTATTGCAGCGGCCGATGAAGCGAGCGCGGTCGGTTTCGTAGGAGATGGCGCTTATATCCGCGTCATGCACCGCCACCAGATGGAACATCCACGGCGCGGCCTCGTCGTGCGAGCGCGGTCTGCGCGTGCACAGCAATGCCTGCTTGTCGCGCACGATCTCGGTTTGTACGAACAAGTTGCTGAAGGCCGGGTGCAGCTCATCGGCAACGGCCGGCGCCAGCACCACTTCGGCATAGGTGGTGATCTCGATGACACGCGAGTGCCGCGACCGATTGCTGATACGCAACCGTCGTAGCTCGATGTCGTCCTCGGCCGAGATCGCCACTTCCAGATGAGTCTCGTATCCACGCTTGCTGCCGCGGAACTCGGCCTTGGCATCCGAGAAGATCGCCTCGTAGTTGTCCACCGCCACCGCGGTAGGCTGATAGGCAGCCGACCAGTACTCACCACTGGTCACGTCGCGCAGATAGCAGAAGCTGCCCCAGTTGTCCCGCGTCGCGTCTTCGCGCCAGCGTGTGATCGACATGTCGCCCAAACGACTGTAGCCGCCGCCGGCGCTGCTGAGCAGACCGTGGTAGCGCCCGTTCGACAGCAGCTGCACCGCAGGCCGTGAAACGCCGGGGTCGCGTATCAGGCGCAACGGCGCTTCGCCCTCGCGCTCGCTATGGCTGTGGCGCGCACCGCCGTCGCCGGCTTCATGGGGATGGAAGACGCCCGCGCGCGGGATGCGTTCCTGCAGCAATAGCAGCGTCGCCTGGAACTCGGCATCGGCACCGAAGCGCTTTTGCATCGGCTGCTCGCGCAGCAAGTGGTCAAGAGCAAGCAGCCCCATGCCTTGATGGTGGGCCATGAACGAACGCACCACCGCGTATTCCTGCCCCGGCGGCACCCTGCCCGCCGTGTAGTCGATCGCCTCATGCAGTCCGAAGCGGCCGCCGAAGCCTTCCTCGGTCAAGCGTTGGAGGTTCTGACAGGCTGCCTCCGGCGCGACCATCAGCGCCATCATGCTCGCGTAGGGCGCGATTACCAGGTCATGGTCGAGGCCGCGCTTGAGCCCCAGGCCAGGCACGCCGAATGCCCGGTACTGGTAGTTCATCCGTGCATCGACGGCGTTGTAGCCGGATTCGGAAACCCCCCACGGCACGCCATGCCGGTCGCCGTGCGCGATCTGTGCCTGGACGGCGTGCTGCGAGGTTTGCTCCAGCAGCGTGTCGGCGTAGCTGGGCATGACCAACTGCGGCATCAGGTACTCGAACATCGAGCCGCTCCACGACAGCAGCGTGGATTGGCCATCGACTTCGGTGAGCAGGCGCCCAAGGGCGAACCAACTCTCCTGCGGCAACTGCCCTTGGGCGATGGCGACGAAGCTGCAAAGCCGCGCCTCGGAGGCCAGAAGATCGTAGTAACCCTGATCCAGGCGCCGCTCGTCGACGTTGTAGCCGATAGCCAGCAGGCGTCGCACCGGGTCGTACAGGAAGCCGTATTCCATCAGCGAAAGCTGTCCGGCGACATGCGCCAGATGTTCCAGCTGATGGATGCGTGCACGCGCCCGCGCGGCCACTTCCGGCTGCCCGGCAAGCGCGGCCAGCTCCCGCAATGTCGGCAGCGGTATATCGCCATCTTGTTTGTGCGCCGCCGGATCGTCGATAACCGCCCAAGGCGCCAGGCTGCGGATCTCGTCCAAGCCGGACTGGCAGGCCTGCAGCAACGACTGCGGCCAATGCGGCAACAGCAGATCGGCCGGCAGCTCGGGTGACGCCGGCTCCTGTGGCAGCCACAGCGCAGCGATTGCCGCCGCTTGCGACGCCAATTCGCTCAGCGCCCGCCACGCCTGCGGCAGGCTTTCCGGTGGTTGAGCGCACGCCGCCTTTATCGCCAGCCCGAACGCATCCAGTGCATCGTCCAATGCCACGGTCAAGCCGCTCGCCCGCAGTCGCTCCTGGCGCAGCACGCCGAACGTGTCGGCCAGGCCGTCGTAGGTCGCCGTCGCCAGCACCGGTCCATCGCACAACGCCAGCAATCCTTGCCGCAGCGTCAGCAGGTGTCCTGCCAGGTTGCCGCTATCCACCGTGGACAGGTACTTCGGCGGCAGCGGCTCCAAGCTGGCCGTGTCGTACCAGTTGTAGAAATGACCGCGATGGCGCGGCAGCGTCTCCATCGTCGCCAGCGTCAGCCGGGTGCGCTCGATCACCCCGCCGCTTTGCAGGTAGCCTAGATCGTAGGCCGCCAGATTGCCCAACAACGCCAGCCCGATATTGGTCGGCGAGGTGCGGCGTGCGACGACCAGTTGCGGATGCTCCTGCACGTTGTCCGGCGGCAGCCAATGATCTTCGGCGCGCATGTGTACTTCGAAGAAAGCCCAGGTGCGCCGGGCCAGCCGGCCAAGAAACGCCCGCTGCGGTACCGATAGCTGTGAATGCCGCGGCGTTCCCGCACCGCTCATCCACGTCATCAGCCACGGCGATAGCGACCACAGCGCCAGCAGTGGACCGGCCACCCACAGCGCGTGCGGGTGTCGCCATGCCAACCCGATCACCACCGCGACCGCGAACAACGAAGCCGGGGCCATGTTGCGCAGTTCTGCCGCGCCGCCGCCAGCAAGCGAGCGCTCGACTTCGCTGGACGCATCCCACTGCAGCAAGCGGCGGCGGCTCAACACCATGCGCCACAACGTCCGCAGGATTGCCACCGTGCTGTATCCCGCTTCGTAAGGCAGGCAAGCCAGCGTCACCAAGGCGCGCAGCAGCTGCGACGACAGCGCCTCGCCGGCCAAGCCGAGATGGGTACTCCAGGCCAGGTCCGGGGGCTTGCTCACCGCGTTGTGCAGCGCCGACACCAGCGCCGGCAGGAAGAACAGACTGAGCAAGCATAAGGTCCACACCAGCGCGGACGGTAGCGACCACCAGCCCAGCAACAGCAGCGCGGTGGCGGCAAGCGGCACCAGACTGCGGCGCAGATTGTCCAGCAGCTTGGCGCGCGACAGCGTCGACAAGGGATTGGGCTGGTAACCGCGATGGGCACGCGGCACCCAAGGCAGCAACCAGGGCAGCAGTTGCCAGTCGCCACGTATCCAGCGGCCGCGGCGCTTCACGTCAGCCGCGTAGCGCGATGGATAATCCTCGAACAAGCGCACGTCGCTGACCAGTCCTGCCCGCGCATAGCAGCCTTCCAGCAAGTCGTGGCTGAGGATGCGGTTGTCAGGCAGCCTGCCAGCCAGCACTTGTTCGAACGTATCTACCTCGTAGATGCCCTTGCCGACGAACGAGCCTTCCCCGAACAGATCCTGGTACACGTCCGACACCGTCCGCGTGTAGGGATCGATACCTGGTTCGCTCCCGAACAGCCGCGCATAGCGGCTGATCCGATGCGCACTCATGCTGCCGACGCTGGGCTGCAGAATGCCGTAACCCCGGGTGACCCGGCCTTTCTCGGGGTCGATGCGCGCCCGGTTCAGCGGATGCGCCAAGGTGGCGACGAATTCGCGTGCCGCATCGCGCGGCAACCGCGTATCCGTGTCCAGGGTGATCACATAGCGCACATGCGCCAGCGCTGCGACCGCACCGATCACCCGGCTGAAGTCGGCGGACGGCTTGCCGCCGTGCAGGACCCGGTTCAACGCTGCCAATTTGCCGCGTTTACGCTCGTGCCCCATCCAGGTACGTTCGCCAGCGTTCCATATGCGCGGGCGGTGGAACAAGAAGAAGCGGTCGCCGCTTTCTGGCGCATATCGATTATTCAAGGAAGCGATTTGCGCCGCCGCATGATCCAGCAGGGCGGCATCGGCAGGCAGTGTGGACTGAGCGGCATCCAGAAAATCGGTCAGCAATGCGAAGTGGAGGTTCGCCTCCCGATTGGCCAGGAAGCGGACTTCCAGGCCTTCGATCAATTCGTCCACCGCAGCGGCATCAGTGAGCATGCTCGGAACCGCGACCAGCGTACGCGAGTCCGCCGGCACGCCTTTGGAAAAATCCATCCGCGGCAGGGTGCGCGGGGGAACCCACAACGTTGATATCCAGTTGACCAGCGCAATACCCAATTCGCTGAAGACGACTAATCCCGCCAACGCGATGACAGCCAAAAGCCAAGGCGGCGTATTGGCCTGTTGTATTTCCAGTTGCCGGATCAGAGTCCACGCGCCGATCAATGCGACAGCGGCGATCGGCGTCATATAGGTAACAAGCGACCGCGTGCGTGGCGGAACCCACGGCACACGGTTTGCGTTCGGCAGGCCGCCGACCGCATTCGCCATTTCGCGCAGGCCATCGTCTATCAGGTAGTAGCCGACGTGACGGCGATCATCGCCAGCGCCGGCCATTGCCAGCCGCACGACGCATTCGGCCACATCGCCTTCGCTGGCACCGCTCCGCCGCGCCAGCATCTCCACGCTATGCCGGTAGCTGTCGCGCGTGTGGAAATCCATCTGCGCGTAGGTGCCATCCGGATCCCGGCGCAGGTGGCTTTCGACGGCGCTCAAATCTTCGACGAAATCGCGCCAATCCATCGTGGAAAGGAAACGCAGGCTGGCGATGCTGTTGCTGATCGATACCTGGTCGGCCGCCTGTTGCTGGCTTTCGAAATGCACGAGTTCCTCGACGCGCTGGCCGCCGTCGGCCAGCCACTGCTCGACCCAGGTGACCGGCATCGCCAGTACGCCACCGCGGCCATGCAGCCCGCGTACCAGTTCCGCGACGAAGGCGCCTGACAAGGGTGGCTGCGAGCGCGCCATGTCCGCGACCACCAGCACCACGCTCTTCGGATCCTCCACGGCGGTCGTGTTGAGCTGCTTGGCCCAGTCGCTGGCCAGGCGATGGTCGATGCCGTCGCGCACCACCCGTGCGGCTACCCGCCGGAGGTTCTCCAGCAGGCCCAGGCGCAGCATGATCGGAATCGCCCACAGTTCTCCGAGCTTCAGTGGGGTCGTGGTCTGGTAGGCAGCCACGAATCGGCCCATGGCATCGGCATCGATCCTGCCATCGCCATGCGCGATGGCTTCCATCGACAGCGCGTAGACGCGCGGAAGGCCGACCGATGGACCGTTCGACAATGCCGGCAGCTGCCGGCTATATCCCGTGGGCA
This sequence comes from Pseudoxanthomonas sp. UTMC 1351, assembly GCF_040948865.1. NCBI lineage: Bacteria > Pseudomonadati > Pseudomonadota > Gammaproteobacteria > Lysobacterales > Lysobacteraceae > Pseudoxanthomonas > Pseudoxanthomonas sp. UTMC 1351. The sequence continues at coordinate 117,871 of NZ_JAVGJT010000019.1, read as the reverse complement.
GGTGGCGCCGGGCGGTAAGTATCTGGTCTTCGACCAGATGGAAGTTGTCGAGCAGCCACTCGCCGGCCGGCGTTATCCGGACATCATCGCGCAGCATGGCGACCAGCATCGCCCTCGCATCGCGCAGCACTTCTTCGTTCTGTTTGAGGCGTGCGAGCAGTGCTTCGGGACTGCGCCCGCTACGCACGCGATGGGAGCGGGCCAGCGCTGCACCGTGCAACGCCATTTGTTCGCCGCTGAAAAGCTGGGCACGCAATGGCTCTTCGGTATGCGGAGGCTGCCGCCTGGAGCGGCGGAGAGCCGAACGTGCGACGGCAAGGCTGCGTCGAAAAGGAAGCAACCATCCACGTACCGCACGCCAAACCGATACCATTCAAATCCAGTGAGGCCAGAAAGCCCACATTCGCGCAACCTTAACACTCGGCGGTGGCTCAGGCATGAATGCGGGCCATTGCGCGAACTTCCTTTGAACGCGAAGACTCTGGATGCAGCGACTGCTGCGCCTGCCGTCATCGTTCGACGACGATATCGCGTGCCCAGTAGGCATCGAACTGCCGCGCCTGGCGTGGCGTCAGCTCTTTGGCGAGGGCGGCGCGAATGGTTTCCATCGCATCGGCTTCTCCGCTCTCCAGTTCTCGCGCCAGTTCAACCCGGGCGCGCTGGTCGATGCGCAAGTTGCCGAATGGATCGAAGTAGGAGTCGACACGCTGGCGGTCGAGCACGCCGTCCCAGCCCGCCGGCTGCGACGCGCCGGCACGGTTTGCGATCTCTCGGTAGGCGACGATCGCGCTTTCGCGACTCATCGTTCCGCGCAATCGTGCGTAGCGCGTGCGCAGCAGAGCGACTTCGGCATCGTCTGATTCGCGCGTCAGCGTGTCGAGCACGCGTCCGGTCCAATCCCAGTCGACGTTGCCGGTGGCCGCCTGTACGCCGAGCAGATTGAAACGCGCGATCGCCAAGTAGTAGTCACGCTGGTGGTGAGCGGCAATCTGCTTCGCCGATGGCAGGCCGATCTGCGAGGGCTGGATCACTTCGATACCGGGCGTACCGGCCAGGATCGCTTCGATGTCGTACTTGTGGAACTCGCCCACCACCACTAATACCGTGCCGCCGGCATGTGCCCTGGCCGCCGCCGCGATCCGCTGCGCCTGCAGGAACGTGCGGTATAGATATAGTCGGCGCGGCAGGTCGCGCGCGGCCTGTTCCGGGACATTCCGTATCCAGTCGTCGACCTTCGCCAGATTTTTGCGGTCATCGGCATGGAATAGCCCACGCTGCAGTGCCGCTGGTTCCGGAAACGCCAGAAACGCCCGCGGTGTCCGAACCTCGGGCAAGGTCGAGATCGACATACTGAATCCGAGCACTTCGTCCTCCGCCGGCGGCATCCAGTCGAACGGGCATAGCGAGATCCCGCAGGCACGCGCCAGCGGCACGACAACATCCTGGATTTCGTAGGTGAATTCGTAATGATCGTTGCGTGCGAACTGCTCGGGCGCGCGTTCGACACATATCGCCTGCGGTGCCAGCCGGGTCACGAATGCGGCGAGCGCAGCGGGCTGGTCGGACTCGGACACGAGCTGCGCGGCATGGTTCACGCCAAGCACCACGACACGGGTAGTCGCAGGCGCTTCTTTGGCCGCGGCAGGCAAGGCGGCCAGCGACAGCAGGCAGGCCATCGTCAGGTGCAAGACGAATCGGACAAGCATCGTGGTTCCGGCTGGATCGAGAGCAGCTACCCTAGGGTGCTGGCGCACCCGGTGGATGTGCCGATGGTCACCAAGGGCAACGCCTGAACCGGCGAAGCGCGTTCGGCTTGAATGAACTTTTAGGCCCCCTTTTTACCCGTGAAAACCCTACTTCTTGAGGTGTTTTTCCCACTGTACTGGCTCCCATGGGTGAAGCTCATGGACAAAAATACGCGCCTTGACTGCCGGATCATTGGCTATGATCTCTCTAGCCTCGCTCTCGTCAGCAACTTCGAGCACAACGGCACCGCCAGCATTGTCTGTGAGCGGGCCCGCCATCTTCATGATGCCCTTGGCATACAGAGACAGCATGTATTTACCGTGATCACGGAGCGGCAGCTCAGTAACGAGCTTTCCTTGCGGCCAAGCTGGGCCTGGCCGATAGATGAGAAGGTATGTGGTCTTCGCGGCATCGGCTGGTTCCGATGCGACGGCGCCAGCTTGGGCGAGGATACCGATTGCAGCTACAAAGGTGAGCAACACTGATTTTATTTGCATAATCTCTACGCCAGAGAAGGTGTGGATGTGGGTCCTAACGTTTGAACTAAGCCGAGCCGCGAAGTGGTTTCGGCTTGAGTAAATTGTTAGGCGTCGTCCGCCAGCTATTGACCAAGCCGGACTAGAACTTGGGTGTTTGACAGCCGCCGATATTCAGAGCGACGCCTAACTACCTAATAGCCGGACCCCGAAGTCCGGTACGAACACGCGATAATCACTTGCTTCCTTCTTCCCACCACGCTGTGCGCGCTACCGCAGTTGGCGTCGCACGAACGCGTCCACGGCGTCGGTATAGGCCGAGGGCAGGCCGAGTTCCCGGTTGAGCTGGGTATGCGAAAGATCCTCCGGCAACACGTCCATCGCCACGCCCAACGACCGCGCCTTTTCCGCCATGGTGCGGCCCTGCGGGCAAGCGTCGGGGCGCCGCGTGGAGCAGACCAGCAGCATCGGAACTGCGTCGCGGGTGAGTTGATGGTGGGGCGAGGCAGCCACCCAGTCCGACGTGTCACTGCCGAATGCGCGGTGATACAGCCGCGGAATACGCGGCCGCTGCATCATGTCCGGAACGTCGAGCGCGCCGCTGTCCAGCGAGACGACACCGCGGGGTTTCATTGCACCTGCTTCGCGCCACAGACTGGCCGAAGCGCCGACCAGCGCAGCAAGGTGAGCGCCAGCGGAATGGCCCATCAGCAGCACGCGGGACGCATCGCCGCCCCACTGCGCTGCGCGTTTCTGCACGGCGGCAAGTGCACGTGCGACATCGCGCGCCTGTTCCAACGGCATGGTGTCCGGGAGCATGCGGTAATTGGTGGACACCAGGATGTAACCTTTGGGCAGCCAGTACGCGGCCTTGTTCTCCACTATGCCTGGATTGTCCTTGTTGCCGTTGGCCCAACCGCCGCCATGCACGAACAGGAGGATCGGCGCTTCATGCGGTTGTGCCTGCAGGTAGACGTCGAAGCGCTGGCGCGGATCGTCGCCGTAGGCGATGTCGCGCAGTGCGCGGGCACCGGCGGGCAGCGTGGGTACATGTGCGGCGGGCTGACGCGATGCATCGCGCGCCTGCTCCAGGCGTTCGCGGAAGGTCTGAGCCGCCAGCGGTGGCGGCACGATCAGCAGTACGCAGAGCAATTGGGCTGCGCGGAGCAAGATATTCATTGCATCACCTTGAGGAAAAGGGGAATCAACCTGCACGCAACCACAGTTGTGCGCGCAGTCCGTGTGGTGTGTTCGGCAACAGGCGCAGTTCGCCACCATGCTGGCGTGCCACGCGATCAACGATGGGCAGGCCCAGGCCGCTGCCGCCCTGCGCCTGATCGTGGACGAACGGTTGGCGTACACGTTCGGCGGCTTCCGGCGACAGACCCGGGCCATGATCAGCGACCTCCACCACCCACGCTGCCCCTTCCGACCACAGCTGCAATGACAATGGCAACGCGCCATGCCGCTCGGCGTTGACCAGCAGGTTCTCCACAGCGCGAAGCAACGCCATCGGCTTGCCCGGCAACAACGCGTGGTCTGGCAGATCGACCTGCCAAGCGTTCGACGCGGCAGCGACGGCGTGGCGGCAGATCGCGGCCAGGTCGACGGTCTCGCTGCCTTCGTCGCGGCCGTCGCGGGCGAAGGCGATGAACTGGCTGAGGATCGCGTCCATCTCGGTGATGTCGCGGTGCATGCTGCGGGTAAGCTCGGGATCGGTGTCCGGCACCATCTCCAATGCGAACTGCAGGCGCGTCAGCGGCGTGCGCAGATCGTGCGAGATGCCGGCCAGCAACAGTGCGCGCTCTTCCGCCGCGGCGCGCACATCACGGCTGGCATCGCCCAGCGCCTGCGCCAGATCGGCCACCTCGCGCGGGCCGCGTGCATGCACGGGCGGAGGTGCGTCGCCGCGTACGATAGCCGGTGCCGCCGCGGCAAGCTGGCGCAGCGGCTGCACCAAACGACGGGCGAAGTACGCGGCCGCCAGCCACACCAACGCCACGCACCCCACCAGCATGAACACCGAGAAGTGGCGCATGCCGGTGCGGGGGCGGTCGTAGGCGAAGGCCACCCACATCGGTTCACGCGTGGCCGGCCTCAACCAGATCACGCGCGAACTACCGCGTGCATCGATGCGAAGTGCGCGCCCGGCGCCCAGCGCGTGAGCGGCCTGCTCGCGCAGTTCGCGCAGCAGGGGTGCAAAGCGCACGCGCGCGCCGGCAGGCGGGCTCGCGCGCACGTCCAAACCGGCATCGCGCAACTGCTGAACCGTGCGGTCATGCGGCTGGTGGCGATCGAGTGCCTCCACCACTTCGGCGAAGCCCTGCATCGCCCGCAGCAACTGGTCGGCGGCGGGACGTGTGGCGAGTTCGCGCCCCAGCAGCAGCGCCAGCACGCCGGCACCGACGAGCACCAGCGCGATCACCAGCGCCAGCTGGCCGAACACGCTGCGCGGCAGCGGCGCCCTCATGGCGCGGCCTCCGCGTCGGCCGCAGGCGGCACGAACACGTAGCCCACGCCCCAGACGGTCTGGATCAGCCGCGGCTGGCGCGGGTCGTCTTCCAGCAGGCGGCGCAGGCGCGCGATGGTCACGTCCATGCTGCGTTCGAACGCTTCGTGTTCGCGCCCGCGTGCCAGGCTCATCAGGCGATCGCGGCTGAGCGACTGGCGCGGATGGCGCAGCAGCACCGACAGCACGGCGAATTCGCCGCTAGTGAGCCGCAACAGTGCGCCACCGCGGGTGAGTTCTCGCCGGCCCAGGTCGAGGCGAAACGGACCGAAGGCGATCTCGCCGTCGGCGACCTGCGGCGCACCCGGCGCTGGATGCGTGCGCCGCAGCACCGAACGGATACGGGCCAGCAGCTCGCGCGGATTCACCGGCTTGGGGATGTAGTCGTCGGCGCCGATCTCCAGCCCGACGATGCGGTCGATCTCGTCGCCCTTCGCCGTCAGCATGACGATCGGCGTTACGTCGCCCTGCCCGCGCAGGCGGCGGCATATCTCCAGGCCGTTCTCGCCGGGCAGCATCAAGTCCAGCACGATCAGGTCGAAGTGGCCGCGGTCCAACATTTGCCGCATCTGTGCGGCATCACCCGCGCCGCGCACGTCGAAGCCCTGCGACTGCAGGTACCGCACCAGCAGCTCGCGCAGCCGCACGTCGTCGTCCACCAGCAGGATGCGAGCCGAAGTTTCGTCCATGCGGACACACTATCGCCCGCCAACGCGACGGCCGGCAAACCCCGGTGCCGGTCGGTTTGTAAGCGGATGTTTCAGGCGTGGCCGGCAGACACATTTGCTGGCAACCGCGACACACCTGTTGCCGTTGCACGTCCTACCTTGGCCCTGCCGCCCTCCTCCCCTTTGCGGCCATCTCCACCCCAACGAGGATTCCGCCCATGAACAAGACCACGCTCCTGATCGCCACCACCTTCGCCCTGTGCGCTACCAGTCTGTTCGCCGACCACGCCGAAGCCCGCGAGCGCAGCCGCGCCGTGCAGCGCACCGCGCAAGGCGGCAGTGTCGCGGTCCATCGCAGCAACGCGCGGTTCGACAGCCAGCGCCAACGCAACTGGCAAGCTGATGGCCAAGGCAATGCCTCTGGCGCGCGCAGCGGCACCATCGCCGGAGCTCATGGCGCAAGCGCAAGTTACGACCGCAGCGCCCATCGCAATGCCGACGGCAGCGCCGGCCGGCAGCGCAGCGCCTACGTCAACGGCACCCACGGCGGCACCGCCAGCACCAGCAGCGGCATCAGCCGCGACGCAGACGGCAATGTCGCTGGCGCACGCAGCACCACCGCCACCGGTGCAAACGGCAACAGCTACAACGGCAGCACGACGGTATCCGGGGGCACGCTGGTGCACACGCATAGCTGCACGAACGCCGCGGGCGAAGCCATCGCTTGTCAGCGCGGCAACTGACCTTCTCACGCACTTCCCGCAGGCGTGGCGGTATGGCGCCCCTCACGCCGCATGGATGCACTCCCGCACCGCCGCGCCTGCACCTTCTTTCCGCCTAAACCTGGAGATTCCCGATGTCTCGTTCCCTATCTCTCCTCGCCGCCACGTTGTTGGTGTTCTTGTTCTTCGCCACTTCGGCCAGCGCACAGCAGCGTGCGCTGACTGACGAACAGAAAGCCACGCTGCAGGAACGCCTGAAAGCCGCCGATATCGACAACGACGGCCTGATCGACCGAGCCGAAGCCCAGGCGAAACTGCCGCGCCTGGCAAAGCGCTTCGACACACTGGACGCCGATGGCGACGGCAAGCTGTCCCACGATGAGCTGCGCGCCGCCGGTCAAAAGATGGCCGAGCGTCGCAGACGGTAAGGCATCGCCATGGACGGCATGCCATCTTCGCTGGTCTTCCCTTGCTGCTGCTCGCGCTCATCGCGGCAGTGGAACCGCTCGGTTGAGATGTTTGAGGGCTCAGGCTTCGCTCGGCGATGCCGCCCGGCGGGTGCTGCTCGCGTTGCGCAGGCTAGGAAGTTGCCTATCCTGTGCGCCGAGCAGCGCGTGTCCTGGCATCACTCCGATCACCGTGAGAGGAATCGGCGCCATGATTACCGGGAGGAAGACGGTCGCAAGTAAATGTATTTACCTGGCCGGTCATGTTGCAGGTGTGCGTTCGATGCTAACGAGGCTAAGTCTTGTCTTTGAATCTCTGGCAGGCATATGGGTTCTACCCTGCTTTCCGGGTTGTTGCGACGGCTGAACTCACCGCCATCTCGTTTATCACGATGGTGGCGCTAGCTGGTTCTCTTTTCGACCGCTGTGTCGTACTGCTGCGTTGATAGTGAGCTGGGAAAGGTACTGCCATTCAACCACGCCACGTGATGCCAGAGGGGATTAGCCACCATGTCCAAGAAGCGACTCGCTGTTTTCCTTGACGGCACATGGAACACGCCTGAAGACAAGACCAGTGTTCATCGGCTTTACGAAAGCACGGTGGCCGGGATAGCGCCCGATGGAGTGGAGCAGCGCACGTTCTACCGCACGGGTGTGGGAACCAAGTGGTCCGAACGGTTTAGCGGTGGCGCGTTTGGCGTAGGTCTGTCGCGGAACGTGCTGGACGCGTACCGGTGGCTGGTCGACAACTATGCCGAGGGAGACGACATCTACCTTTTCGGTTTCAGTCGCGGGGCATACACCGCCAGAAGCCTGGGTGGCGTGATCGTCAACTGCGGCCTGTTGAGGCAGGGTGCACGCCTGACGACCGATGATATCTACGAACGCTACCGCGCCGGCAAGGAAGTAGATCCCATCTACCGCCTTGAGTTTATCCAGCGGAACGGTGAGCGGCCTCTCACTGATTCGGAAAAACGCCTGCTCAACGACAGTCGCCGAATCGAAATCCATGTGCTTGCCGTGTGGGACACGGTGGGTGCGCTGGGCGTGCCGTGGACCGCCGCCCCGCTGGTGGGCAAGGGCAACTTTTACTTCCATAACACCAACCCCAGCAGGATCTATGACCACTGCTATCACGCATTGGCGATCGATGAGCACCGGGCGCCATACAAGCCCACGTTCTGGACCCGATTCACGCCCCAAGACAAGGATCCGTTGACGGATCCGCACACGCCGCCCCCACAGATCGAGCAACGTTGGTTTGTGGGCGCACATTCCAATGTCGGCGGCGGTTACAAAGGCGACTGCCTGTGCTTGCTGCCGCTGGCGTGGATGCAGGAGAAGGTCACCGGGCATGGCTTGGCCTTTTCCTCGCCGATCCAACCCAGTCCCGGTGATATCGATGGAGCACCGACGGATTCGTTTGCCGATTTCATGAAGGGCATCTACAAGGTCGTACGCCTGGGCAAGCGCTACTACCGCCCGATCGGTGCGCCGAGTCGCCAAGTGAAGAAAGGTTGGTCGACGTCGATCAAGGAAACCATCGACGCCAGTGTGTTTGCGAAGTACCGCAGGGATCCCGCGTATCGCCCACCCAACCTGCAGGACTGGGCCAAGCGACGGGGAATCGACCTGCTGGCCATTACCGGTGATCAGAGAGCCTGAGCTGCCCCGCGACAGGAGCCATCCCGGTCCGCTGACAAGGAACCACTATGGCGAAGCGCGGCAGTAAGCCAACAACCAAGCTCGATCAGGCTGCGCAGACGCGGGGGCAGCGGAAGCTCTGGCGCGACCTCACCATCCTTGCCCAGGACCCGCAGGTCCAGGTCGATGGCAAGCCGTTATGGTCCAGCGTCACCCTGCCTTGCGAGCCGCTGCTGCCGGGTCCCTGTGGCGCGCGCATCAAGGTTGTCGACTACGACGCCAGTCAGGATCGTTGTTATGCGCCGCTCGCCGGTGGCTACGAAGCCAAAGGCGAACCGGTCGACCCATTCGCACTTGTCTCCGGTGCCACACGCTTGCGTGATCCAAGGTTCCATCAGCAAAACGCATACGCGATCGCCATGCGCGTCCTGTGCCGTTTCGAGAACGCATTGGGCCGACGGGTCAACTTCGGGTTCAACGGGCACCAGTTGCACATCGCACCGCATGCCTTCGCGGAAGCCAACGCCTACTATTCGCGCGAAAGCCGGTCGCTGTGTTTCGGATACTTCCCGGATAGCAACAATCAGACCAGATTCACCTGCTTGTCGCACGACATCGTCGCCCACGAGACGGCACATGCCCTGCTGGACGGTTTGCGGCCGCACTACATCGAACCATCATCGCCCGATCAGGGCGGTTTTCATGAAGGTTTTTCCGACATCGTCGCTCTGCTGTCGATTCTCTCTGACGAGAGGATCGTCGAAACCATCCTGACGCGAAAGAAAGTAATGTCGGCCGGCCAGAAGTTGGTAGCCAAGAAGCAGCTGGGTGTGCGGGAACTGCGGCGCTCTACTCTGCTTGGCCTGGCCGAGAGCATGGGCGAAATGCTCCCCAATGGAGCGGCCACGGCGCTGCGCCAATCGGTAACACTGAAACCCACGCCGAAGTGGCTGGCCGATCCGGAGTTCGCCGAACCGCATCGCCGCGGCGAAATATTGGTGGCCGCGGTACTCAATGCGTTCATTGCGGTATGGCGCCACCGCCTCAACGGGTTGGGCGAGATCAAACGTGGCTACCTGGATGCGTCGCGCGTGGTCGAGGATGGCGCCACCGCCGCATCGCATCTGCTGACGATGTGCATCCGCGCACTGGACTATGCCCCGCCCACCGATCTGCAGTTCAGCGATTACCTCAGCGCTTTGCTCACCGCGGACCGCGAAACCGTCCCGGACGATTCCCGTTATGAATATCGCCGAACGATCCGCCAGTGCTTCGCTGCCTGGGGCATTGAACCCACCAGCGATCCAGCAGGCGACGGTTGCTGGCAGGTCTTCAGCGGCCCTATCGACCATGCCAACATCCGCTTCGAGTCTCTGCAACGCAATACCGACGAGGCATTCCGTTTCATTTGGCAGAACGCTGATGTGCTCAAGCTCAGTACCGATGCCTACACCCATGTATCCGGTGTCCGGCCGATCGCACGCGTCGCGCCTGATGGGCTGATCGTTCGCGAGACCGTCGTGGATTTCATGCAGATACTGTCCGTACGCAGTGACGAACTGGCCGATCTCGGCCTGCGCAAGCCCACGCAGATGCCGACGTTTCGCCAAGTCAGACTGTACGGTGGTGCGTTGCTCGTCTTCAATGAATACGGGCAACTCAAGTTCAGCATTGGCAATGGCGTGCTCAACATCGCTCGGCAGCAAAAGCGCCTGGACCATTTGGCCGAAAGCGGCTTCTTCGAATACCGCAACGAATCGGCCTTCAGTCGTGGATTCTTCTCACGCCTGCACCTGAATCGCGCTCGCGGCCTGTAGGAGTGCCGACATGACCGCTCCAAAGAGTATCCGCATCCGCATGTACCAGGTCGGCTTCGGCGATTGCTTTCTGCTGAGCTTCGACTACTCGCCCAAGCCCAGCCGCCACGTGCTTATCGACTGCGGGTCCATGGCCTCTCCCAAGGGTAGTCCGCCCGGCCTGATCAAGCGGGTCGCGGCGAACATCGCCAGCACCGTGGGCAACGATCCTTTCGCGGTGGTGGCTACTCACCGCCACACCGACCACGTCTCTGGCTTCGACCCGGGTACCACTGGCAAGGGCGCTGGCGCAATCATCGCTGCCCTCAAGCCGAGGTTCGTGGTCCAGCCTTGGACCGAAGATCCAGGCCTGCGCACAAACGCTAACGCACCGCCAGCGCGACGCGGCATGGCGTTGCGCCGCCAGACGCTGGACGACCTGAGCGTTGTGGCCTCGCAAGTCGTCGATCGGTACGTTCCCCGGCTGCGCCGGAGCCCGGCCACGCGCGCGATCGGCAGCCAGTTGGACTTTATCGGCAAGGACAACATCAAGAATCTGAGGGCTGTCGAAAACCTGATGACCATGGCCCCGAACGACTACGTTCATGCCGGCAGAACGACCCGCCTGACCCGTTTCCTTCCTGGGGTGCGGGTGCATGTGCTGGGTCCGCCGACGATCAAGCAATACGACAACGTCCGTGGGCAACGGGACCGTGACAAGGACGAGTTCTGGCATCTGCAGGCGCGATCACTGGCCATGGGCTCGAAAAGCGGTACTACCAAGTCGGCGCCCTTGTTCGAAGGGTTTTCTTCGGTTTCGGGTCGCCACGCACCTGCCTCCTCCCGTTGGCTGGTCAACGCGATCAAGACCGAGAGTGCCGAGCAGCTACTGCAGTTGGTGCGCATCCTGGACGACGCGATGAACAACACCAGTCTTATTCTGTTGTTCGAGTGCGGCGAGCAAAGATTGCTGTTCCCTGGCGACGCCCAGATCGAGAACTGGGAGTACGCGCTGAATACGCCCTCGCTACGCAAACACCTGGAAAAGATATCCGTCTATAAGGTCGGGCATCACGGCAGTCTGAACGCCACGCCGAAATCATTGTGGAAGCTCTGGTTTCCAGATGGCAGCACCCCGCAAGCGGCTGGCCGCCGGATGGTCTCCCTGCTGTCGACGTTAGAGGGCAAGCACGGACATCGCGAGAACGACAGCGAGGTGCCCAGGAGAAAGCTCGCCACCGCGCTCAGGAAAAGAACGACGCTAACCAGCACGGAATCGCTTGATGGTGCCGAGTACTTCGACGAAGTCATCGCGATAAATTGAACTGAGCCGCAGCGGGGTCTACTTAGGGAACCTCTGAATAATTGTCGTCGTCCCCGCGAAGGCGGGGATCCAGCGACATAAGCCATTGAAAGCAAGGCACTGGGTTCCCGCCTTCGCGGGAATGACGAGCAAAGCCGAATTATTCAGACCTTCCTTAGCTCAAGCGTCAGTTGTCAAAGATACCGCCTCTCAACTGGAGCAGTTTTATGGATGACGCCAAGCACATCGAACGCCTGTACGACGCACTCAAAGATGAGTTCAAGCTTTATGTGGACAGTTTGCTAAAAATTGTCGGATTTCAGCTGCTGGGTTTGGGATGGCTGCTGACTTCCGAGGGAGCAAAAACAGCGCTCGCTCACCGGGGGCTGCATCAGTCAACCCAACTTGGACTTTGGCTTCTGGCGGCAAATGTCGTGCTGCTCATCCTTGCTCACTACTTCCGATCCCGCCGCTTGAAAAAAGTACTCAACACACTCGTGCCGGATCAAGCCGTTGTAATCGAGAACTATATGATTCAACCGTTCCAGGTCTTTATAAACGCCTTAGCCATCGGCGGACTATTCTGGCTGCTCTTCAGTTCTTTGCCAGCGGTCAAGTAAGGGGCCCGGCCGAAGAGTTTGGTTCGGTAGCTGATGATCGGCGGCAGCCTGATGGCATCGGCGCACGAACCGCAGCGTTCGAAGCTGTTCGTTTGCAGCAAGGTATCGCGCAACGTTGCAGCCGCTCAACGTTCGATGCTGCCGATGTCGGGTGCCCCACCCTTGACCCTCGGGAATCCTGGGCCGCGCTGGTCGTAGGCGCGATTGAGCAGGTTGCTGCCGCGCTGGAGCACCGGGCTGTCGGCCAGCGGCATGTGCGTGGAGGAATACCCACCGTTGTTGGTCAGCGGGGCGAGCCTGGGATCGACCGCCAGCGTGTCGGCAGGCACCGGGACCAGCGGGTACTCGATCAGGTTGTTTTCGCCGATCACGGAGCCCGTATATACGCTGATGTCATAACCGACCGGACCGGCGACGCAACTGTTGCGCGCGACGATGGTGCTTTCCAGATGGAGTACGTCGGCACCCAGTGCACCACGGAGTTCGCATGGCCTGATTGGGTCCTCGTCCCCTGCCCGATTCGTGATCTCGGCATTGAAGGCGATGGTGCTGTTGTACACGTGGAGGGTGCCGACCGAGTATCCGGCACTGTGGGTGTGCGCACGGTTGTTCGAGATCGTGCTGTCGATGATCGTGTTCTTGCCGCCAGCGTCTGTGCCGCCGACGCCGAAGCCGCCTCCGCTGCCGTAGTCGGTTCGCCAGAGGTCCTCGGCCAGGTTGTTGGAGATCGTCGACTTGTTGATCAGCAGATTGGCGCTCACGTACAGCCCGGCGTAGGCCGCGGCGCGATTGCGGTAGATGCGCGAATAGGTGACGCTCGCCCCGCGTTCGGCCATGAAGCCGCCGCCCAAGTAGCCCGTGTTCTGGTAGACCTGGCTGTGATGCAGCATCACGCGCCCTTTCGCGTAGATGCCGCCGCCGGTGCCGTTCTCCAGCGCCTGGTTGTCGAAGACGGCGCTCCAGGTCAGATGCACGTCGCCCTCCGCGCTGATGCCGCCGCCAAAGGTGCGAGGCGAATCGATGAAGCCCTCCTGCAGGGCGCGGCATGAGTGCACCCACGCCTGGTGGAGCCTGACGTTCCCATCCGAGTAGATGCAACCGCCGTACTCCGATCCGGAGACATCCGGGATCACAACGCGCTGGCCATTGGCGACCGACACGTGATCTATCCGCAGCGTTCCCGTGCCAGTGTGCAGGAACACCCGGTCGTTGCGGTTGCCGTCGATGGTGAGCCCGTAGCGCGTTCGCCCCAGGATTGTCAGGCTGGCCTGCGGTACGGCAATGGAGCCGCTGGTGAGCAGGATCTTGCCGCAGCTCAGCGGGCGCAGGTCGATGACGTCGCCGCTCGCGGCCGCCGCGACCACGGCGCGCAGGCTTCCCGCGCCGCTGTCGTTGCAGTTGCCGACGACACGCGTTGCGGCATTTGCCGCGCCGACCGGAATGCAGGTGCCTGCGAGCAGCAACAACGCGCCGACGATCGGCGCGGGCGTGGAATGCGCGATGCGGTACATGACGTTGCTCCCTCGTTGCACGCCGACGTGCAAACTCGGCTGATCGATGCTGTTTACGCCCCGTTGTGTCCGCGCGCCGTGAACTTCCTCTGCCGACACCACGCGACAGACGCATCAGAGGCGCATCTCGTTCAGTCCTCGGTGACCACCCGACGAACGGTCGTCGGCCTGGACGGACATGCCCGACGAAGTGCGCCACGTTATCGGCTGCAAATTGAATCGATCAATGCAGCCAAGGGAAGCATGTAACCGAGCTTATCGCCAGTCCCGGAGGATCCAGACGCCGGAAAACGCATGAAACTGTGTGCGCGGCTTTGCTGGTGCGGTGCGGCATTCAATAACGATATAGCTCATTAAGAACAATTCATTGGTGCGACATGACGCGCCTGCGTAGGCTCGCCTCGAAGTTGCTCCTTGCCACTTCGTTGCACAACGGGAGCAGCCAGCAACACTACGCCCTGTAACGTCAGTGAGGGCGTTGCGGATTAGCAAAATCGTGTTGGTCGAAACTGGGAGGATCATGTCAAATCGCAAACCTTCCACTTCAGTTCGCTCGCTCCGTCCTGGCATGCGACAAATGAGGGGAACCGAATGAGATCGCTCTCGAGCTTGGTACTTGCCTTTGTATTCCAGGCGCTGCCCGCACAGGCCAAGGAAGCGGTCCTCTTCGATGGGAACGAAGTCGCCTCCATCATTTATCAGGACCACCGGACGACCGAACTGGCGGGACAATTGTTGGCTCGCGATCTTCAGGCACTGACTGGTCGCAATGCGGTCGTGTCAAAGGATCTAGCCGCCTGCGCGAAACTTTGCGTCGTCATCGGGCGCTACGACTCACCTCTTGTCGAAGGGATCGCACGAGACGCCGGCGTCAGCATGGCAGCCCTGCAGGAACAATGGGAGCGGTACGAGCGTGTGCTGATTCCCTCCCGTAGCAAGCGCGGCCAGAATTATCTCCTCATCGCGGGCTCCGACGTTCGCGGTGTCGTGTGGGGCGTGATCGACCTTACGCGCGAAATGGGTGTATCGCCCTGGGAATGGTGGGCCGACGTCACGCCGCGCCGCATGAAGCGCCTGGCGATCGCTGGGGAGCGCCGACGATCGGAAACTCCCTCCGTTCAGTATCGCGGCATCTTCCTCAACGACGAGGATTGGGGATTGCAGCCGTGGGCCGCCAAGACCTACGAGCCGGAGGTCGGCGACATCGGCCCCAAGACGTACGCCCGGATCTTCGAGCTGATGTGGCGGCTGAAGGCCAACACGATCTGGCCGGCGATGCACGATTCCACCAAGCCCTTCTACCAAGTCCCAGGCAATGCCGAATCAGCACGCGATTACAGCATTGTCGTTGGCACCTCCCATGCCGAACCGATGATGCGCAACAACGTACGCGAATGGGATGACGAACGGCACGGCGAGTTCAACTATTTCACCAATCGCGAAGCGCTGATCGACTACTGGCGCGAGCGCGCCGAGGAAGTGAAGGGGTTCGAGAATCTGTACACCATCGGCCTGCGCGGGAAGCACGACTCAGGGATGCAGGGCGCGAACAGCCCCGACCAAGCGCGCGGAGCGATGGAGGATGCGATCGCGATCCAACGCGACCTGCTCGCGGCCGCACAGCGACGCTCCGCTGATCAGGTGCCGCAGGTAGTCACGCTTTACAAGGAAGTGCTGGATATCTATTCGACCGGGCTCAAGGTGCCCAGTGACGTAACCCTGGTCTGGCCGGACGACAACTACGGCTACATCCATCAACTATCCAACCCGGAAGAGCAGAAGCGTAGTGGCGGATCGGGCATCTATTACCACCTCTCCTATTGGGGCCGTCCGCACGATTATCTGTGGCTCGGCACCACACATCCGGGGCTCGTCCGGGAACAGCTCGAGCGTGCCTGGAACACCGACGCACGCAAGATCTGGATCTTCAATGTCGGCGATATCAAGCCGGTGGAATATCTGGCGGAATATGCACTCGAGCTGGCATTCGATCACAACGCGCTAGTCCAGAATCCACGTGATCATTTGCGTCGCTGGGCATCACAGCAGTTCAGCAAGACGTCCGCCGAAGAGATTGCCGACATCATGACGGAGTACTACGACCTCGCATTCGAGCGCCGCCCCGAGTTCATGGGCTTTGGCCAGGTCGAACCGATCCAGCCCAACCGGATCAGCGATTTCGTGCGGACTGGCGGCGACGAAGCGGAACGCCGGCTTGATCGATACGCGGCCATCGTCCGGCGTGCCGAGGAGCTGGCAGCCTCGATGCCGGCTGACCGAGCGGAGGCCTTCTTCCAGCTCGTGCTCTATCCGGTGCGAGGTGCCGCTAGCTTGAATGAGCGCATCCTCAAACTCGATCTTGCCGCAACCCACGCGAAGGCAGGCCGCGCGCCCTTCAATCCCGACAACAGCTGGGACATCGCGGCAAACCGGTTAAGCGGGGCGCCCCGGGCGGATTCCAACGCCCTGGTCACCCAGGCGAAGGCCGCGCACCAGCGAATCATCGCCGATACCGCCGCCTACAACGCTCAAGGCAACGGCAAGTGGAACGGCATCATGGACATGGCGCCCCGACGCCTGCCCGTTTTCCAGGAGCCGATCTATCCGACCTGGGCGTTACCGTCGCTGGCGGCGTGCGGGATCGACGCGACAAACCTTAGCTTCGTTTCCGGCCGCCAAGCGACGCGCAGCTTCACCCTGTATTCGGCGGGGCAACCGATGCGCTGGTCCTATGTCGGACAACGCGGAGTGACCCCGTCGATCACGAGCGGCAACCTCGATGCCGGGAACGGATTCTCGCAGCGAATAACACTTGTTTACCATGGCGCCGATGCGTTGGACGGTGGCCGCATCCAGTGCGGTAATCAGACACTCGAAATGGACGCCCGGCTCATAAAAGTCGCAGCAGGGTCACCGCCGGCCATCAATCGCATCATCTCGATTCCCGCAACGGCCGCGCGCAGCGAAGCCTGGGAAGTTGTCCCCAGGCTCGGCTCACAAGGCAACGCACTGCGAGCGAGGCTCGACCTTCCGACCGTCGAGAAACCGAACGTAGCCGAGCCCCTCACTTACCTTTTCGCCACTGATGCACAGGGCGATGCGGAACTGCGCGTGGTGGGCGTTCCTGTACACCCGCTCACGTCCGGGAACCGCTTACGCCTCGCGATTCGCATCGACGGCGGGCCGCTTCAGGTGCTTGATTTTCAAACCTTCGGGCGCAGTGACGAATGGAGGCAGAATGTCCTGACCAATACGGCAACCCGCACGGTTCCGCTGAAGCGGCTGCCCGCTGGCTCTCACCGGCTGGAGGTTTATCCGCTCGACCCCGGATTCATTCTCGATCGAATCGATGTTCGTCTTGACGGCGCTCCGGATTATTACGGAGTGTGCTGTCAAGCCGCCTCGCACTGATCGCCGATTGGAGAAGGAGCGTTCTTGTTGTTCGAGAGGCGGCTGACTTCTAGCCGTGATAACAGACCTTAATCCCAGGCGTCATTCGACGCTCGCTTCGGACATCGGCCGTCTGTTAGCAACAAGCCGGTAGCGAGTCAAAGACGTCTACTGAACCTACCTCGCCACGCAACGCTGGCGAGGTAGGCCTACGCCATGGCCATAGAGCTACCAACGCACCCGCACACCGAGGTTGGCTTCACGCTGTTCGTAATCGGTGCCATCGAGTTGCTTGCCGACCGATAGCACGCCGAACAGGCTGATGCGTTGGCTCAATGTCGCTTCCAGTCCGATTTCCAGCGTTGCGGATGTGCCCAGTTGATGGTTGGGGAAGGCTTGCGTATCGCCCGTATCGCCCGTGTCGCCAGGCGCCATCAGGCTTACGCTGGTCTCGTTCTGTCCGGTGATTTTTTGCACCCCGAGTGTGGCCCAAGGCCGGATAACGGCACCGTTGTCACGAGTTATTTCCTTCTCGATGCGCAACGCGGTACGAGCCGTGGTCACCAGGTCGTCGTCGAATCCGATTTCCTTGCCGGCTTGGTCGATCTTGCTGCCCCAACCCACTGCACTGACCGTCAGCTGCGCCTGCGGCTCGAGCGTCCAGTTACTTTGAAGGCGATAACGATGTCCGACGCGCGAGCTGAAGGTCAGGCTATTGCCGGGGATGTGTTCGCTGAAGCCGTCCGACGTGCGAATGTCGGCACGCGGCAGGTGTCCAGTGAGTACGAAGTTGAGGTAACCACCGGTGTCCCAGGTGTGGCTCATGTACATGCCGGCGACCAGGGTATCGATCTGCACATGTGCAGCGCCCGTGCCGGGTAGATCGGTGGAATTGACGCCGGTGGTCCAATAGTTGCCGTGCCGGTAGCCCAGGTAGACGCCGCCGCGCAGCGTCCGCCCCGAGCGGTCGAAGGCGCTATCGACGCCCACGTACAGGCCTACATCGTCGCCGGAGACTTCGAAGCCAGGATTCGCTCCCAACTCGGTTTCGCTTCCGATAGCCGCCACCCAGACGCCGCGGCAGTCGTCGATGACTTCGGTACCGGCGCGTTGCACCGGCCATTCGGGTGTGACGCCGCACTGGGGCGACTCGCTACCGCGGACGCCCGCCAACCGCTGATGGATCAGGTTGTCGCTGTTCTGCGCGGCCAACAAGCCCAGACTCGGCAGGACACCATACGCGGGAACTTCAGGCAGCACGCCGGCTTCGGCATTCAAGTACCAGTTGTTGTCCGCTTGTTGCCCAAAGCTCCACGGATAGATGCTGCCTTCCAAACGGATGACGTCCTGGGCGGCCACAAAACCGCCGGCGGTGGCGGGGTTGTCGTTCGGGCTGGAGATCACCAGGATCGATGCCTCACCGCCTTGCGTGAAGTCGCTGCCATCACTCGCAAACGCGACGCGCGTCGTACCGGCAACATCGCCATTGATGTCCAGTCCACCAGCACCCAAGTTGTTTGGCGATACCGTCAGTTGCAGCGAACCATCACTGCCGGTGTAGTTGCCGCTGATGGCCAGCCGGTTCATCCCAACGTCGATCGAGCCGGCGTTTTCCACACTGCCGCCGATCGCGGCTCCAATGCCTGCCAACAGCCGCGAAGTGCCATCAATCGCCAGTACACCGCCGTCCAGATCAAGTTCATCGGCCAGGTTCAGCGCACTGTTGTTCAACAGCTCCACTCGTTCCCAGCTCGTCAGTGTCGGCAGGGTTTCGCTTTCCAGTTCGAGTCCGCTGAAGCTGAGTAGATCGCTACCCTCCCCGCCGTTCAACGAAGTGACACCACTCGGGTTGCCGCCGATGAAAGCCACCGTATCGTTGCCAGCGCCGAAGGCGAATGCGCCACGCACGGTGCCCCGCGAGGTGAAGCTGTCGTCGCCATCGGTACCTGCGTAGCTGCCCTGCACATCGAGTGTCGCACCGGTGGCGACCGTAGTGGTCTGAGCCACGATGCTGCCGCCAGCGGTCACGTTCAACGTACCGCCCAGCACATTGACGGTAGTGAAATCCGAACTGGCCGGACCGTTGACGTTCAGTACACCGCCGCTGGTTTTGCTCAACGTTTCGAAGTCCTGCACCGCACCCAGGTTGGCGACGGTTGCGATATCGGCGTTGAACGTGTCGTTGCCATCGCCTGCCACCACCGTGCCGATGATGATGGTGTTGTCGTGAATGGTCAGCGTGTCATCGCCATTGCCCAGGACGAATGTTCCGCCGACGGTATTCAGTGTGCCGGCCACATCCAACACATCGTTACCGTCGCCGAGGTCGCCAGTGGCCAGCAGGCTACCGCCCTCGCCCACCGTCACCGCGTTTGTGCCGGCACTGCCGGTAATCGCCAGGGCTGTACCGCCGGTGGCATCCAGCCTGCCATCGACATTGAGCACCGTGTTGTCGGCGAGCGCCATGGTCGGCGTCTGCAACTGTCCGGCCACGGTCAAGGTGCCACCGTTGACGGTGGTGCCACCGGTGAAGCTCTGGGTTCCGACGAGGGTCGTTTCGCCTGCGTTGTCCTTCTGCAGGTACTCGAAGTTAATGGTGTTGGTTGCGTCGAAGGTGAAGGCCGCAGCCATATCGAGTACAACCGTGTCGCCGCTGCCATGGCTTCCGCCGCTGATGACGTTGGTCAGCACCGCACCGTCTTGCAACGTCAACACGTCTTCGCCACCGCACAGGTCAATCGTGCCCGCGCCTGATACGGTGCCGGCCACGGTCATCGTGTCGTTGCTGTCGCCGCAGCCGTAGGTGCCGTCCACGCGCAAGGTTGCGCCACTGGCGATCACCGTGTTGAGCGCACTGCCTGCGATCGCAGCCACGTTGCCAGCGGGGCCGATGTTCAGCGTACCGTCCAGCACACTGACTTCCTGCAAGTTAGTTGTGCCCGCGCCGGTGATATTGAGCACACCGGTACC
The DNA here is from genome assembly GCF_040948865.1 of Pseudoxanthomonas sp. UTMC 1351. Classification (NCBI taxonomy): domain Bacteria; kingdom Pseudomonadati; phylum Pseudomonadota; class Gammaproteobacteria; order Lysobacterales; family Lysobacteraceae; genus Pseudoxanthomonas; species Pseudoxanthomonas sp. UTMC 1351. The sequence continues at coordinate 98,070 of NZ_JAVGJT010000019.1, read as the reverse complement.
GGTCTTGGTGACGCCCTCGAAGTTGACCAGCGTGCCGACGTCGGCGGTGAGATTGATGTCGTAGATGCGCGTATCCAGGCCGGCGCCGCCATCAACGGTACCCAGCACCACGGTGCCGTCATGAACGACGAAAGTGTCGTCGCCATCGCCCAATGCGAAATCGCCGGCCAGCGTGTCGAGCGTGCCGAATACATCCAGCACATCCTCGCCGCCGCCCAGGTCGCCGGTCACCCGTGCCGTGCCGTTGATGGTCACGGTATTGATGCCGCCACTGCCGGTGATGACCGCAGCCGTCGCTGCGCCGGCGTCCAGCGTGCCGTCGACGGTCAGCGTTGTGTCGTCGCTCATCGCCACGGCAGGTGTGGCCAGCGTACCGCCGATCACCAACTCGCCGCCGGCCAGCACAGTGCCGCCGCTGTAGCTCTGCACTCCCGTCAGTGTTGCGGTGCCGGTATTGGTCTTGGCCAGGAACTCGAAGTTGGTGATCGTGCCTGCGCCGAACGTCAGGTCCGCAGCGTTGTTGAGCACCACGGTGTCCCCGCCGCTGTGGGCGCCGCCGTCCAGAGTCCCCGCAAAGCCACTCAGGTCTGCCCCGTCGTTGAGTGTCAGCACGTCGTCGCCATTGTCGAAGAAGATCGTGCCGGTGCCGCTGATCGTGCCAGCCACCGTCATGGTGTCGTCGCCCGACGAGCCGCTGTAATCGCCATCGACATCCAGAGTGGCGCCGCCCGCCACCGTCGTCGTGACCACGCCACTGATGCTGCCGGCGACGCCTACGTCCAGCGTGCCACCATCGACATTGACCGTGGTGAAGTCCGACAGCGCCGGACCGGCGACGATCAGCGTGCCGGTGTTGGACTTGGTCAGTGTTTCAAAGTTGGTAACGCCGCCCAGCGTAGCGGTGCCGGCGATACCGGCGATGTCGGCGGTCAGGGTGTCGGTACCGGCACCACCGTCGATGGCGTTGGCCAATCCGGTCAGATCGGCGCCGTCCTGCAGGATGAGATTATCGTCGCCATCGAGCATGTCGATGGTGCCCGAACCACTGACGTTCCCGGCTACGGTGAAAGTATCCGCGCCGGGTGTAAACAGCATCGAACCATCCGTGACCAAGCTGGCGCCGTTCGCTACGGTCGCGTTCTGCACACCGTCCAAGCTGCCGGCCACACCGATGTCCAGCGTACCGCCCAGCACTTGCACCTCCTGCACGGCGGTGATGCCAGGACCGGTGACGTTGAGCACACCGGTCCCCGTCTTGGTGACGCCCTCGAAGTTCACCAGCGCGCCCAGGTCGGCCGTGGTGTTGATGTTGTAGACGCGGGTATCCAAGCCGCCGCCGCCATCGATGGTGCCGATGACCACGGTGCCGTCGTGCACCACAAAGGCGTCATCGCCATCGCCCAGTGCGAATACGCCGCCGCCAGTGTCGAATGTGCCAGCCACGTCCAGCGTGTCGCTACCGGCACCCAGATCGCCCACCGCAATCAGCGTGCCGCCGGTGCCCACGCTCACGGTGTTGGCGCCGACGTCGCCGGTGACAGTGGCCGCTGTGCCGCCAGCGGCTTGCAGTGTGCCATCCACGTTGAGCGTGGTGCCGCCGGCCAGATCGACCGTCGGGGTTTCCAGCGTGCCGTCTACGTCCAGCGTGCCGCCGGTGATCGTTGTGCCGGCGGTGAAGCTCTGGCTGCCGGTCAGCGTGGCGGTACCGGTGTTGTTCTTTTGCAGCAGTTCGAAAGCAACGGTGTTGCCCGCATCGAAGGTCAGTGCGCTAGCGCTGTCGAGCACCAGCGTATCGTTGGTTCCCAAGCCACCACTGATGGCGTTGGCCAGCACCGCGCCATCCTGCAGAGTCAACGTGTCATCGCCGCCGCACAAGTCGATGGTGCCGGTACCCGACACCGTGCCTGCCACGGTCATGGTGTCATTGCCGGCGCCACAGCCGTAGCTGCCGTCCACGTTCAAGGTGGCCCCGCTCGCCACATGGGTGGCCAGCGTATTGCCGAGCGCGGGAACGACGCTGCCGGCCGCGGTTACGTTCAAAGTTCCTACGGCGACCGTCACTGCGGTGAAGTCCGAACTCAACGGCCCATTGATGTTCAGTACGCCCACGCCCGTCTTGCTGAGGGTTTCGAAACCCTGCACTGCGCCCAGGTCGGCGACCGTATCGATATGAGTGTCGAAGGTGTCGTTGCCTGCGCCCGCCGACACGGTGCCGACGATATTGGTGTTCTCGTGGATGGTCAGCGTGTCGTCGCCATCGCCCAGCGCGAATACGCCGGCGCCGGTATTAAGCGTGCCCGCTACGTCCAGCACATCGTTACCGGTACCCAGGTCGCCGTTCGCCAACAGTGTGCCGCCCGCGCCCACGGCGACCATGTTCGCGCCCGCGCTGCCGGTGATCGCGGCTGTGGCGCCAGCGGCGCCATTGACCAAGCCGTCCACGATCAGCGCGGCGCCATCGCCCAGCGCAATGGTCGGCGTTTCCAGAGCACCATTGACGTCCAGCACACCCGCCGCAATGGTGGTTCCGCCGCTGAAACCCTGGCTGCCAGTCATGGTGGCGGTGCCGCTGTTCTGCTTGAGCAGCGTCTCGAAACCGATAGTCTGACCGCCGTCGAAGACCATCGCCGACGTGTTGTCCAAAATCAGTTGATCATTGGTGCCGGTGCCGGCGTCCACGCCACCGTCACCGCTTTCAATGAACGATCCATCCTGCAGAGTCAGCACATCATCGCCAGCGCCCAGCCCCAAGGTGCCGGCGCCGGTGCTAAGCAATCCCGCCAGGATCACAGCATCGCTGCCATCGCCCAGATCGCCGTCCGCACGCAGCGTGCCGGTGATGCCGACCGTGATGGTGTTGGTGCCGGCGCTGCCGGTAACGGTCGCAGGCGTGCTGCCGGCATCTTCAACGGTGCCGTCCACGTTCAACGTGGTGCCGTCGGCCATGACCAAGGTTGGCGTCTCCAGGCTGCCATCCACGTCCAGCAGGCCGCCGTTGAGGTTCGTACCCAGGGCGAAGTCGTGGTCGCCGGTCAGCGTCAGTGGGCCGGTGTTCTGCTTGGTCAGGATATCGAAGGTATCGATATTGCCGCCGTCCAGGGTGTAACCCAGCGCGGTGTTGACCACCAGGGTATCGGTGCCGCTGCCGCCGGACGTATCCACGCCGTCGCCGAGGATCTGCGCGCCGTCGTTGAGCACCAGTGTGTCGTCGCCATCGCCCAATTGCAGGGCTCCGGCGCCGGAATTCAAGGTGCCGGTGAGGTCCACGGTGTCGTTGCCGCCACCCAGATTACCGCTGGCTAACAGACTGCCGCCCGCGCCCACGGTGATGGTTTGTTCGCCAGCATCGCCGGTGAGCACGGTTTGCGTGCCGCCCGACGCCTGCACCGTGCCATTCACGCTCAGTGCGGAAGTGCCAGTCATAGCGACTGTTGGCGTTGCCAGGGCGCCGTTCACCTGCAGCGTACCCGCGCCGATCGTGGTGGCGCCAATGCTGTTGCCGGCCGACGTCAGCACGCTGGTGCCGGTGCCGATCTGCGCCAGCGTACCTGGGCCGCTCAAGGTGCCGCTGAAGGTGAAGGTGTCGCTGCGGTTGAGCGATAGCGTGGAGGTCGGCGAATCCACGATCACGTTGCCGACACCCGCGTTGCCGGTGGTGCCGCCATTGCCGATCACCAGGTTGCCGTCGTTGATGACGGTATTGCCCGAGTACGTGTTGTTGCCGGTCAGCACCCAGGTGCCGCTGTCGTTCTTGGCCAATGTCGTGGCGCCGGTGCCGTTGTCGCCGATGGCGCCGCCCATGATGTTGTTAGCGGTGTTGGTGCCGCCCAAGGCGATGGTACGCGCGGTGTTGGTGCCGGTCAGGGTCACCGCCCCGGTGTTGGTGAACTGCAGCGCACCGGTGCCGGAGGACTCGATGAAGGTGACGCCGGTGGCCAGGGTGAACTGGCGGTTGGTGGTGTCGCCGGCGCCGGTGTAGCGCAGCGTGGAACCGTTGCCGATCACCAGATTTGCGGCGGCACTGGACGATGCGCCGATGCTGCTAGCCAAGCCGCCGTCCGCCAGTTGGTCGACGCTGAGCACGCCGCCGCTGATGGTGGTGACGCCGGTATAGGTGCTGTTGTCATTGCTCAGGCGCCACAGACCGCTGCCGGTCTTGGTCAGCGACGTGACGCCGGCACCGTTGTTGTCCAATTGCGCGGCAAAGAGGTTGTCACCGGTGTTGGTGCCGGTCAGCGTGAACGTGCGCGCGGTATTGGCGCCCGCCAAGGTCACCGGCGCGGTGGAGGCGAACTCGATGATGCCGCTGGGACGCATCGAGCGTGCCGCCATTGGTGCCAAGCGTGAACTGGCGGTCGGTACTGCCGCCCGCTCCCGCATAACGCAGGGTGCCGCCGTTGAGCACCAGATTGGCCGGACCGGCGGCGGACGCGCCGATCGAACTATTGACGCCGCCGTTCTCCAGGCAGTTGACCGCCAGCACGCCGGCGTTGATCGTCGTGGTGCCGCTATAGCTGCTGTTGCAGCCGGATAGAAACTGGCCGCCGGCCCCGTTCTTGATCAGGTTGCCCGCACCGTTGATCGCACCTGCGTACGTCTGACTCAAGCCATCCCTGATCGTCAATGTGCCCGTGCCCAACGCTATGTTGCCGCCCGCGGTGCCACCACCGATAAGAGCGCCTGCATTGGCGTTGAAGTTATTCAGGTCCACCAATGCGCCGGCAGTATTGGCCATGACGAAGGCGTTGGTGGTGCCGAAGGCGGTGTTCGAACCTGCACGCAGCGTGCCGCCTCTGACTTGGGTGTTGTTGGTGTAGGTGTTGTTGCCTGACAGCACCAACGTGCCGGCGTTGTCCTTATACAACTCGCCTCCGCCGATGACCTGGCCACTGAAGCCGAGCGTGGTGCCGTTGACCACATCGATAACGCCATAGCCCGCAAGATTGAAGCCGCGATCGATGCTGACTGTGCCGCCTGTGTAGTTCAAATTGCCGTTGGTGAAGGTCAGATTGGTCGACGCATTGCTGGACGCACCAATGCCGCTGGCCGCGCCGCCGTCGGCCAGGCAGTTGACGCTCAGGGTGGCACCCTGCAAGTTGGTGACGCCGGTGTAGGTGTTGTTGCAGCCGTTGAAGGTCTGGATGCCGCCATTGGTGCGCCAGACGCCGCCAGTGCCGCTGATCACGCCGGAATAGTTGCCGCCGCCGCCTCCGATCTGCAGCGTGGCCGAGCCCAGGGTGACGTTGCCGCCGTTGGCGCCGCCGCCGTTGAGAGGGCCGATGAAGTTATTGAAATTGTTCAAATCCAGCGTGACACCGGCGGTATTTGCCAGGGTCATGACGTTATTGGTATTGGGCTGGCCGAACGCCTGGGTCGAGCCGGCGCGTAGGGTGCCGCCATTGACGGTGTTGCCACCGATGTAGGTGTTGGTGCCGGAGAGCACCAGGGTGCCGTCCCCTTGCTTGGTCAACGAAGTCAGAGCGTTGCCTGCGGCCGGGTCGCGGATGGCCGTGCCGCTGATGGTCAAGGTGGTGCCTGCGTTGCTGACGTCGATGGTTCCGTTGTTGACGCCTAGTGAAAAACCGCGATTGATGCTTGTGGTGGCGCCGGTGTACTGCAGGCCGCCACCATTGAGCAGCAGATTGGCGGAAGCACTGCTGGATTGGCCAATGCCGCTGATCTGCCCACCATTCGCCAGGGTGTCTACAGACAACAGGCCGCCCGTAACAATAGTGCTGCCCACGTAGTCGTTGGCAGCATTGGCCAGGGTCAGCGTGCCGGGGCCGCTCTTGGTGAACGTGGCATCGTCTGGGCTGGTGACCAGACCGGTGAAAGTGAGATTGGTACCCGCATTGGTGACCGCGACACCGCTGCCCAGGATGCCGCCGGATTTGGCGATGGTGAAACCGCGGTCGCTGGCCGTGGTGGCGCCGGTGTATTGCAGGGTGCTGCCCTCCAGCACCAGGTTGGACGAATCCGCGGAGGACGCGCCGATGCCGCTGGCCACGCCCCCGTTGCCGATGTTGCCCACCGACAGCGTGCCTTGCGCCACGGTAGTGCCGCCGGTGTAACTGTTGCCGGCATTGGTCAGGGTGACCAACCCAGTGCCGGCCTTGACGAAGCCCATGCCGGGGCCGTTGTCGACGATCTGCGAGGCAATGGTGAAATTGCCGGTGCTGTTTTGCTGGATGCCCAGATCGCCGCCATTGGTACCGGTCAGCATGCCGCCGGTGATCACCTGGTTGGTGTTCAGAACGGACGGCGCCACGATGATGGTGCCGTCCACGCCCAAAGTCTGGCCCGGATTCACCGTTACGGTGGTGGACACCGGCTGGGTATAGCGCAAACCACCCAATTGAACGCTGCCGCTCACCGTGCCGAAGAAACCAGTGGCATCGGTGATGAACTCGTTGTTGAGCCAGTTCGCCGCGTTGTCCTTGTTGGTGTAATCGGCAGCGGTGAATGCAGCGATATTGCCGCCCACCACCTTGGCGTAGTCGGTGCCGTTGACGGTGGCCCAACCGCCCAGCACGGTGCTGGTGGTGGTGATGTTGCCGCTGGTCGGCAGGTTGAAGTTCATCAATCCGCCAGTGCGGGTGATGGTCCCCAGGTTCACTGTCGTGCTGCCGCCGCTGCCGGAAGTGGCGCCAATGATGTTGTTGCCGGCGCTGACGTTCAGGCCATTGAAGGTCTGGGTATTGGTTTCCCCCGCCGCACCGATCACGTTGAGGGTGCCGCCGCTCAGGTTGAGCGTGGAGGCGCTGGCGATAATGTTGCTGGCCGGACCGCCGGCGGGGCTGAAATTCAAGTTGAGCGTGCCGCCGCCAATGGTGGTGGCACCGGTATAGGTGTTGGCGCCCGTCAGGGTCTGGGTGCTGGCGCCCAGCTTGGTCAGGCCGCCGCTGCCGGTGATGCTGCCGGCGTAGCTTGCCGTGGTGCCGGTCGGCGCTTCCAGGGTCAGCGTGGCGCTGCCCAGATCCACGGTGCCTCCGGTACCGGACAAGGTGGCGAAAGTCCGGTCGAAACCATTCATATCCAGGGTGCCGCCATTGACCTGGGCGACGGTGGACGCGCCGAATGCACTGGAGGTGCCCGCGCGCAGCACGCCGCTATCGACAATGGTGTTGCCGGTATAGGTGTTGGCGCCGGTAAGCACCCAGGTAGCGTCGCCGCCGCTGCGCAGGTTGCCAGCGCCATCGATGACGCCGATGATGACATTGTCGGCGCCGGTGAAGCTGCCGCCGAGAGTGGCGATACCGGCTAGATTCATCGCGCCACTCAGCGTCAAAGCGCCGCTGCCATTGTTGGCCAGTGTGCCGCCGTGGTGCTGCCAATCGCGATTGCTACTGGCGGCAGCGCCGGTATAGCTCAGGGTGCCGCCGGCGCTGATGTTGATGATGGTGCCGGCGCCCAGCGAACTGGCGACGCCACTATTGGCGATGGTGCCGGCTACCACCTGCCCCGCGCCCCTGACCACACCGCGGCCGGTGAAGGTGTTGGCGTCACCAAGGCGGACGGTTCGGCCGGCATCGGCAACGAACCAAGCATCGCGAGCGTTGTTGCTGCTGATCACGCCCAGCAGCTCCATGTCGGCGTTGATCGCCTGGAACTGGGCGCGATTCCCGGAACCTCCACCCAGCGCGATATTGCCCGTTAGCGTCAGGGTGCCCGTACCTCGGTTGCGGAGGTACACCGCCTCACCACTCGGACCAGCAGGGGCGTTCATCTGCCAGTAGCGATTGGAGGTATCGCCATCGCCCACGTAATCAAGAATGGCGTTGGTCTGGTTGGGAGCACCGATCGTAATCGTGCCGTTCGCGACGGTGGTGGGTGCCCCCAGAGAGCTGGCGATGCCCAAATTGGCGATGGAGGTGAAGGTGGAACCGGATCCACTATTGAACGTGGTGACGCCCGTGTAGTTGTTGAGGTCGTTGCTGACTGCGACGCCAAAGAAAGCGGCACTGCCGCTGCCAGTAAGGAAGCCACTGCCCACTCCAGTGCCGTAGAGCTGGACATTTCCGGTGAGCGAAACCGTGCGCCCTGCCAGGCCGCCGCCCGTCGAGCCGACATCCAGCCGGGTGCCATTGGCCATATTGACGATATTGGCGAGGTTACCGAAAGCGGCGTTGCCGTTGACGTCAAGGCGGCCGCCGTTGACGTTGATGTTGCCGGTAAAGGTATTGGTCCCGGTCAGGAACAGCCAGCCGGTTCCGGCCTTGGTGAGGCCCGCGTTGCCGGCGATGGCCGAGTTAATGGTGGTGATCACGCCGGGACCGGTAGTGATGGTCGGTGCGACGCCGCCCAAGGTCAGCGTGCTGCCGTTGAGCACATAGCCGTTGGTGAGGAAGCTCATGTTGTGCACAGTGAGCGGCGCACCCAACGTCACCGTGCCGGCGGTACCGCCGAAGAAAGCGTCATCCAGCGCGGCGTTGCTCCAGGCGCTGTAAGGGCCGCTGACACCGTCATTATTAGGGCTCCAGAAGACGTTGGTCGTATTCCAGGTGCCGGTACCACCGAGACCGACGGCTGTGCCGTTGGCGTCCCACCAGCGATCCGCGGCCGACGCCGGAAGGCATGCCGTCATCAGCGCCATAAGGGTGCCCAGGCGCAGCGGCCAAGGCTGCGTCGGCAGCGAATCTTCGAGCGCGTCTTGAACCTGCGCCATGTTGGCTGTGATGACCCGTCGATCGACGATCCGGCCGTTCTTGCCACCCGGGGTGGCCAACTCCGAAGCAACCACCCAAGCGCGCAAAGCCTTGGACCAGAGGATGCGGAAAATGCGGTTCATGATCTTGCTCCTGATGACATCCGTGTAGCGGACGCGACAATCGATGACCGGCACAACGCCGGCGGGAACTTGCGTACTGATCAACAGCGATTGCGCAGCCGAGGCCGCGCATTACTTCAATTCAGACAAAAACGGTATTGGGCGCAGACGCGCACGCAGAGACGGCCCCGGGCAATGGGCCACCCCTTGCGAGAGAGGTAAACAAGTCGTTTAGGCATCGCCCGCACGGGGCGTATAACGAAGCGTAGCTACAAGATAGCGAGCGAGCGCTGTGTTGGCGTAAGCGGAAACCTTCCCCTGTACAGCTTTCATCACCATACCCCCTAGAACGGTCGATGCAGCGCGTCTCCTTCTACACCGATCCGATTGAACATTCAAATCCGGCGCGCCGTCACGATTGAATGCTAGAAGGAACAAGCCGCTGCCGATATTGGGAAAAGTCTGAGAGTCCCGGCCATGTGGTTCGATACGACCGTAGTCTCTCTGTCCGCCCTGCTTGCTTTACGCCACAGAATCGAGCTCATCGACAGCGGCATACGCCGCAGCGCAATCAAGGACCTGGACCAAGCGGTCGCGCGCGTAGCGAAACTGGTGCATGAAATCGCTTGGACCTGTCGCCGCGCAGGTGCGCGCGCACTCGATCGCGGACACCACCTGGGAGATAAGTTCTTCGGCCATGCTCTCTTCGCCGATCTGCCGGCAGCCGATCGATATGCGATGCGCCAACCGCAAGACCACGAACCACTGCCCGCGGGCGGCGGCCTGTTCCATTGCTTGGATGTCCTTGCTGACCGACAGGTGAAAGACCCGCAGGATCGCCCTGATCTTACGGTCATCACCCTCCAGCAATGTCGCAAGAACGGGATACGGCGAAGTTTGTTCGCCCATTTTCATACTTGTGCCCATGACCTTCTCATGACTTGAGAATTGCAGGCGCACTGCGCGTCCTACTTGAATCATCGTAGGGTCAAGCATGAGGTAACGATATTGGGAAAAGTCCTAGTGCGTACCCGACGCTTTCCCTTCCCCACTGTCAGTGTGTGTTTTTCCCTTCTCCCCTCGGGAGAAGGGAAAGCACGATCTCTCAGAGCAAGTTCAATCAGCCAACAAGTAATCCAGGCCATGATTCGCCAAATACGGACCAATCTCCGTGTTGGCCCGCAGCCCCAGCTTGCGCAGCGCGTTGTACTTGTGCGTCGTAACGGTCTTGTAGCTGCGCTCGCTATCGATCGCCAGGGCCTGCAGATTATTTCCCTTTGCGATCGCTATGAGAATGCTTTGTTCGGCTGCCGTCAGGCGCCTCCAAGGGTGGTTTCGCGCTGCCAGAAGATCGATGGAGGGATCCATGAAATTTCCGCCGGCTACAACCACGCGCATCGCCTCCATGGCCGAGAACGGCCCACTGTTCTTGGAGACGTAGGCCGAAGCGCCCAGGTCGAGCGAGGCCAACGCCAAGCACGGATGCACATGGCCTGTGTACACGATGACGCGCAGGTCCGGACAAGCGCTCATTACCGCTTTCAGAAGCGGAATGCTCGTTGGCGAACCGGGCATCTGCAGGTCGAGAACAAGATAGTCATAGCGCGCCTGCCCCACTTTATGCAGGAGACCGGGGCCATCGATGATCGCCTCGATGTGGACATCGTCCGGAAACGCTGTCTTCAGCATCTCGGTGAGCGCGATGGCAATGATGGGGTGGTCGTCGGCAATCAGAACTTTCATCAGCACGTTCTCCGTTTGTGCGCGTTATTGCCTGGTGGAAGGTCTGAACAGCTCATTTCTTGCCCGTCATTCCCGCGAAGGCGGGAATGACGGGCAAAAAAAACGCGCTTGTTCAGAGCCTCCCTAAATCTGTTCTTCTCCTTGGATGCCGGGAAAACGTCCCTGCTGCCGGGTCATAGCACTCCATCGAAAGAGGGTTCTGCCTCTAGGCGAGCCCTGACGTGCACCAGCACTTGTTGAAGCTCGGGTCGCGCAGCTGCGAACTCGCCGTCGAACTCGGCATCGCTTTTCGCTTTCGCTTCGAGGTTATCCAGAGCGATCGCCGCGGATTCTTCGCCCAACTGCCGGCATCCTGATTTCAGTTTGTGCGCCAGGTCTCGCACGCGTCTCCAGTCGCCAGCGGCATACGCCGCATCCAGCAGTTCGCAATCGGCGCGAGTCGAACGCTCGAACACGCCAAGCACGTGGCGAAGCTTTTGCTCGTTGTTTCCAAGGATATCCGCGAGTTCGCGGAAGCGAACCATCGTTCCCTCAGCCGCGTGCTCGGTCACGATCAGGTCGGAAACGGCAGGCGATGGCAGGAATTCGTCCATGATCCGCTTCAGGTCGCGAATCTGTAATGGTTTGGCCAGGTAGCCGTCCATGCCCAGGGCAAAGCACCGTTCGCCCTCCCCCTGGAGCGCGTTGGCGGTAATCGCGATGATCGGCAAACTGGGAGCACCGCTGCTTTGCTCGTGGGCGCGGATTCGTCGGGTGAGTTCATATCCGTCCAGCCGTGGCATGTGGCAATCCGTCAACAGCAAGCCATAGCGGCTTTGGCTTTGATGGAGCATCGTCCAAGCGCGTGCGCCGTCTTCTGCCACATCGCAGGCATACCCCAGCCGGGCCAACTGCCGGCATATCACGTCGCGGTTGGTGGCGTTGTCTTCCGCCAGCAGGATCAGCCGACCGGCCGCTTCCTCTTGTTCCCTGGAGAGCACTGCGGCAAGCCCATTCATCTCATCTGCCGCGATAGCCGGCACCGGCGCGCTAATCCGCCCCAACGCCACCGCGATGGCAGGGATCAGATTGGCGCGAGTCAACGGGTTGCCATTGACCAGCGTCGCATTGGAGATCAACTGCGCATGCAGGGATTCCGAAGAACGCACGACGACGAACGGCACGTCGCACAGCGCCCGGATTTCGTCGAAACAACGACGCAGACCGGCGCATTCGGAGATCGTCCAGTCCCGGTCCAGCAAGACAAGATCGAACGAACGCTCCGACGTGCCCGCTTGCGCACGCATCAGAAGTTTTTCGGCCGAGTCGAAGAACTCGACATTGACGCCGAACTGCCGCAGAAGATCGGTGAGAATCCGTTGCCGCAACTTCCGCGCCACCAGCGCCAGCACGCGAACGCCGGTGATCGAGTAGCCCCAGTCGTATTCGCTGGCGGCCACCGTCTTGAAGGGAATCACCACACTGAAGCGACTGCCATGTAGCAGTTGGCTTTCGCACTCCACCCAACCGCCCATGAGCTCGGCCAGATGCTTGACGATGCTCAGCCCTAGTCCAGTACCGCCGAAGCGGCGCGTCGTCGCTGCATCGGCTTGCTGGAACGGCTGGAACAAGTTCTTTAGCGTGTCCTCATCCATGCCGATCCCGCTATCGGCGATTTCGAAGCGTACGTGGATCGGGGCTCCATGCTCCGCGTTCGCGCCTCCCCGCTCCATCGATACGGTAACCACCACGCCGCCGCGGTCGGTGAACTTGATGGCGTTGCCGATGAGATTGGTCAGTATCTGGCGCAACCGAACCCTGTCCCCGATGACGCGGCGTGGCACCTCGGGGGAAATATCGATATCCAGATCGATACCGCGCTGCGTCGCATGAGTGCCGAGCGATTCGCCTACGCTCTCCGCCAGGCGACGCAATGACAGCTGCGTATGCTCCAGTTCAAGCTTGCCGGCCTCTATCTTCGAGAAATCCAGGATGTCGTTGATGACGGTCAGCAGTGCGAACGCCGAGTCCTTGCAGGTCCTGAGCATCTGGTGCTGCTCGGCGCTCAGCGAAGTTTCGAGCAGCAACTCGATCATGCCGACCACGCCGTTCATTGGCGTCCTGATCTCGTGGCTCATCATCGCCAGGAAGCGGGCCTTCGCCTCCATCGCCAACTGCGCCTCAAGAGCCGTTTTGCGCAGGTCCGCCTTGAGGTTCTCCTCGTCGGTGATGTCCCGGGCAATGCCGGTAATCCGTCTATTTGCGTTGGCGTCCGAAGCATCACGCGGCTCGATCGTGGCGTGTATCTCAACCCAACGCATCCGACCGTCCGGGAGCCTGATCCGGTACTTGTCCGTGTAGTACCCGCCGCGCTCAGCGGCGTCCCGCACCTGATCCAGGACTCGCCCCCGATCATCGGGGTGCAAAGCTTCGAAGAAATCCCTGCGAGTCACCGGCTCGTCAGCGCTGCGACCGAAGATGCGGCGGACGTTGACGTCCCAGTCGACCGGGTCCTCAAGCCCTGGGTCATCCGTACTGTCGGCTTCGCTGACGTCGCGGTACTCGGAGCCCCACACTCCCAGCCGCCCACTGCGTAACGCCAACTCCAGAGCGGCGCGAGCCTGCTCCAGGTCGCTGGTGGCCTGCTGCGCCTCGCGCACCTTGTGGCGCAGGTTGGCTTTAAGTGTTTCCTCATCGGTAACGTCGTGAACGATGCCCGTCATCGAGTACACGTCCTCGGCGGTATCGGGGTCGACCCGCATCGTAGGCGCCGCGGCGTACACGGCGATCACGCGTACCTGGCCGTCGGGAAGGATGATCCTGTACTGGTCGGCGTACTCGCCGCCGCCTGAGTGCGCAAGGCCAGCCAACACCCGTTCCCGGTCTTCCGGATGCAGAGCTTCGAAGTAGTGCCGCCGTGTGACGGGTTCGTCCGGTCCGCGGCCGAAGATACGGCGTGTGTTGACGTCCCAGTCGACTGGTTGCTCGAGCCCTAATTGGCCGGGGCTGTCCCGGTCGGCAGTATCGGCGCCGCGAACTTCGGAATGCCAGACGCCGAGACGCCCGCTACGCAGCGCCAACTCCAGATCCGCACGCGACTGCACCAATGCGGCCAATGCGCGCTCGGACTCATGTTTAGCCTGGCTAAGTTCGAGCGCCTCGCGTTTGCGCTGGGTGATGTCGCGATTGACGCCAATCAGATAAGTCGGTTTGCCCGGCATGCTATGCCGGATGGCCGAACCTTCGACCCAGGACCAACCGCCCTCTTTGGTCGGAACTCGAAAGTCGTAATCGACAGCTACGCCCTCCTTTAGCGCACGCCGAACCGCATCCCTGAAAGGGCCGATATCCTCCGGATGGATATGCACCGCCAGTTCCGCGGCCTTGTACGGCCCCTCGCCAAGACCAAACAGCTGGCGCTCAAAAGTATCGAGATCCAACTCGTCGCTCCTCGCGTCCCAGGCCCAGGTCCCCATTTGTGCAGCGCGCATTGCGATATCCAGGCGCGCTTTACTGACATCAAGCTGTTGGCGAAGCTCTGTTTCATCCGCAGCGTTCATTGACACCCCCAAGCAGAGTTTACAGTCCGAGAAACGGTGCCTTGCGCACTAAACAGAGCGGACACTCCTATTCGCCGGATGATCTTCAAGAGACAGGCGTGCATTCCTGTCAGCCAACACGGCAGGCTTCTGGGCGACCGTAGGGAAATATCGTTATGGAACTTCGCCGGAGTCGGGATCGTTCGCGCCCGGCGAACAGACTGGCGGGGCAATACGCTTGGCTCTGCAACGGCGAACCATAAAGGTACGCCCTCCAATGCGCGGCGAGAGCAGCCTTTTTCCTCTACCCAGGTATGTCCCCTATCCAAGCCTCTGCGCCTCCATAAGACGAACGATTGCCTGGCTGATTCAATGTCACTCCACTTGTCGCTGTTTGTCAACGCGAAACGCCTGCTCTAAAGTCGCCCCGGGACCTTCCTCGGGACTGCGCCAACTGTGCCTAACCACCCATTCTCTGGCTTGCGTGCATTGGTAGTCGATGACGACCCCTTGATGACGGAACTGATTGCGATGCTTCTGCGCGATTGCGGATTCGCGCAGATCGACATTGCCGATGGTGGACAGGCAGCCCTTGAGCATCTTTCCAGGCGCACTGTCCACCTGCTCATATGCGACCTCAACATGCCGGGCATGGACGGTATTCAACTGATGAGCCAGATCGCGGCATTCGAGCAACGCCCGGCGATCATTCTGGTCAGCGGCGAACACTCGCGCATTCTGGACTCCAGCCGTCAGTTCGTCGAAGCCAAGCAACTCATTTTGCTTGGGGTGCTACGCAAACCGGTTGCGCGCGAGCCGTTGATATCCCTGCTCAACCTTTATCGGCCCGATACCGCGCTTCCTCGCGCTGACTCGGTGCATGCTCACTTGGACGCTCCCTATTTGAGCGGGGGTATCGAGAATGGCGCGGCGCGCTTGCTCTACCAACCGAAGATGGATTTGCGTTCCGGTCGAATGGTAGGCGTGGAAGCATTGCTGCATTGGACCGATCCAACGTCCGGCATCGTGCCTTCTGCCCGTGTGGTCGATGCGGCGGAGCAATGCGGTTTGATCGACGAGTTGACTTTGGCGGTGCTGGCCCAAGCCGCGCATGACCGGAAAATTGCTGCGCACAGGGGGATCTTTCTCGACTTCGCCATCAACGTATCGCTGAAGAACCTGCACCACGCGGACATCGTGGAACGAATGTTGGATGCAGTGGCGACCGGTCTGGGCGAACCTTCAGACTTCACGCTGGAGATAACGGAAACACACCTGGTCGATGACCTGGCGAAGATTCTCGAACCCCTGCTTCGCCTACGCTTGTTCGGTTTCAAGATATCTCTGGACGATTACGGTACTGGCGCATCCAGTATGCAACTGCTTTCGCAGTTGCCCAGCACCGAACTGAAGATCGACCGGAGCTTCGTAACTGCCGCGCCCAAGAGCGTGCAAGGACGGGCCTTCATGCAATCCGCCGTTGAGCTGGCGCTCCAGATGGGCCAATCCATCGTGGCCGAAGGCATAGAGACCGAAGAGCAGCGCACATTGGCCCTGGAGCTTGGGTGCCAGATTGGACAAGGTTATCTTTTTTCCCGGCCAATTCCCTTTGAAGAACTGATGGCAATGGCGGGAGGAATGTCTCAGGTTGAGAACCGCACTTAGGGAAGGCCTGAATAATTCGGCTTTTGCTCGTCATGACCAGCCATTCGGCTGTTGAAAAGCGCTTCCCGCGAAGGCGGGAACCCAGTGCCTTTGCTTTCAATGGTTTAAGTCGCTGGATCCCCGCCTTCGCGGGGACGACGACAATTATTCAGAGGTTCCTTAGTTAAGCCGGCCGGTCATCCAGAAGAAGAGTTAAACATCCCACGACTCGACAACCACTTCTGGCCTGTGGTGCAGATTGGAAATTACGTGCCGTCGCTCGCCATCCAATAGTCCAGCTCCCACCAGAAAATGAACTTCCCGGATTGGATCCAGCCGATTCTCTCCACATCCCGCTCGCGTCTTTCGTTGTCTGTCTCGCCTTTGATAGGCGACTCCAGGCATTGGGGAACGTCCTCGATGCCGACGTTGTACTCGGCATCGAAAAAAGCATTGATCAAGATCGCTTCTTCCGTAACACGGAGTTCGCGCATCCAGTCGACAACTTTTCTCTCGACCTCGCTCCGCGTTCCGGGCTCGTACAGCCAATAAACTCCCGTACCATTCCGCACCATCTCCGGCTTCCGCCACGTCTCTCGCTCGCGCGAAACAAGATGACCGTCGGAATCGAACACGTAGGCAATCATTTCCGAGAACATCAGACCCAGAATTAGCTGTCCTCCATCCGGTGTGCGCCCCACATGGAATGGCCGGCCCGGCGCGGGACCAATCGTATAGCGGCGATGCTTCATACTTTTCTTCATCACTTCTGGCTCTCCCGTGCCTTGGATGCCAGAACTTGCGTCGTGCAGAGCCCGGCCCGGCGGAATGCCGTGCCTACAGCGCAAAGCTTAAAGACGCTTCGGAATGCACACTATTGGGAAAAATCTTAGCCAATGCCCCTTTGCGCGATCGGCATTGTCCCGAAGGGCAGCTAAGCGTGCCCTTCGGGACAATGCCAAGCGCCAATTTGCAAAACTAGACTTCGCACTCCGTAGGCGTTATTACAGGGGCGGGTTGAACCACGCAGCCGTTTCTCTTCTGGGAGCTTGTGCCAACACCTCGGACAACAGATGACCGACCTGTGCGCCAGATTCCGTTTCTGGCTAGATCGATCTGCTATCTAGGCATGTGTAGGACGCGGAAGCGAAATCTTCGGGGCGGACGATAAGTACATGGCTAGATGCCGGACGCCTCACGGTCGGCGACTGTGTTCTGTGGGGTGCGAAGCCGTAACCAATTGCAACTAAAGCCGTCCCTCCTTTCAAAGAGCAGGTGAGCATGGTTATTGGTGCGTTGATCCTGCTGGCGGCCGTATTTGCGACGGCTGGCGCCCATCATATTTTGATCTGGATGCGCCACTCGGCAGGGCGAGAGCATCTGTGGTTTGCCTTGACCTGCTTCAGCGCCGCTGGCGCGGCGGCTGCTCATGCGGTCGCACCCGACACCGTGTCTGCCAATGGTTTGTCAGCGGAGCTGCCCGGGCTACCGGCTTCGGTATTGGCCTGGCTTGTCGCGGTCGCTTGGTTCACCGCCGAATATGCCGGAGGCAATCACCCACGGCGCCGCGCTGCGCTGGCTGTCACTCTACTCTTGACGGTAGCGGCACTTGGAAATGCGCTCCCACTGTTTGTTGACATCAGCGTGATCGCCATAGCCAACGTATGCGCTGCGGCTGCCTTTGCGGCACTCATCCTTCTTCTTGGACTGGCGCTTGGTGGCGCGCGCCGGCTTTGGTTTTCTGCCGCTCGTTTCCGCGGCTCAGTCCTGGCAGTGGGCGTCGGCTTGGTGGTTGTCGCCGCCATGGTCCAACTGGTGGTCCCGCAGCTGGGAACGCTGGAAATGACGTCGCTGACGTTGAGCGCATTCCTCGTCACTGTCGGCATGATGATGTACGAACTTGCCGGAACAGTCGCCGATGGGCGAGCGGCGGCGAAGCGGCAGCAGCAGGAGCTCGCACACGCATCGCGACTTTCGATAGTCGGCGAACTGACCGCATCCATCGCTCATGAAATCAACCAGCCTTTGGGCGCCATTCTTAGCAACGTCGATGCCGGCGAGATTCTGCTGGATCGCGCCGATCCTCCTTTGGATGAAATCCGCCACATCCTGGCGGACGTACGTCGCGATGGCTTACGTGCGAGCGATGTCATTCGCCATGTCAGGACATTGGTGCGCAAGCGCGAGCTTGAGATGGAGAAGCTCGATGCCAACGCGATCGCGGCGGATGTCATCGCGTTGCTGGAGCCGGAGGCGCGCCGTCGGCGAATTCCCGTCGCGAGCGTCCTATCGCCACAGCATGCCTACGTGCGCGGAGATCGCGCGCATCTTGAGCAAGTGTTGATCAACCTGATGTTGAACGCGATGGATGCGGTAGAAGCAATGAGCGTTTCCCACAACGGAACCACGGCGCCCGCCCCTATCGTCATCGGTGTCTCCGGCACCTCCCATCGAGAAATCGAGATATGGATCAGCGACGCCGGTCCAGGTGTTCCCGCCGAACAGCTGAGTCATCTGTTCGACTCTTTCTATACCTCCAAACCGCACGGCATGGGACTTGGATTGTCGATCGCACGCTCCATTGTCGAGGCGCATGGCGGCCGAATCAGAGTGGAGAACAACCGCGATTCCGGCGCCACATTCAAGATAACGCTACCACCCTACGATGATGCCGACGGGTAGCTCACCCGCCTAGGTCGACGCCCGGAGAGGAGGCTACCATTCGTCGGACTGAGGTCAAAGAATCAGCAGAAAGTTGCCAAACGGCACTAGGCAGGAGTAAAGACGTTCCACCAACATGTTCGGATGTGAAGGCGCCGTTGATCTCGGGAAGGGGAAAGGATATGGCCGCACCCAGTGGAGTGATACATGTGGTTGATGACGATTCATCCGTGCGCGACGCGCTGCACCGGCTGTTGTCGGCACTAGGCTTTGAAGTCCGCCTGTATGCCTCCGCCGGGGATTATCTGCTGGCGTGGTCAGGCGATAGTCCAGGCTGTCTTCTCCTGGATGTCCGCATGCCGGGTCCCAGCGGCTTGGATCTGCAACTGGCGCTGATGCGGCGCCCCGATGCGCTTCCCGTCGTCTTCATTACCGGGTTTGGGAACATTCCGATGAGCGTGCTGGCGATCCGCCGCGGCGCGGTGGATTTCCTGACCAAACCCATCGACCGCGACGCGCTCATTTCCGCAGTCACAACCGCGATCGAGCGCGATGCCAATCGACGCGAAAGCGAGCTGATGAAGCAGCATATCCGTCGCAATTTCTCTTCGCTCACACCACGCGAACGCTCGGTCTTCGAACAAGTCGTTGCGGGCCGCTTGAACAAACAGATCGCGGCTTCACTCAGTACGTGCGAAAGGACGGTGAAAGCGCACCGCGCGCATGTGATGGAAAAATTTAATGTGCATTCGGTCGCCCAGCTGGTGCATCTGGCCGTGCAACTCGAGCTGGATACAGCATCCCGTTCCGAATCGTCGGCTGTAGGTGAGGAGAAAACAGCCGCATGATTTCACGGCTTGCCTGCGGCCGATCCCCCGCGCCTGGCGGTAGCCGCTCGCCGATCCTCTGAGCCCCGCCCTGCCCCAAAGGGCATCGACAGCCACCCCAATGAGCAATTACGCGTGCGCCGGAGACTGCGGATGATGGAGCGGTGCTGATCCAGCGCCGACGAATCCTCCTGGCGGGACCCTGAGCCCAGCATGGCGAGCGCGACACACGAGGTGGTACTGGTCGAAGACGACAGGAGCATGCGCCAGGCAATCGAGCGCATGCTGTGCGGCTCCGGCTACCAGGTAGACGCCTACGAGTCCGCGGAAGCACTGCTGGACGCGTTGGAAGGCGCACGCGTTTGGAATTCCAGCCGCTGCTTGGTGTGCGACGTCCGCCTTCCCGGCGCATCCGGGTTCGAACTGCATCGACGACTGGCCGAACAGGGGCCTACGCCGCCTTGGATCTTCATTACCGCTCATGACGATCCCGCGGTACGCGCACAGGCCGAACGCGCCTGCGCCGCCTATCTGTTGAAACCGTTCGAAGGCAAAGCACTGCTCGCGCTGGTCGCGCGCACGTTGCAGTCCTGATTTGCGTCATCCGGCGCTTGTGCGGGTACGCGCATGCACCAAAGGGCATTCGGCCCCTCCCTCAATGCCAATTTCAATGCTGCGGCGGCCGCCGCCAGAATCCGCAACCAATCCTTCCCACATCAAGCCCACGTCGGCTGGCCATGCAACACGGGATGACCGCCGGGGAACAAGGAAATCGAACCATGCCACGCGCCAAGCACATCGCCATGCCGCTTGCCTTCATCTGCTTCGCTTTCCTCGCCGGCTGCAGTACCAGCAACGTTCGCGATCCCGTGCCGGGGGAGAACCCTTCAGCACCCTTGGATGAGGCGCGTAACGAGGTGCGTACGATGGCGCGCAATACTTT
The DNA here is from genome assembly GCF_040948865.1 of Pseudoxanthomonas sp. UTMC 1351. Lineage (NCBI taxonomy): Bacteria > Pseudomonadati > Pseudomonadota > Gammaproteobacteria > Lysobacterales > Lysobacteraceae > Pseudoxanthomonas > Pseudoxanthomonas sp. UTMC 1351. The sequence continues at coordinate 77,967 of NZ_JAVGJT010000019.1, read as the reverse complement.
GCAGCAGCTCTATGCCAGTCAGCCAGCGGCGAAACAGACGGTGGAAAGCGCCGCCGGGTATGCGGTTTTCAGCAATTTCGGGATGAAGATCCTGGTTGCCGGTGGCGGCACCGGCGAAGGCCTGGCCGTCAATAACGCCAAGCGCCAGGAAATCTTCATGCGCATGGCCGAGGTGCAGGCCGGCCTGGGATTTGGCGTGAAGAAGTTCCGCTTGGTCTGGGTATTCGAAACGCAAAGCGCCTTCGATGCATTCGTCAACCAGGGCTATCAGTTCGGCAGCCAAGCGACGCTGGGAGCGCAGGCTTCAGGCAAAGGCGTGTCCTACGCCGGCGCAATGTCGGTATCCCCAGGCGTATGGGTCTATCAGATCACTGATGACGGGCTGGCCGCTGAGTTGACAGTCAAGGGCACCAAGTACTACCGGGACAACAATCTCAATTGAGGGTTGCGGTATCGGCGTTCGATCCGGAGACAGCACATGAACCCCGTTTGCACGTTCGGCGACAGCCGTCGCCGTCTGAAGGAGATCGCCATGCACTGTTCGCTGCGCGCACTGTTGTTGGTCGTTGCCGGGTGGCTGCTATCGAGCTGCGCAAGCAGTCCGGTGTCCACCACCGCCGACTACGATCGCAGCGCAGACTTCAGCGCATACCGCACGTTCGGTTTTTTTGATCCGCTGGGTACGGACTCCGCCGGCTATGAATCGCTGGTCACGCAGACCTTGAAGTCGGCCGTGCAGCGCGAAATGGAAGCCCGCGGCTACCGCTATGGCGAAACTCAGCCCGATCTTCTGATCAACTTCAATGCCAGGTTGGCGCAGCAAACGCGAGTCAGCCAGACCCCCGCGCCACCTCCGATGTATTACGGCTACCGCCGCGGCTACTACGGCGGCTGGGGTGGCTACGGCTACGAGACGCGGGTCGATCAATACGTCGAAGGCACGCTCAACATCGACATCGTGGATGCACGGCGCAAGCAACTGGTTTGGGAAGGCGTTGCGGTGGGTCGCGTCACCAAGAAATCGCAGGAAGATCGCCAAGCCGCGATACGCGCAGCCGTAGCCGAGATCTTTGCGAAGTACCCGTTCAAGGCCGGCGGTTGAACGCAACCGCATGCCATCCATCCATCGAATCACGAGGACACGTCATGTTTGCACTAGCTCGTTTGGGTCTGATTGCTGCGCTCATTGCCGCCCCGGCCTGGTCACAGGAAAGCAAGAGCCCTGGGTACACCGCCGACGAAGCGGCAAGCTTCGCGGAGATGCATGCGCTCGAAAGTGAAGTTGGTCCGGAGAAGCGGGCATTTGTCGAGGAGCAGTTGGCACTGACACCGCCGGAAGGCGCCAAGTTCTGGCCGATCTATGAGGCGTACCAGGAAGCGTTGCGCGGGTTCAACCAGCGCCGCCTCGACAACATCCTGAAGTACGCCAGAGCCTACAACGCCGGCGCGATTGATGATGCGACCGCCACCGCGATCGCCGAGGACGCGCTGGATCTGGAGAAAGACGAAGCCGTGAAGATGGAACACACCTTCCGCAAGCTCAGGAAGGTAATCCCTGCGGTCAAGGCAGTGCGCTACCTGCAGGTAGAGAACAAGCTGCGCGCGATCGTGCGTTTCGAGCAGGCGGCACAGGTTCCCCTCGCCGACTAGCTTCGCGAGGTGTCCGCCAGGACCGGCAATCCTTTGCCAAATTTCGATCAACGACGTTGAAACCTTATCCCCAGCGCGGGCGGAGTCGCCTCCGCGTATTCGCACCAGAATGGAGAAGACCATGGCAACGAAACGCAAGCCCAACATCCTCATCCTCTGGGGTGACGACATCGGCTACTGGAATGTCAGTGCCTACAACCAGGGAATGATGGGTTACAAAACCCCCAACATCGACGGCATCGCCAAGGACGGCGCGCTGTTTACCGACTGGTACGGCCAGCAAAGCTGCACCGCCGGTCGCGCCTGCTTCATCACCGGCCAGGTCGGCTTCCGCACCGGGATGCTCAAGGTTGGATTGCCCGGCGCCAAGGAAGGGCTCAAGGCGCGGGATGTAACGATCGCCGAGTTACTCAAGGGCCAAGGCTACAAGACTGGCCAGTTCGGCAAGAACCATCTCGGCGACGCCGACGATACCTTGCCGACCGCGCACGGTTTCGACGAGTTCTTCGGCTCGCTCTATCACCTCAATGCGGAACAGGAGCCCGAGAATCCCGACTATTTCAAAGATCCGGAGATGATCAAGAAGTACAAGACCCGGGGAGTCCTGCATTGTTGGGCAAATCCGGATGGCACTCAGAAGATCGAGAGCACCGGACCGCTCAACATAGAACGCATGAGAACGATCGACTACGAGGTCACCGCAGAAGCGAAGCGCTTCCTGGAAGACGCCAAGAAGGAAGACAAGCCCTTCTTCCTGTGGTGGAACGCCACCCGGATGCACATCTTCACGCACCTCCGGCCGGAGAGCGAAGGGGTCACCGGCCTGGGCACCTATCCCGACGGCATGGTCGAGCATGACAAGCATGTCGGCGAGATGCTCGCGAAGCTGAAGGAGCTCGGCCTGGACGAAAACACCATCGTCATGTACTCGACCGACAACGGCTCCGAATCCTTCAGCTGGCCGGATGGCGGCTGCACGCCGTTCCGTGGCGAGAAGAACACCAACTGGGAAGGGGGCTATCGGGTGCCTTGTGCTATCCGTTGGCCGGGCGTGATCGAGCCCGGCACCGTCAGCAACGAACTGTTCGCGCACGAGGACATGCTGCCGACGCTGTTGGCCGCTGCCGGCGTGCCCGACGTCAAGGAGAAATTGCTGACCGGCTACAAGGTCGGCGACAAGACCTACAAGGTCCACCTGGACGGCTACAACATCACCGACGCACTGGCCGGCAAGGGCGAGACTCCGCGCAAGGAGTTCTTCTACTTCAACGACGACGGTTCGCTGGTGGCGCTGCGCTACGGCAACTGGAAGCTCAATTTCCAGGTACAGAACGCAGAAGGCCTGGAGGTCTGGCAACGGCCCTTCGAGGAATTGCGCTTCCCGCTTCTCACCAACTTGCGTTCGGATCCGTTCGAGCAGGCGCACGAAATCGGGATCGGCTATTCGAAGTGGCGGCTTGACCGCGCCTTCATGCTGGTGCCGGCGCAGGACATCGTCGGCAAGTTCCTTTCCACGTTCAAGGAATTCCCGCCAAGCCAGAAGGCCGGCAGCTTCAGCCTCGACAAGGTCATGGAATCGCTCGCTGCGGGCATGAAGGGAAGCTGATGGATGCATCCGCACCGCGTGGAGCACCGCCGCCTCCGGGTGGCGGTGCTCCTGTGTCCGGCGATCGGGACGCAGCGGCGGCCGAGTCCGGAACTGCGCAGACGGTCAGCACGTTCTATGAGACACATCCCTACCCGCCGCCTATCGAGAGCCTCGACGCCTATCGCCAATCCTGGGACGACGCCCGCCGGCGCGCGGACGCTGCGCTGTTCTGGCCAACGCAAGGCTACCGCGACGACCGACGCATCCTCGTCGCCGGCTGTGGCACTTCGCAAGCTGCGAAGTACGCAGTCCGCTGGCCACGCGCGCAGGTGACGGGCATCGACGTCAGCCAAGCCAGCATCGCACAGACGCAACGGCTCAAGGATCGCCATGGTCTGGATAACCTCCAACTGAAGGTGATGCCCGTCGAACGTGCGTCGGACCTCGCCGGCGAATTCGACCAGGTGGTCTGCACCGGTGTGCTGCACCACCTTCCCGATCCCGACCATGGCCTGCGCGCCCTGCGCGAGGTGCTGGCGCCCGACGGTGCCATGCATCTGATGCTGTACGCGCCCTATGGACGCACCGGCGTGTACATGCTGCAGGACTACTGCCGGCGGCTGGGGATCGGTAGCACGTCAAGCGAGATCCACGAACTCGCCTCAGCATTGGGCATGCTTCCGCGCGAGCATCCTCTGGTGCCGTTGCTCCACAACATGCGCGATTTCCATAGCGAAGCCGGGTTGGCGGATGCACTGCTGCACCCGCAGGATCGCGCCTATTCGGTACCGCAGATGTTCGATCTGCTGGCAGGTGCCGGCCTCGAATTCGGGCGTTGGCTGCGACAGGCGGCCTACCTTCCCCAATGTGGCTTGTTCGCGTCGTCACCACACCGTTCGCGACTGGAACAGCTTCCCGCTTCAGAACAGTACGCCGCGGTGGAATTGTTCCGCGGCTCCATGGTTCACCACAGCTTGGTTGCGTATCGCAACGACTACGCGCGACGCCCTTCCCTTTCGTTCGATGGCGATGCGTGGCTCGACTACGTGCCCATCCGTCTTCCCGAGACCATCGCCGTGCAGAAGAACCTGCCCGCGAGTGCCGAGGCGGTGCTGATCAACCGTTCCCACACCTGCACCGATGTGTACCTGCCTGTTGATGCGCGACAGAAGATCCTCTTCGACAGGATCGACGGGGCGCGGACGATCAGGGACATCGCTGATAGAGACAGCGCCGTCGATAGCGACAGCGCCGTGGACGACGCGGCACTACCGATCGCACGCACCCTGTTCGAACAACTCTGGAACTACGACCAGGTGGTGTTCGCCATGCCGCGCGAAGCGAACGAGCATGCCCCCTCCTCCACCCTTTCCATGCCCGAAGGAAACCTCCTATGAACGTGATGACCACGGCCTCGGCCATCGCGCAGGCAGCCGCGCCGTTCCCTGGGATGGTCTGGGTGCCCGCAGGCGAGTACCGCATGGGATCGGACCACCACTATCCGGAAGAAGCGCCTGCGCATCCAGTCGAAGTCGATGGTTTCTGGATGGATGTCGCGCCGGTCACGAACGCGCGGTTCCGCGAGTTCGTGGAAGCAACCGGACACGTGACGTTCTGCGAAATCGCGCCGGATGCGGCCGATTATCCCGGTGCCGATCCTTCGATGCTGACTCCCGCGTCGGTCGTGTTCGTGCCGCCGCCGGGGCGCGTAGGTCTGCAGGATCATTATCAGTGGTGGCAATTCATCCCCGGCGCCGACTGGCGGCATCCGCAAGGACCCAGCAGCTCGTTGGAAGGACGCGACGATCATCCCGTCGTGCATGTGGCCTACGCCGATATCGAAGCGTATGCCCGCTGGGCCAGCAAGGCGCTTCCCACCGAGGCGGAATTCGAATGGGCGGCACGCGGGGGCGTTGAAGGCGAATATGCGTGGGGCAGCGAACTGACGCCCGGCGGGCGGCACATGGCCAACATCTGGCAAGGCGAGTTTCCGTGGCAGAACCTCGCCGAGGATGGTCACGTTGGCACGTCGCCGGTCGGCGCATACCCGGCCAACGCTTACGGCTTGCAGGACCTGATCGGCAATGTATGGGAATGGACCTGCGACTGGTACCGGCCGCGCCATCCTGCTGCCGCGGTGAAAAGCTGCTGCATTCCAAACAACCCTCGCGGCGCGAACCTTGACGAGAGTTACGATCCGGCGCAGCCGATCCGCATACCACGCAAGGTAATGAAGGGCGGCTCGCATCTGTGCGCGCCCAACTACTGCCGCCGCTACCGTCCTGCGGCGCGCATGGCGCAGCCGGTGGACACCTCGACCTCGCACCTCGGGTTCCGCTGCGTGGTGCGCCGCGATGTGTTTGCGGAGTGATCCATGGAAGCATACTTCCAGACCCTTGCCGAATACGTCGCCCTCGCCCTGGAGGCGATGTCGATCCTGATCGTCGCGACCGGTGGCGTTGAAGCGACCTGGCATCTGCTGCGGCGGCAGCTGCGTGGCGGCATCACCCATGGCATACGCCGCGAAGCCTGGTTGAGCATGGCGCGCTGGTTGCTGGTGGGGCTGGAATTCATGCTTGCCGCCGATGTCGTACGCACTGCGATTTCACCGGACTGGCAGGCCATCGGCGAACTCGCCGCGATCGCGGTGATCCGCACGTTCCTCAACTACTTCCTTGAGCGCGATCTTGAGGCGGCATCGCGCCTGTCGGAGGCGACATGAACACGTCAGAACCATCGAATCCAGACCTTCCGCAAGATCTGGCTCAATCCATCGAAGGCAAGGACAGCGGCACCGCATCGACCTTGCTGTCGACGCATCGCACCAAGCTGTCGATCAGGCGGACGGGGCTGTCGGACCTTCGCTCCCACCTCGCCAACGAACGCACGCACCTGGCCTATCTGCGCACGTCGATCTCGCTGATCGGCTTCGGTATCACCATCAACCGGTTTGCGATCTTCCTGCAAGAGAAGCACGTGCTTTCCGGAACGCAGCATCGCCCATTGCTTCGCGACACGGAGAACGCGGGCGCCGGCATGGTCATCGTCGGCCTGGCGCTGGTGGCGTGGTCGCTGTACCGCTACTGGCACGTCAACCATGACATCGAACAAGGTGTGTTCCGGCCCCTTCACCGCGCGGTTATTTCGGTGACGGTCCTTTTGCTGCTGGGTGGCGGCGCGACCGCGGCCTGGCTGTTCCTGCAGTAAGTAGTCCACGCCGACGCGCGCCGGGAGGCAGCTATGGACGACATCTGGATTCGCGTAGTGGAGAACCTGCATGACCGGGTCACCGGTCCGATGAAGTTCCGTTTGCTTCTGCAGCCACTGATGGCCGTGATCTTTGCGGTGACGTCGGGACTGAAGGATGCCAAGGCAGGCAAGCCACCGTATTTCTGGGCGCTGCTGACCGATCCAACCCACCGCCGCGAAATGATCAGGGATGGATGGAAAAGCGTCGGCAAGGTGTTCGTCCTGGCGCTGGTACTCGATGTCATCTACCAGGTCATCGTGCAGCGCTTCGTCTATCCGGGCGAAACGATCGTTGTGGCTCTGGCGCTGGCGATCGTGCCGTATCTGATCGTGCGCGGGCTCGTGACCCGTGTTGCACGCAGATGAGGTGTCGCCTTTTTCAGTCGGCAAAAGCCGCCGCCGGATTGCCAGCAGAGCCGTGATTGGTGTTAGCCCGGCGATCAAGCGAGCGGGAACCGTTCCCTTCAAGCGTCGTACCAATCTCTTATCAGCATTCCAATGAAAGGACCTACGAGATGAGCAACGAAGACAAGAAAAATCGATCACAACTGCCGATCCATGGCCTGCAGCCGGCCCGCCTGATCACATTCGACGCGAAGGATCCGGACACCAAGTTCCCGCCGATCGATCAGCTGCGCCCGCCGAAGGGTGCGCCGAACGTGCTCATCCTCCTGATCGACGACGTCGGCTTTGGCGCATCGAGTGCATTCGGTGGCCCGTGCCAGACACCCAACGCGGAACGTCTTGCTGCTGGCGGCTTGAAGTACAACCGCTTCCACACCACGGCGTTGTGCTCGCCCACCCGGCAAGCTCTGCTGACCGGCCGCAATCACCACTCCGTCGGCATGGGATGCATCACTGAAATCGCAACCGGATCGCCGGGCTACAACTCGATCCTGCCGGACAACTGCTCGCCGCTGGCGCGCACCCTGAAGCTCAACGGCTACAACACCGCGCAGTTCGGAAAATGCCACGAAGTGCCGGTCTGGCAGACCAGCCCGATCGGGCCGTTTGACTCATGGCCCACCGGCGGCGGTGGTTTCGAATATTTCTACGGTTTCATCGGCGGCGAGGCAAACCAGTGGTATCCGACGTTGTACCAGGGTACGACGCCGGTCGAGCCCAAGAAGACGCCCGAAGAGGGCTACCACTTCATGGAAGACATGACCGACAAGGCGATCGGCTGGATCGGGCAACAGAAGGCGCTGGCGCCGGACAAGCCGTTCTTCGTGTATTTCGCGCCAGGTGCGACTCACGCGCCTCACCACGTGCCGAAGGAGTGGGCTGACAAGTACAAGGGCAAGTTCGACCAAGGTTGGGACAAGCTGCGTGAAGAGACGTTTGCGCGACAGAAGAAGCTTGGCGTCATTCCCGCCGACTGCCAGCTCACGCCGCGGCACAAGGAGATTCCATCCTGGGAAGACACGCCGGACGCAATGAAGCCGGTACTGGCGCGGCAGATGGAGGTGTATGCCGGCTTCCTTGAGTACGCCGATCATCATGTTGGACGCCTGCTCGACAATTTGCAGGCACTCGGGATACTCGACGACACGCTCGTCTACTACATCATCGGCGACAACGGCGCGTCGGCCGAGGGCACGCTCAACGGAACGTTCAACGAGATGCTCAACTTCAACGGCATGGCCGCGTTGGAAACACCGGAGTACCTGATGGAGCGGCTGGACAAGCTTGGCGGCACCGAGTCGTACAACCATTTCGCGGTCGCATGGGCGCACGCGATGAACACGCCGTACCAATGGACCAAGCAGGTCGCGTCGCATTGGGGTGGAACCCGCAACGGCACGGTGGTGCACTGGCCAAACGGCATCAAGGGCAAGGGTGAGCAGCGTACACAGTTCCACCACGTGATCGATGTCGCGCCGACGGTACTGGAAGCGGCGGGCCTGCCCGAACCGGTCGCCGTGAACGGGATCGCGCAGCGCCCCATCGAAGGCGTCAGCATGCTGTATTCGTTCAATGAGCCGAAGGCTGCCGAACGGCGCGAGACCCAGTACTTCGAGATGTTCGGAAACCGCGGCATCTACCACAAGGGGTGGACCGCGGTGACGCGGCACAAGACGCCGTGGCTGCTGATCGGCGAGACCGTGCCGGCCTTCGACAATGACGTCTGGGAGCTGTACGACACCAACAAGGATTGGAGCCAGGCCAACGATCTTGCCAAGCAGATGCCGGAGAAGCTGAAAGAGCTTCAGAGGCTGTGGCTGATGGAAGCCGTGCGCTACAACGTGCTGCCGCTGGACGACGACATCGGCAAGAAGATGAATCCCGACACCGCCGGTCGCCCGACGTTGATCAAGGGCAACCGGCAACTCCTGTTCGGGGGCATGGGTCGGCTGTCCGAGAACTGCGTCATCAGCGTCAAGAACAAGTCGCACGCGGTGACGGCCGAGATCGTCGTGCCAAAAGGCGGCGCCCAAGGCGTGATCATCGCCCAAGGCGCGAACATTGGCGGCTGGACGCTCTATGCGCACGGCGGGAAGCTCAAATATTGCTACAACCTTGGCGGTGTGAAGCAGTATTACGCCGAAGCGACCACACCTATTCCCGAAGGCGCGCACCAGGTGCGGATGGAGTTCGCGTACGCAGGCGGCGGCCTCGGCAAGGGCGGCAAGGTGACCTTGTATACCGACGGCAAGCAGGTCGGCGAAGGGACCGTCGACGCGACATTGGCGATGATCTTCTCAGCGGACGACGGCTGCGATGTTGGCGAGGACACTGGCGCGCCCGTATCCCCGGACTACGGCCCGCACGGCAACGCCTTCAACGGAACCGTCAAGGGCGTGGAGATCGCCATCGCCGATGCAGCCGAGAACGCCGACCACCTCGTTTCGCCGGAAGAAGCTTTGCGAGTTGCGATGGCGCGGCAATGAATGGTCGCCATGGCGCGCGCCGGTCCTGCCCAAACCAGGAAACAGGACATGTTCCGACGCGCTTCCCCGGCAGCGACGCAACGCACCTGGCCCAGCAAATCGGGCCGGGTGCGTTGAATCCGGATGGAACTTGACCAAGGGACGCGCATGAAGCCTCTGCTCACGATCTCGGCTGCAATTGAAGCAGCGACCGGACTGGCGTTGCTCGTCGCGCCGTCGTTTCCTGCTTCCCTGTTGTTGGGGTCGACACTCGACACCACCACCACCGGATCGACGATTGCGCGGATTGCCGGGGCCGGCCTGCTCGCATTGGGCATCGCATGCTGGCTGGAGCGTGACAACGCGGTTGGCGCGCGCAGCCTGGTCGCGGCGATGCTGTTCTATAACGCGGTGGCCGCGGCCGTGTTCATCCATGCGGGCCTGGGTTTGGGGCTGTCCGGTCTTGGCCTGTGGCCGGCGGTTGTTCTGCATCTGGCCCTGGCGATCTGGTGCATCGCCTGCCTTCGGCCAGGCAGCCGGCAATGAAGCCATCGCACGCTGCCGCTAAGTCGAACACGGCAACGCGTGATGGCGACGGCGATTTTTCGTTGATCCTGGGCGGCCCGCTGTACCAGCTATTCCTCAAGACGCGGCTGGCGCGTCCACCGCTGAAGCTCCTGCACCGGCGGATGCTGGTCATCCCCGCACTGGCCTGGTTGCCATTGCTGGCGCTGACCTTGCTTGAGGGGCACGCGCTGGGCGGCGTCAGCGTGCCGTTCCTGTACGACATCGAGACCTATGCGCGGTTCCTGGTCGCGATGCCTTTGCTGATCCTGGCCGAACCGGTCGTGCACTCGTGGACTCGGGAAGTCGTCTGGCAGTTCCGCGAACGCGGCATCGTGCCGGCAGAGTCGATGCCGCGATTCCAGGCGGCCATCGATTCGGCGATGCGTCTGCGCAACTCGGTGACCGCGGAACTGGTGCTGCTCGCCACCGTGTTCGTGCTGGCGCCCTGGTTGTGGCAACACGGCATGGCGCTGCGCACCGACACCTGGTACGCCACGGTCGACGCTGGCGGCGTCGACCTGACCCGTGCCGGCGGGTGGTTCGTCCATGTCAGCGCACCCATGTTCCAGTTCCTGCTGCTGCGCTGGTGGTTCCGGCTGGCGATCTGGTGGCGCTTTCTCTGGCAGATGTCGCGCCTGCCGCTGGAGATCAAGGCAGCGCATCCGGACCGCGCCGGCGGGCTGGGTTTCATGGGCGACGGCGTGTACGGCTTCATGCCTGTGCTGTTCGCGCAGGGCGCGGTGGTGTCCGGACTCATCGCCAGCCGCGTCCTGACGGGTGCGCGCACCGCGGTCGAGTTCCGCAGCGAAATCGCGTTGCTGATCTTGTTGCTGGTCGCACAGGTGCTGATCCCGATGCTGTTCTTCGTGCCCGACCTCATGGCTGCGCGGCGCGATGGCCTGCGCCGATACGGCGCGCTCGCAGCGACCTATGTGCGCGAGTTCGAAAACAAGTGGCTGGGACCGGGCATACCGACCACCGAGGCGCTGGTCGGCAACGCCGACGTCCAGTCGTTAGCCGACATGGCGGGCAGCAGCGATGTCGTGCGCGAGATGCGCCCGGTTCCGTTCGACCTGCGAGTGCTGGTGCAACTGGTCGTGGTCGCGGCGGCGCCGTTCCTGCCGCTGGTGCTGACCGTCATCCCACTGGCGGAGTTGCTGAAGCGCGTGGTGGAGATGGTGCTATGAGCGATCGCCGCCACCGCCCCCCGGACAAACCGAGCGCACCCCCCGCGCCGTCGCCGGATCGCCGCACCGATGCGCGCACTGTGCGGCAGCTATCGCCTCAACCCGCGGCTTGCGCGTCAGGCGCGTCCGCCCGCTGCCGCCCCTTCCCTTCCGGAGAACCTGTCATGACCACGACTCCCCGCGCAATCCGCCCAGCTCTCTGCATCCTGCTAGCGTCGCTAAGCCTGGCCGGAACGGCGCAGGCCGGCGAACGGATGGACTGGATCGTCGCGCCCTACGGCTGGGCAGCGAGCATCGGCACCGATCTGAAAACCACCTCGCCGCCGTCGGAGTCCAGCAACGACACCGACTTCCGCGACGTGGTCGACAAGCTCGACGGCGCATTCGAGATCCATATCGAAGGGCAAGGCGATCGCTTTGGCTTCTTCACAGATTTCACCTACCTGGGCATCGCCGACGACCGTGTGCATCCGCGGTTCGTCATCGACTCGGACCTGGATACGCGCCTGTTCGAGCTGGCGGCCGTGTGGAATCCAAGCCCGGAGCGCTTCCAGGGCGTGGACGTCTTCGCCGGCCTGCGCTACATCGACGTGGATTTGACGGTGCAGTTGGAACCGAACAATCCGATCTTCAACAACATTCGCATCGATGGAGGTCGTACCTACAACGACTTCATGGTCGGCGCGCGCTACACCTGGGCACTGTCCCCCCGCTGGGTACTGACACTGCGTGGAGACGGCTCTTTCGGCGATACCGATGGCACCTGGAACGCAAGCGCGGTGACTCAGTTCCGTACCGGCAATGGCGCGTGGGTATTCGGCTACCGCCATCTCGACGTCGAGATCGAAGCCGGCGGTTCGAAGACCCACATCACGATGAGCGGCCCGGTGATCGGTTACGCGTTCCGGTTCTGACAACCGCCCACCATCACCGCAACAACAGGAGAACGCCATGCACGTCATCACTTCCTTCAGGACTACCCTCGGGCTCGGCTTGGTGCTGCTTACGGCGATGACGCCGGCGTGGTCGCAAAAACCTAGCGCGTACCCCGCCAAGGGCCAGAGCACGCAGCAGCACAGTACCGACGACTCCCAGTGCCTTGCGTGGGCCAAGCAGGACACCGGCGTCGATCCGGCCGCGGTCGCAGCAGCACCGCCTCCGCCAACGGGCCCGCAAGGCGAACGCCTGCGAGGCGCGGCACGTGGTGCTGTGGGTGGCGCGGTCATCGGCGAGATCGTCGACGACGACTCCAGCAAAGGCGCGGCGGTAGGTGCGACCGCCGGTGTGTTGGCTGGTGGACGCCGGTCGCGGCAGAACCAGGCTGCGCAAGCACAGCAAGCGCAAACCAAGCAGACGCAAACATTGGACACGTACTACCGCGCGTACAGCGCCTGCATGCAGGGTCGCGGCTACACCGTGAACTGATCCGTAGTGTTCCCGGCTTGGCGACGAAAAGGAGTTTCCGATGCACTCACTACATTTGCCACGCGCACTCTGCATCTTGCTGCCGCTGGGTTGCGCGACGATGCCGGCGCATGCACAAAACTCCGATGAGCTTGCCAAGCAGCTGTCGAATCCGATCGCCAGCCTGGCCAGCGTGCCGATGCAGTTCAACTACGACGACGGTGTCGGGCCGCAGGACGATGGCGACCGGTTCTTCGTGAATGTGCAACCCGTGATTCCGGTATCGATCAGCGAAGACTGGAACATGATCTCGCGCACGATCGTTCCCATCATCAGCCAGCGGGACATATTCCCCGGCGCCGGCAGCCAGTTCGGACTCGGCGACACCTTGCAGAGCCTGTTCTTCTCGCCCAAGGCGCTCACTGCCGGCGGATGGACATGGGGTGCCGGACCCGCGCTGCTGCTGCCAACGGCCACCGACGACCTGCTCGGGGCAAAAAAATGGGGCGGCGGTCCAACCGCGGTTGCGCTGCGGCAGACCAAAACCGGTTGGACCTACGGCGCGTTGGGCAACCATATCTGGTCCTTCGCGGGCGACGATGATCGCGCCGACATCAGCGCCACCTACCTGCAGCCGTTCCTGTCGAGATCATTGGGAAAGGGAAGGACGATATCGGCATCGCTGGAATCCACTTACGACTGGAAAGCGCAGCAATGGACCGTGCCGATCAACCTCGGCTACAGCAAGGTCAGCCGCATCGGTAAGCAGCTGGTGAGCTATCAAGGTGGCGTGCGCTACTACCTGGAAGCTCCCGACAGTAGTGCGGAATGGGGCGTGCGCTTCACGTTCACGCTGCTGTTTCCCAAAAAGTAGCACGAGGGAAACCCGATGGGCCGATATTTCCTCGAAACAATGCCGATTGCAGGGGCCTACCTCTGTATCGTTGTCCTGATCCTTGCGGCGTGTGAAGCCGGCATCCTGATCGGTCGCCACCATCGCCGCACTCGCCAGGACGAAGGCGCGCTGCCGTCAGTGGGACCCATGGTAGGCGGCTTGCTTGGCATGTTGGCGTTCGTCCTTGCCTTCACGTTTTCGATGGCGTCCACGCACCACGGCGCCCGGAAACAGGACGTGCTGACGGAAGCGATCCACATTGGCACTGCCTACCTGCGAGCGGACCTGGTGGGCGACGTGCGAGGCCCGCAAATCAAGCGCTTGCTTGGTGAGTACGTGGACGTTCGAGTACAGGCGGCGCAGCCTGGCGGCGATATCCAAGCAGCCCTGAAACGATCGTTGGAGATCCACGACCAGCTATGGAGCCTGGCATCATCCGCTGCCCTGGAGCACCCTGGCGCGAACACCGCACTCGTGATCGGATCGATCAACGAGATCATCGACATGCACGAACGACGCTACAACGATGCGATCCGCGCGCGCATCCCCGGCACCATCTGGCTTGGATTGGCAGCGATCGCCGTCGTCACCATGGCCACGCTGGGTTTGCAGGTCGGATTGTCGGGCAAACGAAGACTGGTTGGCATTGTTCCGATTGCGTTCGCATTCGCAGTTCTCGCCACGCTGATTCTGGATTTGAATCGCCCACAAGGCGGATTCATCACCGTCAGCCAGCAGGCGATGCTCGATCTGCAGACCAGGACCAATGCGGCGAAAAAGTAGTTAGTCAAGAGAGTTCGACTTCCCGAGTACGAGGAGATACGACATGAAAACGCAACCACGATTGGCCGGGCTGCTGCTCGCTTCATTGGCGCTGTCGTCCACCGCACAGGAGGGAGGGCATCCTAAGCACTGGGGCTATGCCGGCGAAGTCGGGCCGGAACACTGGGCGGAGTTCGAATCGGATTTCGGTGAGTGCAATAGCGGAAGGAACCAATCACCGATCGACCTGAGCAATTTCATCGAAGCCGAGTTGCCGAAGATTGCATTCGATTACAAGCCGGGCGGCCATGAGGTGGTCAACAACGGTCATGCGATCCAGGTCAACTACAACCCCGGCAGCAAGATCACCGTGGACGGCACGGACTTTGCGCTGAAGCAGTTCCATTTTCATTCTCCCAGCGAGAACACGGTGAAGACCAAGTCCTTCCCGATGGAGGCGCACTTCGTCCATGCCGATGCCAAGGGCAACCTGGCCGTGGTCGCTCTGATGTTCGAGGAAGGTGCAAGCAACAAGCTGTTGGAGCGGGTGTGGCCGAGCGTGCCGAAAGTCGAGAACGGAAAGGCCGAGTTGTCGACCCCGGTCTCAGCCTCGGATCTATTGCATGCCAATCGCGACTACTACCGCTACGAAGGTTCGCTGACTACGCCGCCATGTTCGGAAGGCGTGCGCTGGTTGGTCCTCAAGCGCCCCGCCAAGGCCAGCGCCGAGCAGTTGGCGATGGTGCAGAAAGCAATCGGACACCCGAACAATCGCCCTGTGCAGCCAGTTGGGGCAAGGGTCATCCTGCAATGAGCACTGCGAGTATCAAGCAGAGAAGTCCATACGGACAGCTTCTACGGACACGATGCTTCTAGGAAGTACGAATCGACTTCGACCACTGAGCGCAGCGTCCCGCGATCGCCTGCAAGCCCGACATCAGCCCTGTGTACAACGAGGAAGCGACATGAAACTGTCTAGTACAAAGACCGCGCAACTGCTGTTGCCGGCGGCGATCCTGTTGGCATGGATAGCGCCGGCTACGGCGCAGGAAGCCGCCGCCTCCGCAGCGTCGCCAGATAACACCGCCATTTCCACGCAGGTGGTTTCGCCTGAAGCGCAAGCGGTGCTCGACCGCATGACCCGCTATTTGCGCGGCCTGCAAACGTTCTCGATCGAAACCCACGCATCGCGCGACGAAGTCGTTGCGCTCGGGTACAAGCTGCAGAACAACGAGCGCTCGGTCATCGTCGTGCAGCGCCCGAACAAACTGCGCGCCGATATCTCCGGCGATATCCGCAACCGCACGATCGTGTACGACGGCACCCAGCTCACCATGTATTCGCCGGACGACGCTGTCTTCGCGCGCACCGATGCACCCGATACCCTCGCCGACCTGATCGGCATCCTGCTCGACATCGGTGTCGAGATGCCGCTGATCGATGTGCTGTATCAGGCGACGGCCGGCACGCTCACCAGCGACGTTCGCGGCGGCATCCTGGTGGGCACATCGATGATCGATGGTGTCGCCACCGATCACCTCGCCTTCCGGCAGGCGAATGTCGACTGGCAGTTGTGGGTCGAACAAGGCGCTCGGCCGTTGCCGCGCAAGATCCTGGTCACCACCCGCTACGAAGTCGGCGACCCGCAGTATCAGGCGGTCCTGCACTGGAACCTCAAGCCCAGGATCCACAGCTCGACCTTTGAGTTCGCGCCGCCCAAGGGCGTGACCGAAATCCCGTTGGACACCCCGGCAAGCACCGCTAGCGGCGCGCCCTGAAAGGAGATCCATAGATGAACAGCAAATCTACTCACTTGCGTATCTGGCGCGACCCGCGTTCGGCTGCAATTTGCCTGATCGCTACGTGTGCGGTGCTGGCGCTTGCCATTGTCGATGCGAACGCCGCGCGTGGCGGCGGCGGTGGTCGCGGCGGCGGTGGCGGCCGCATGGCTCAAAGTTCGGTCTCCGGCGCGAGTCATTCGATGTCGCGTCCAAGTACCGGCGGCGCCAGTGGCAGTCGTGCCAGCACCGGCAACCGCGCCAGCACCAGCACCAGCAATATCAACACAGGCAACCGCGCCAGCACCAGCGATATCAACACCGGCAATCGCGTCAATACAGGCAACGTCAACACGGGCGACCGCGTCAATACGGGCAACGTCAATATCGGCAACGACGTCAACATCGACATCGATGGCGGCTACGGTTATCGCGGCGGCTACTACCATGGTGGCGGCTATTACCATCCGGTCGCGGCCGGAGTGGTAATCGGTGCGACGGCCGTGACAACCGCAGCCGTATTGGGCTCTTACTACTACGCGTTGCCACCGAGCTGCACCGTCGTGGTGAGGGCCGGGGTTTCCTATCACTACTGCGGAAGCGTCTATTACCAACAGACCTGGTCAGGCAACGACGTCGTCTACGTCGTGGTCAACCCGTGATCGGCTAAGGCGGCCCCTGCGCCGGCATGTCAGGATGCTCGCCGGTACATGGCTCATTATCCGAAACCAAGCAGGGAGAAGCATGATAGCCGGCCACCATCGACAACATTGCCGGCGAGCAAAGCCCATCTCGCCGCCACGCGCGATGGCAGGTTGGCTTCTCTGTTGCCTGTTGCTCGTATCCGATGCGATGGCGCAGCCAGCGATCGTCGCGCCCACAGCTGCTTCCTGCAGCGTTCGCGAACCCGGCGACACGCGGCCCCGCATCGGCTTGGCGCTGGGCGGCGGCGGAGCGCGCGGAATCGCACACATCAGCGTGTTGCGGATGATCGAAGAACTACGGATTCCGATCGATTGCGTCGCCGGCACCAGCATGGGCGCGCTGGTGGGCGGACTCTATGCCTCGGGCATGTCCGTGGATCAGATGGAACAACTGGTCGTATCCACCGATTGGAAACGCCTCTTCGACGATTCCCTGGAACGGCCGGAACGGTCATACCGTCGCAAGCAGGATGATCGCGATCACCTCACCACTCTGGGCCTCGGCATAAGGAGCAGCGGCCTGAGGCTTTCACCCGGTTTGCTGCAAGGCGAGCGCATCCTGGCGATGTTCGAACGTTCCACACTGCCGGTGAGCGTGATCGATGACTTCGACCATTTGCCGATTCCCTATCGCGCCGTCGCCACCGATCTGAATAGCGGCCAGGCGGTCGTACTTGGCCGTGGCAGCTTGGCGATGGCGATGCGCGCCAGCATGTCGTTGCCCGGTGTTTTCCAACCCGTCGAAGTCGATGGCCGAGTGCTGCTGGATGGCGGCCTGGTGAACCAGGTGCCGATCGACGTCGTGCGGGCGATGGGTGCCGACATCGTTATCGCCGTCGACGTCGGCACACCCTTGGCAGCGTTGGGCAGCGACGCGAGTTTGCTGGATGTTGTTTCGCAGATCAGCGGCATGATGACCACCGGCAATACCCACCGCCAGCTGGCCTCGCTCGGCCAACACGACGTCCTGGTGACCCCCCCGTTGGGCGATATCGTCACCACACGCGATTTCGAAAAGGCACGGGAAGCGCTGACGATCGGCATGCAGGCAGCGCGAGCAGCACGCGATCAGCTGGCGCGGCTGACGCTGCCGATGGATCACTATCAACTTGCGGTGGACGCGCGCCCCACGGTGAAGAGCGGGTTCCCGGCCATCGAGTTCGTACGCCTCGAGAACGAAACCGACTATGCGGACGAGCTGTTGTTGTCCTACGTGGATATCCCCACAAACAAGCCGATCGATCCATCGCAGATCGAAGCGCGCCTGCTGCGGGCATACAGCCTGGGCACGCTGTCCAGCATCACTTACGAAGTCGTGCGCGAAGACGGACGCACCGGCGTGCTGCTGCGGGCACGGCCCAAGCCGCACGGCCCTAACTACGTGCAGGTTGGGCTGACGATGAACGCCGATTTCGAAGGCACCTACGAGAGCAATCTGCGCGCGGCGGTGTTGTTCTCCCCAATTTCGCGGCTAGGTGCCGAAGGCCGCGTATCGGTCACCGTGGGCAGCGAGCCGGCGTTGAAGGGCGAGTACTACCATCCGCTGGACATCGCCAATCGCTATCTGCTGTACGCCCGGGCGGGCTATGAAAACCCGAATATGCATGTGTTCAACGTAGCGGGCGACAACGTGGCCACTTACGACGTGCGCACCACCGGCATCGAACTGCGTGCGCTGCGCGAGTTCGGCAACTACGGTGCCGCCGGCCTCGGTATACAGCGCGCGCTAGGGCGCGCCCGGGTGGAGGTAGGCGATCCGCAGCTGGGTAGTTTCGATTTCGATCAAGGCAACTTGTTCGTATCGCTCGCCATCGACCGGCTGGACAGCCTGTACTTCCCGCGCAACGGTTACTACGGCTCGTTGGGCTACACCATCTCCCGCGCCTGGCTGGGTAGCGACAGTGAATTCGACCAAGTGGACTTCGACGCGCTCGGCGCACGCAGCTTCGGCAAACACACCCTACAACTGGGAGGCGCCTATCACTCCACGGTATCGGGCACGCTGCCGGTGCAGAGCCGCTATCGCCTGGGTGGACGCGGACGACTGGCGGGATACCGGCTAAACGAGTTGACCGGCCAGCACTATGCACTGGCATTTGTCGGCTACACCTATCAGCTTGCGGAATTCTTCGGCCGTTCCGCGCTGGTCGGCGGCACTCTCGAATACGGCAATGCTTGGGAGCGCCGCCAGGACATAAGCCTGGGCGATGGTGTCTTCAACGTAAGCGTCTATACCGGTTTCGATTCCTGGCTGGGCCCGATGCTGTTCGGCTACGGCTGGCGCGAACAAGGCGACGGCGCAATCTTCCTTGAAATAGGGCGGCCGTTTTGATGTCCGCTAGCTAGAGAGCGTCATTGAACGTCGCGTTGTTCCAACTTGATTTCCTCAACTATATCCGTCGTCGATTGACGAATCTCCCCAGCCGTCTTCGTGCCAATACTGGACGCCCTGCAGCAGGGGAATTTTGTTGTGGTGACGTTTGTTCTGATCGACGTCCGATCGGCAGTCGCCAGCTTTCAAGCTGGCCACCGACTACCTGGCCAAGAGCAGATCTGACCATGCGCCCCCAATCGCCAAGTCAGTGCAAGTGCATGGACGTGAACGTTCCAGCCGTTCTATAGGCGATTGTTTTAATGGGCAATGACCGATTTCTTTGCCTTCATCTCTTACAAACTGAACCCGCTTTGACTGGGGACTGTTTTCCACGTTCACGCGCAATGCCGTCCGTCATTACGCGACGCGTCATCGCTGTCGTCTTATCGTAAAAATGAATTGAGCCCGCCATCGATCTGGCCGCAGCCAGCGTGTTCTGAAGGCAGCTGCGTTGTGCGAGCGTCGTCGGCGAATTGAAGGAGCACATATGAGTGAATTCTTCGTCGGACAACGCGTCCGCATCAGATGGTCGCTCACCTGGCCTGACCTCAACGGACAAACCGGCCGCATCGTCGCCAAACTCACTGATGCACAACGTCGGTATTTACCCGCCAGCCACACCGGCGAGTGGGAAGTCGCGCCAGATGCCTGGGGCGGCTCGGCCTCCCCCGATGCGGTGGGTTTCTTCTTTCCAGCCAGCGAACAACTTGATCCACTCATTCCCGAGGGAATGCACCCTGCTGAGTGGACTGACTGCGCATGGCAGCCAGCCGAGTTCATAGACGAAACCGCATCGTCATGACGGCTTGATTGCAGCAAGGCGTTGAATCCGAGGTCGAGAACTGCCTTCACTACTGCGATAGCGGCCTCTAATCGCCCTTCCCTACTGCATATTTCCGTTCGAAAGGACCCTTACACCTGTGAGTCAGCTTGCGAGCAAATCGGCATACGACGCGGTTCTTTGGAGCTACAAGCAATAGTTTCGGAAAGCGGCACTTCTGCTCAGACGCGCCGATCACCGATGCAGCACATCGAAGAGTAGGTAGACAGCGGGAGCTTCGCATGGACCGATTGAGTTCGCGCCAGAAGCGGAGCGTCCCGAAGTCGATGACCTTGCGCTATGTGCTCATTGTTCCTTGGCAGGATGCGGCGTCGCGAGACGCAGCATCTCCTCTACTGCCGATGCCACCGCGTCGGGTCGATCAAGCTGGATATCGTGTGATGCGTCCGAGACAAGCCGCCGCTCACTGCGCGTTGAGGCCGCCATGATCCGTTGATGCGTCAGCTCTCGCACTTGCTTCAGTACGGCGCGCACTTCCTCTGGTGCGCCCTTGTCCAACTGACCGGCGCTCAACAGCAGCAAAGGAATTTCGCCGTAGCGCTCCTCAGGTGAAACCTGGGTCGAGAAGACGCGCTCATTCTCGGTCAGCTCCGAACGCAAGGTCCGCCAGTATCCCGGCTTGGCCTTGTTCGCCTTGACCGAGGCGGCGACGCGCTCACCCATCCAGGCGGGCGGTGGCCGCAGGCAGCCTGGCGCAGATGCGGTGAGGAAATCTTCTGCTTCCGCGGCCTTCGCGCAAGCGGCAAGAAATGCATTGCGCTTTTCACGCGATATCGCATCGTCGCGCTTCCATTGTTCGGGCATGGCCGAGTCGGCGCCCTGTTCGGGCGGATCCACCAGCACCATACCAGCCACGTCGCTTGGGAACCGTTGTGCGTACCCACGGACGATATTGCTGCCCAGCGAGTGCCCCACCAACACAAGGGGCAACGGAAGCTTGGCGGTGCGGATCAGCTCATGCAGGTCGGTGATGTCGGCATTGAGGTCACGTGGCATGGGGCCTTCATCGCTGAAGCCGTAACCGGCACGGTCATAGGCACATGCCCGTGCGTGATCCTTCAGCATGGGGAGCACCCGGTACCAGGTGGTGGAATCCGCATTGGTGCCCGCCTCGAACAGGACAACCCGCTCTCCCTGCCCTGAGCATCTCAAGTTAATGGAACGACCGTCGCCGAGCACAACCCGCGTTGCCGGCGCAGCGTAAGCGTCTGGGATCATTTCCGTGGCGGACGCGGCAAGTGCCGTCGCAGGTGCGAGAAAGCTAAGTAGTGATGCCAACAGGACTGCGCGTAGTGGGTTCAATGTTTGCTCCTGCAATTGACTGTCTGGTTGGACTGCACATACCTGAGGTATTCGTCTCGCCTGAAGCTTCTATGTCTTGCTGACCGCCTTGCGTCATATGGCCATCTTTGTACGATCGCATCAAGGTCGATTTGCAGACGAATGTGGCGGGAAGCAGTGCCGGCAGCAAGACCACGAGGAAGCAAGAATCTACTTCGTACAAGCCTCCAAAAGCGTACATTCCACAAAGCACAGCCTGAATAGTGATCGGTCACGACCTGCGCCTTCAACGCTTTGAAAAACAAAGACACCGGGCTTCCTCCATCGCGGGAGTGACGATCGAAATCGAGGTACTCAGACCTTCTCCAACGGTACGTGGATTGCAACAATACGTCTTGACCATTTTAGTCATCTTCGCTTGTGGCTTAACGGTGCTCATGATCGCGCACGCTCATCGTGCAGACGTACAACACGAACAGCCAGCACAGCCTCAACTTATTCAGTATGCCGTCGGACTGGATAGCCAACCTGCTCATGGTTGAGATCCACTACTGCGATCCGTACGAATATACGCTGGATGCGGGCGGGAGCTGTTTGCAACGGGGCTGGACAAAGGCACGGCGGCTTTGCATTCGAAGCAAGTTGCCCGTCGCGGGTAGAATAGCCGGCATGCAACTAATCGCGACCCTCGTTCACCCCGATCTGAAATCCACCGATGGCAACGTGCTCAGGCGTCATGCGGTGCGCGGCATCGTCACGCGCGGATCAAGCATTCTGCTTCTTTACACCGAGCGGTACAACGATTTCAGCTTCCCTGGTGGTGGCCTGGACCCCGGTGAGGACAGAGTCGCCGGTCTTGCCAGGGAGATGCAGGAAGAAACCGGTGCCAGGAACGTAAAGGTGGTCGCCGAGTACGGATACATAGAAGAATTCCGGCCCTTCTGGAAGCCGGAGTTTGATCTCATGCATATGACTTCGCACTTCTTTTCCTGCGAGATTGATCAGGATCTGGGAGAAATCCAGATGGAGTCGTATGAGTTGGACAACGGCATGAGACCCGTGTGGGTCGACATAGGTGAGGCCGTTGCTCACAACAAGGCTGTCATGGCCGGCAAGGAAAAATCGATGGGACTCTCCATTTACCGCGAGACCTTCATGCTGGAGAGAATCGCGGGCGATCTGCTGGCTCTTCCCGCATGAATCATGCATGCGATTGATTGCCACCAGTACCTATATCTGCCCACCTTGATCTCTGTCTGTCTCGCCCGTATGGAGCGTGCGCTGGAATTCACCGGGCTTTAGGGAACCTCTGAATAATTGTCGTCATCCCCGCGAAGGCGGGGATCCAGCGACTCAAGCCCTTGAAAGCAAAGGCACTGGGTTCCCGCTTTCGCGGGAATGACAAGCAAAAGCGGAGTTGTTCAGAGCTTCCTTAGTGTTCTGCGGTGTCAGCGCAGCAGAAGCACTGGGATACCACAGGTGCGCAGCACGCTGGTGGTGGTGCTACCGACGATCAACTGGCGGATGCGCGAATGGCCGTAGGCGCCCATCACCAGCAGGTCGATGGATTCGTTCTTCACCCGCTGCAATATGATTTCTTCAGGCTCGCCGGCGATAACCAGGCCGCGATTGCTGAGACCGGCCTGAGTCAAGGTGGACAGCGCCCACTCCAGGTTCTGACTGGCAGCCTCGGTTTCCTTGCCAACCGTGATCACTTCGACGTGCGTGCCGCGGAACAGCGGACTGCCGGCAATCATCTCGATGCCCTTGCGCGTGGTGGCGCTCCCATCGAACGCGACCAGCACTTTCGATACATCGGTGTAGGCGCGGGAGACAACCAGGATGGGCCGATGGACAGCGCGAACGGCGCGCTCCACCTCACCGCCGAGATGTCCCTTGGCCAGATCCGCGTGCTCGCCACGCTTGCCTAGTACGAAGAGGCGCACGCCAGGCTCCTGCTCGGTCAGCGTATCGACCAAAGCGCCATGCCTAAGCTTGGTTTCGGCCTTGAGGCCGTGGAAAGAACTCGCGATAGCCTGTGCATGCTTCAGCAGCAATCGTCCCCGCTCTTGAGCAAGCTTGCTCTTGGACTCATCCGCCGAAGCCAGTTCCTTCAATAGCGATTCCTGGGCGCCCAGCGCCAGGCTGCCGCTCAGATCGCTGCTGCTCGCATGTTCCGGGTGGCGGTCGAGCACGTGAAGATACTCCAGCGGAGCTTCCAGCCGGTGCGCCGCCCAAGCGGCGTAGTGCGCCACGCTCTCGCTGTACATGGAGGCATCGATAGCGGCCAGCACGCAGCCGCCGATGTTCAAGTGGGATTGCCCGATCGTCTTCTCTGTCATGGCGATTTCCTCAGTGTCCCATCAGCCGTTCGACGGCATCGGGTTTGTCATGGACGCCCAAGCGGTCCACCAGCGTCGCGCTGGCTTCGTTCATGCCCAGGATTTCGACCTCAGTACCTTCACGCCTGAACTTCAGCACCACGGTGTCCAACGCACCCACCGCACTCAGATCCCAGAAATGGGCACGGCCAACATCGATCCTGACCCGCTCGATAGCCTCGCGGAAATCGAACCCGGCGATGAACTGATCTGCCGATGCAAAGAACACCTGTCCTGTCACGGTGTAATGCCGGACACGCCCTTCCTCGTGGGAAGTGGAGCCGATATGAAGTACCTGCCCGACCTTGCGGGCGAAGAACAGCCCCGAGAGCAGCACGCCGGTCAGGACCCCTTTGGCCAGATCGTGGGTAAAGACCGTCACGATCACGGTGGCCACCATCACAACACTAGATGTCTTGGGATTGGTCTTGAGCGCAGCCAGCGAGCCCCAGCTGAATGTGCCGATCGACACCATGATCATCACGGCCACAAGCGCCGCCATGGGAATTTGTTTTACCCAGGGTCCTGCGAACACCACCATCAGCAATAGGAAGACGCCCGCGGCGAGCGCGGAGAGGCGACCACGGCCGCCGGACTTCACGTTGATAACGGACTGGCCAATCATGGCGCAACCTGCCATGCCGCCAATAAAGCCGGAGGCGATGTTGGCAACACCCTGGCCCATCGCTTCCCGGTTCTTGTTGCTCGGCGTGTCCGTCAAATCATCTACGATCTTTGCAGTCAGCAGCGACTCCAGCAGCCCAACGATCGCCAACGTGGCGGAGACGGGAAGAATGATCTTCAGCGTTTCCAGATTCAGCGGAACATCCGGCAGCAGGAACACCGGCAGGCTATCGGGTAGTTCACCCATATCGCCAACGGTACGGATATCGAGTTTGAGCGCGAGGGCGACTACCGTTAGAACCACGATGGCGACCAGCGGCGAGGGAATCGTCTTCGTCAGCCGTGGAAACAGATAGATGATGGCCAACCCTGCGGCGGTCATCGCATAGACCGTCCAGGGCACGTTGGTCAGCTCGGGCAGCTGCGCCATGAATATCAGAATGGCCAGAGCATTGACGAAGCCCGTGACGACGGAGCGTGAAATGAAGCGCATGAGCGCGCCCAGCCTCATTGCGCCGGCGATGATCTGCAGCACGCCGGTCAACAGCGTGGCTGCCAGCAGGTACTGCAGACCATGGTCCTTCACCAAGCCAATCATCAGCAGTGCCATGGCACCGGTTGCGGCAGAGATCATGCCAGGGCGACCGCCGGTGAACGAGATCACGACAGCGATACAGAAAGACGCATAGAGGCCGACTTTAGGATCTACGCCGGCGATGATCGAGAAGGCGATCGCTTCGGGAATGAGCGCCAGGGCGACAACAGTGCCGGCCAACAGGTCGCCACGAATGTTCCCGAGCCAGTCCTGGCGCAGGTTGGAAAACTTGTTCAAGGGATATAGTCCAATACGCTTCGGCGGTGGCCGAAGGTTGCTGTGAAGGGTGTAGAGCCGCCTACCCGCGGAAGCGGGCATCCTCAAGATGATGAGAATTTAGGGTGGCGTAATCACAGGTAATTTGAACGTCGGAGGAGCGAGCGGAGCGTCGCTGGTGGCGAAGTGTAGCATGGTGCAGCGCGGCGGAGGCCCAGAACTACAGGGCGCCAGATCGGCAACGACCCCGTCCGGCTGGAATGCAAAACAGCAATGCTCACTTATGTCGAGACTGAAAAACCGACACGCGCTCGACGATCATGCACTGGGGCAGTCGGTACTGCTGCATACCCTGGGCACCGTGCTGGGCGGCGGTTGCCTGGTACAGGCCCACTTGGCCAATTTTAGGTTGCACCGCGTGATTTCGCTTGCACCTGGCAGAGAGCGCCGCTGAGAAAGCAATGTCATGCCGGTGGTGTATCGACGTGACGCCGCACTAGGACCTGTTAACGCTATTGGGATAGTCATGTTGCTTCCCCGCCTTGCCAGGGGCGGCACGCTCTTGTAGGAGCGCCGTCCTCGGCGCGAGCTTTCGCTTCTATCGCGATCTGATGGAAGAGCTCGCGGCGGGACGCCGCTCCTACAAGGGCGAACCCTTGCCGAGGCGGGAAAGCACCCTGACGGGCCGCAACCCAATAGTGTTACAGGCCCTAGATCAATCCCCGCTGCCACGGCCCGGTGATGGCGACGCTGAAGCCGGGTTGCTGCAGATTGGCAAACAACCATTTGCCGTCGGGAGAGAAGCAGCTGCCCGCCCATTCCGAATCGCTGTAATCGCCAGCGAAGCCCTGCTCACCGTTCAGGCGGGTGTTGTTGCGGGCGAAAGTGAACAAGCCGCCGTCCGTACTCAGCCCAAACATGTGCTGCTGGTCGCCCCCGGCGTCCTGGCATATCACCAATCCGCCACGCGGGCTGATCACGATGTTGTCCGGATAGTCCAGTACGGTCGGATCAGGCGACTCGTATAGCAGCCGCAGTTGTTCGTCGTCCGGGTGATAGGCCCACACCTGCCCGCAATGCGCATCGCCGCCGTTGGTGGCGGTGAAATAGACCACGCCATCGCCAGCGATGCAGCCTTCCAGACGCGTGAACATCGAACCACCATTGGCTAGCCCTTGAGCGATCACGCCGGACATACCGTCAAGGCCGGCGACGCCGCGTTCGGGATGCTCGATCTCCACCCATTCCACAGGCCACTTCGTGCCGACTTTATGGCCGGCACGCAGATCCGGCACGCCCTTGACCCGCAGCATCTGCAAACGGCCACCACGACGCAATTCACCTTCTACCTTGGGCAAGAACCGGTAAAACCCGGCGGCCGGTTCATGGTCCTCGGTCAGATAGACGATGCCGCTGCGCGGATCGACCGTAGCCGCCTCATGGCGAAAATGTCCCATCGCATACAGCGGCTCGGCGTTGGACGTACCCTCGGCCGGCACCTCAAAGACGAAACCGTGGTCGCGTTTAAGATCGTGGTCGGCACCGGCCAGGCTGATCGGTCCTGCGGCACTGACGATCTCTTCGCACGACAGCCAGGTCCCCCACGGCGTAGTGCCGCCCGAGCAGTTCATCAATGTACCGGATAACGAAGCATGCGCATCGAGCAGCTTTCCGGCTCGGCTGTCGAAACGCAGGGTGACCGTGCCGCCTGCACAGGGACCGTCAAAGGTCGCCGACGCCGGTGCGAAGCTGCCCCAGCCCGCATCGACTTCATGGTTGCGCACCAACGTCAGCACATCGCCATCGCTGCGCACGATACCCATTCCATCATGTTTGCCAGGCATCCGCTGATCGCCCGGTAGCGGCTCACCGGCCCAGCCGAAGCTCAGGTAAGAAAACCCCGCCGGCAATTCCAACAGCGGCAGACCGGTGGTCAGGTCGCTCACCGGCTTGATCGGTCCAAAGCCCGGATGTGAACCGGCAGGCGTACCGGCCTGGGCCAGCAAGCGCCCTACTGGACCTAGCGTCAATGCGGCGCCTGCTGCGAGACCGCTTCGCAGCAGGAAACGGCGTCGGGCATCAAGCTGAGATGGAGCCATCGTTTTGCAATCCTTGTGTACGGATGAGTGAGCAAACGACCATGATGCGGTTGGAGTGTTTCCGATATCTTTCAAAGCCAATGCCCAAGCTCCCACCGCAGGTTCAATGCAGACCTGACACGCCTATCAACGAAGCGCGCCGCATAGTTGGAACGCGTGGCACAGCCAGTGCCGCCATCACTCCCGCGGCGGCATTCGCGCTCTGGTTCAAACTTAGGTTCATCAGTTTCGGTGGAGCCGAGGGCCCGCCACCGGCTACGCGCATGGATTGGCTTTGGCAGCGAACCTGAGGCGGCGTCGCAGCCGGCAGCCTGTTCGTACCTCCATGGTGGGTAATCCTGATATCGCCCGCGTGATTGTGTGTGATGGCGAATGAATGCCTATCGTCAAGGAATCGTGAGAAGATCTAGTGCCGCAATGTTCTGATTTTCACTATGGAATGGTTATCTGATCCGGCGATATGGATGGGTCTCGCCACCCTGGTGACCCTTGAGATCGTCCTGGGGATCGACAATCTAGTTTTCATCGCGATCCTGGCGGACAAGCTGCCGCCACACCAGCGCGACAAGGCGCGCATGATCGGGCTCAGCCTGGCCCTGCTGATGCGGTTGGGCCTGCTGGCCACTCTTTCCTGGATCATGCGGCTGACCACGCCGCTGTTTTCCGTCCTCGACCATGCTTTCTCCGGGCGGGATCTGATCCTGCTGGGAGGCGGTTTGTTCCTGCTGTTCAAGGCGACCATGGAGTTGCACGAACGGCTGGAAGGGGGAAGCCATGGCGGTGGTGGCGACAAGGCTTATGCCAGCTTCGGGTTGGTGGTAACCCAGATCGTCATTCTGGATGCGGTGTTCTCGCTGGATTCGGTCATCACGGCCGTTGGCATGGTGGACGAGTTGGGGGTGATGTTCGCCGCCGTCATCATCGCGATGGCCGTCATGATGCTGGCCAGCAAGCCGCTCACCAGCTTCGTGAATCACCACCCGACGGTGGTGGTGCTATGCCTGGGCTTCCTGATGATGATCGGCTTCAGCCTGGTGGCCGAGGGACTGGGCTTCAAGATTCCCAAGGGCTACCTGTACGCGGCCATCGTCTTCTCGATCCTGATCGAGGGTTTCAACCAGTGGTCGCGTTTCAACCGTGAAAAGCAGGAGCGCAAACAGCCGTTCCGGCAGCGCACCGCCCACGCGGTGCTGCGCCTGCTGGGCGCGCGTCCCGCCTACGAAGCCGCCGCGGATGCCGGCACGTCGACGGGTGCTGCAGAAGAACGCGAACCCGGGCTGGAGGCAGCGGAGCACGACATGATCCGCAGCGTGCTGACGCTGGCCGAGCGTTCGGTGGCCAGCGTGATGACCGTGCGCACCGACATCCAATGGATAAACTCCCAGCGCGGCGTAGAACACGCCACCGAAATGCTTATGCGCTCACCGCATACGCGCCTGCTCGTATGCGATGGCGATCTCGATAACCTGCAGGGCATGGTGCAAAGCCGCGATCTGCTGGCCGGTGTGTTGTCCGGCCGCTCGCTATCGCTGGCCGACTACCTACGCGAGCCATTGGTACTGCCCGAAGGAACCACCGCATTGCGGGCGCTGGAACGCATCCGCGAACACCCCATTCCGTTGGGAGTGGTGGTGGACGAGTACGGCGGTGTGGAGGGGCTGGTTACGGCGAATGACCTGCTGGCCGCGATCGCCGGCGACCTTGCGGATACGCGCGACGCGGACTTCGGTGCAGAGAAACAACCTGATGGCTCATGGATCGTGGATGCGACCATGTCGATGGAGGACGTCGAGCATGCGACGGGCATTGCACTGGAACGGCGTCCGTCGTACGTCAGTCTCTCCGGCCTGTTTCTGCACGCGCTGGAACGCCTGCCGGACGTGGGCGACAGCGTCCGCTCTGGTGACTGGCAATTGGAAGTGCTGAGCCTGGAGCGTCGGCGCGTGGGCAAGGCACGCATTGCGCCGGCGCCACCGGCCTCTTAGAAACCTTTCAGCTTGAAGTTGCAGTAGAGAAGAGAAGCGGCCGATGACGACTGGCGGCCGCTTCTGAGCAGAAGCGGCGCGCGAGGACCTGTTGAGATCTTCCGGCATGCGTGCTCATTCCGGCCTGCTATTTGCCTGACGCTTCCACCCCAATCGTGACCGGCGTTTCACCTGCTTTTACCGGGGGCGTGTCGCTGATCATAAACACGGTTCCGCTCACCGGTGACGTCAGCTCAGCGAGGACGTTGCCGAAATAATCACGGACGTCGCCGACGATGGTTCCGACTTTGACGGTACTGCCGATATCGACCCTTGGCGTAAACAAGCCATCGGCGGGACTGGCGACGGATTTGAGCGTTTCATAGATGACCGGGTCGGGATGGCGCTTCGATTTGCCCGGCAGCATCTCCAGGAAGTAGATGGCGTTCCTGGCAACGTCGAGTGCCTGCTCCACGAAGGCTTCGTCCCGTTGTCCCAGGTGGCCGATTTCAGTGGTTAGTGCCGGTTTCCCGCGGGTCATGGCGGTATTCGGGTAGGAGATGGAATTGGCCGGATCCCGCGGACGTTCGCCATACATGACGATATGCCGCATGCCGGTGGCCTTGGCGAACTCGAATGTCAGTTCATCCAGCTCCTTGTTGCCAACAAAGGGCGAATAGACATGCGGCCACAGTTCCTGATTCCAGCTGCCGGAATGCATGTCGATGAGAAAATCCGAGCGGCCGATGAATTCGCGAGTAAGGAACTCAGCCAACTGTTCGGTTGGGGTGCCATCCGTGCTGCCGGGAAAGACGCGGTTGAGGTTCTTGTCGTCCAGCGGACTCAGCGCGACGCGACGGCCATGAAAACCGGGCAAGTTGGCCAGATGCACCAGAATCAAGGTACCGCGCAACTGCTTGGCATCGATCTCGCCGCGTAGCCGTTGCAACGCCAGTACGGAAGGAAACTCGTCGCCATGCACGCCGGCGGTCAGCAACAGCACCGGGCCCGGTTGCGTGCCGTGGATAACGGTCACCGGCACCTTCAGGTCGTGCTCCTTGGCAATGAAGGAATGGGATTGCCCCGCTTCCGTCAATACGTTGGCCAACTGGAAAGATTCCTGCGCGAATGCGGCAGGACACGCCAGCAGCCACGCCGCCAGCAACCATGGTTGAAAGAAGAATCGCTTCTTGTTGCAGTCGGTCATGCGGGTCAAAGGCTCCGGGTATTGGAAATAAAGGCAGGTAAAGTCTGATCGGTAAAACGCTCGCCGTTCCATCCGAACGCATCACGTGACTCATCATCAAAGCAGGTAGTG
The DNA here is from genome assembly GCF_040948865.1 of Pseudoxanthomonas sp. UTMC 1351. NCBI lineage: Bacteria > Pseudomonadati > Pseudomonadota > Gammaproteobacteria > Lysobacterales > Lysobacteraceae > Pseudoxanthomonas > Pseudoxanthomonas sp. UTMC 1351. The sequence goes on along the minus strand of NZ_JAVGJT010000019.1, from coordinate 47,620 downwards.
GCTGTGCCGTGTTGGCGGCAGGAAGGGCAACGCCGGACGGACCGGCGAGACCTCCCTGCCCCATTCTTCTACAGCTTCATATTGAAGGAGACGTAAGCCGAACGCCCGGGCGCCGACGAGAACATGGGCTGGTTGTCGCCGCCCCAGAAGAAGCTGTCGTACCAGACATATTCGTACTCACGATCGGCCAGATTCCTGACCTGCAAGTCGATGCTGAAGCGATCGGACAACTGGTAGCGTGCGCTCACGTCCAGCACTTTGAAGCCGCCAAACTTGCCTTGCTCGTTGAGTTCGTCGATGTAGTAGTCGCCCTGCATCCTTCCCTGCATGCCGAACTTCCAGCGCTCGTCCAGCTGATAGTCGATACCCACGTTGCTGATGTAGCGAGGCGTGGAGAATACCTCCTTGCCCTCCAGCGCCACGCCGGTTGCGGTGAAGGCGCTTACGACCTTCGCTTCCTGGACGGCATGCGAAGCCCACAGCGTCCAACGCTCACCCACGCGCGAGCTGACCAGCATATCCAGCCCCTGCCGGCGGGTCTGGCCCAAGCCAACCGTGGTCCCGGTACTGGGCATGTTCGCCACTTCGTCCGTGGCGTCCTGCCGCCACGCGGCGATGCGCGCCTCGGTGCCCGCAACCGGGCTGAGCTTGATGCCTAGTTCGGTGCCGGTGTTGATCGATGGGCGGTACGTTTCCTGGCCTTCCGTCAGGTAGGCCGGCGCCGTGGATCCGGTCAGGACCTGGAACGTCCTGCCCCAGTTCGCATAGAGATTCGCTGTGGGCGTGACCGCGTACACCACGCTCAGCTTGGGCTGCTTGATCCACCCGTACGACTGCAGAGATGCCTGCGCGCCGCCGAGGAGATGAGTGCTGCCGGAAAACTTGTCCACTCGAAAAGCCGGGACGATCTTCAGCGACTCGACAGGGTTGAAGACTGCTTGCACATACGCGCCGATATTCTCCAAGGTGTAGTGGTCGTCGTTCTGTACACGGGCCGGAGCGACATCGAAGTCGGTGGGAATGCTGAAATTGTAGCGGTAGCGCCGGTAAGCGTTGTCCTGATGCTCGAAGTTCGCCCCGGCTTCCATGGTCACCGATTCCGTAGCTACCCAGGTAAGGCTGCTCAGCATGCCTGTCTGTCGTTCATCCCACTGACGGCGTTGGCGAGGCGCATTGCCCACCGGGTAGCGAGTGAAGGTCACCGTCCTGTCGTCTTCGTAGCTATTGATGTAAAGCTTGGTGCTCAAGCTCAGGCCATCGGCAAGCCGCTTGTCCAGGTGCGCGCCGAGATGCCACATGTCGCGGTCGTCGCCATCGTTGGCGTTTTTTTCAGGCGACTGGTTTCTGTCCGCGGCCAGCTCTTCGGCCGTCAGGAATCCGGATTCGTCGGCTTCGTGGTGATACGCGCGCGCTACCAATCCCGCCTTCAAGGTTTCGGCTTCGTCGGTGTAGAACCACTTGCCTGCCAGCGTGTACTTGGTGGAGTCGGCATGATCGCGATGGCCGTCCGACGCCTGCACTCCCATGAAGTAGTTCTGCGCGATGCTCCCGGTCTCCTTGCCGACCGCCAACTGGGCTTCGCGCGTATTGAAACTTCCATAGCTCAGGCGACCGTCCAGGTAGTTCCCGCCTTGACGCGTGGCGAAGTTGATGTTGCCGCCGATGTTGTGCAGCCCGTAGCGCGGGTCGTTGGTGCCGCGCACGACTTCGATGTAGTCGATTTCCAGCGGAAAGATCATGTCGATGAAGCGCTGGTTGCCGCTGTTGACGTTGCTGGGAATACCGTCGATCAAGGTCTTGATGCCGTTGATGTAGCCCTCGCCGTTGAATGCCCGGAACGTCACCTTGCCGGACTCCGCACCCTGGCGGGTCTCGGTGAGCTGGATGCCCGGCATCTGTCCCAGCAGCTCCCAGCTGTTCATGACGTTCTTGTCTTCGACCTTGTCTGCGCCCATGACGTCCACCGAGGTCAGCACGTTGTTGGCCAGCAGCGGGCCGCCGGAGGCGCCACGCACTTCCACCTTGCCGAGCGTTATGGCGGAGTCGCCGGATTGAGCCAGCGCAGGAGGGCCGAGAAGAGCAAGCAGGATCGACAGATGCAAACGGTTTCGCATGTAGGGAACTCAGGTTGAGGAAGAGGTTTGGGAGATAAGTGCGGTGTGAGATATCGATGGTCAGCGACAGCTGCCAATGGCGCTTGTCGGCCATGCCAAAGCTGTTGTTGCCCTGGATGGTCCAGTAGAAGGTGTCGGTCAGGTTCAATACCTGCGCGCGGGCTTTCCCGCGAGTTGGAAGGTGAGGGCGGCGGATACGTAGCGGGCTATGCAAAAATGTAATGATATAACATGATAAACAATTAATGTCGGTCGCAATGCTGGATGGCGCGGACACAGAACCGAGGACCGTTCGCGCAGAGGGGAAGGACGGTCGCTCTTTGTGCGTGGCAACCGAAGATGAGCATCGCGGCGCAACGCGAGGCATCCGTTGCGGCTTGTACTGTTTGGTGTGGGTGGCTAGAGTCGCGAACCCTGACTCGGCACAACTGCATCAACATCCGCTTCCCCGCGTCCGGCGGCCTGTATGTGTGGGAGTTCGAACGCCGCGACCGTCAGGTGAACGTGCGTGTCGATGGCCAGGCGATCTTCAACACTTCACCCCACATCGTGCTCGCGGCCCTGGATGGACTGGGCATCGCGCTTTTGCCAGAAGAAGAGTTCGCTCCGCACATCGAGGAGGGACGCTTGGTTCGCGTGCTGCAGGACTGGTGCCCAGTCTTCTCGCTCGCCGCGGACGCGCCGCGGATGTAAGCGCCTCACGACGACCCGCCACCTTCACCAGGCTGCCCGCCCGTCATGGTCGCCAGGCTGTCGTGATGCCAAGCAACACCGGTACGTAGAGATGGCTAGCACCTCATCCACGGCAATGCATGCGCCGACGATGTAGCGCACCGTCGTCGTGTTCGACCGGAATTCGGCTTTAGGCCGTGAGCGGAACCGGTTCGTGACTGACGTTGAACAGATGCACGAACAGACCCGAGCGCACACCGAGCCAGATCCCCTCCGAGCTAGGCGGGATGAAGGGCCTGGTATCCCAGTCGATGTGAAGCGAATCGTTGAAGCGTACGTCGGCCCGCAGCAGCTGCCAGTTGTCGCCTCTCGATTTGGGCTGGAAACGGATGTAGACCGGAAATCGCGCCACGTTCTCGGTGAACAGCCCCTGCTTGCGTGGGTCGTTGACGTCCGCATTGCGGATGTCGGCATTCTCGCCAAGGACGTAGGTGCGGCCACTGCCCCGCTCGAAATCATCACGGGTGGAGTCGATGGAGAACTCGCGGCCGCACACGCCGAGATAGACATCACCATCGGTTCCCGCACCTGACAGGTCCCCTGTCTCAAGGTGCAGTTGGATCGAATTGATTTGTGCCATGACTTGCTCCTGGCGCCAGAAGAAGCGGGGCGCTATCCGCGGGTACGGGCCGAACGCACTCAACCCGCCGTCATATCGATCAACGCACGCCGTACATGGATGAGGACATGCGGCGACTTAGCCCGGACAATTGGATCATCCGGCGTCACGAGTCGCCATGCCATTTCACCGGATCAATACTTCTTTGAATGGCAAGCGGCGGTGTGAGCGTCCCCACGTCGCCCGCCAGCTACGCCAACGCTACGCCGAACCGCACCCGGCGATCAGATCAATGACCACTATCATCCAACGTCGCGCTGGCTTGATGCGCCTGACGAATGAGAGGTGCGACCGTGTTGCTGGCGTTGCGTGCGGGAAACACGACCACGGTGGCCGATTCCCGATAGTCGAGATGCGTTCCAATCGGCTGGAACTCGGGAACAGCACGCCGCAGTTGTTGGATCAGCGCGTCCAGGTCGTAGCGCGACACGGCTTCGCGTAGGTGAGTCACCGCGCTTTCGATATTCGTTGCGGTAACGCTGCGTGGTTCCGCCTGCAGGATCTTGGGATGCGTCGTCGGCCGGTATCGCTCATCGGCATGAAACAGGGTTTCGTGCAGCTTCTCGCCGGGACGCAGGCCGGTGTAGACGATCGCTACGTCGCGGCCGAGCTGCCGGCCAGCCAGCCGGATCATCTGCTCCGCCAGCAATCGGATCGGGATCGGTTCGCCCATGTCGAGCGTGTAGATGGCCTCGTGCGTACCAATCGCCGACGCCTGCAGAATCAACTGGCAGGCCTCGGCAATGGTCATGAAGAACCGCGTGACTTCCGGATCGGTCACGGTGACCGGACCGCCGTTGCGGATCTGTTCGCGGAACAGCGGCACCACGCTTCCCGCCGAGTCCAGGACGTTGCCGAAACGCACGGTGACGAAGCGAGTTGGACATTGCTCGGCTTGCGCCTGGCAGATCATTTCCGCCATTCGCTTGCTGGCACCGAGTACGTTGGCCGGATCGACCGCCTTGTCGGTCGAGATCAGGACAAAGGTCCCGACGCCGGCATCGCTGCAGGCGCGCGCGACGGTTTCGGTCGCCAGTATGTTGTTGCGCACGGCTTCGCGCAGCTGCAGTTCCAACACCGGCACCTGTTTGTAGGCGGCGGCGTGGAAAACCGCGTCCGGTTCGGCCTTGGCCAGCGCGTGCGCGATCACCGCCGGATCGCCGCAATCCCCCAGCACAGGAATGATTTCGATAGCCGGAAAATCGCGGCGAAGTGTGGTCTCGATGGTGGTCAGTGCCAGTTCGTCCATCTCGATCAGCGCGATGCGATTCGCGCCGTGCCGGGCGCACTGCCGGCACAGCTCCGAACCGATCGAGCCGCCAGCACCGGTGACCAGGACCGAACGCCCGCCGAGCCACGTGCGGATCGCTTTCCAATCCGGCAGCACCGGCTTGCGCCCCAACAAGTCTTCGATGGCGACTTCTTTCAACTCGCCGGGCAGCGAGCGGCCTTCCAGCATGTCCTGCAGGCGCGGCACAACGCGAAACGGCAAGCCGGTGCTTTCGCAGGCCATCACCACTTTCTGCATCGCATGTGCGTCCGCCGAGGGCATGGCGATCACCAGCAACTTGGCAGCTGTCTCGCGTGCGATCTCGGCTACGTCCTGCACGCGCCCCAGCACAGGCACTCCGTGCACCTTGCTACCGCGCAGACGCGTGACGTCGTCAAGAAATCCAACCGGATGATAGGTGCCGACGCGGCGCAGATCGCGTACGAGTGCTTCGCCTGCCGTGCCGGCACCGAGGATAAGAACGCGCGTCGAGCCGCGGCCGCCCCACTCCACGCGCATGTCCTTCCATGCCCGATAGAGCAGACGGGGTGCGCCCAGCATGCCCGCCAACACCACCGGATATAGAACCAGCACGGTGCGCGGCGACGCGTCCAGGCGGTTGTACAGGAACAAGCCCAATGCGATTCCGAACAGGCCCACCACCGAAGCCTTGAGGATGTTCCATAGGTCCGGAAGGCTGGCGAAGCGCCACAATCCCCGGTAGAGGCCCATCTGCCAGAAGACCAGTCCCTGAACTGCCAGGACCAATGCGATCTCGACCGACCACAGCGGCAAGGACGACGCTTTGTCCGCGGATTCGATGGCCCAGCGCAGACGACAGAGACTCTGCCAGACCAACCAGACCATCGTCAGATCATGCGCGGCCACCGCCACGCGCGGCAGGACGTGCTTGCATCGTTCGCGCCACGAACCCATTCCCTGCCCTCTATTTAATCCAGTCGCGGCTCGTATGCCGCATGACGGAGCGGCATTCGCGCAGAACCGTCGATTACATGCAGCGTGAGTGCAACGGCCGGCGGGAAAAGGTTGCGAACCATATCAACTGACATCGCAGGAAGTCGGAGCGCATGAAGGCGACGTGGCGAAAGTGGACATGGACAGGCAGTGATCGGCCATTGCAGCCAAATGTGCGCGATGCGACACCACCACCAATGCCGTCCGCGGCAGACACCGCTTCAACGCTGAAAGAACCGCTTCCTCCGATGCCGAATCCAGCGCGCTGGTGGCTTCGTCCAACAACGCGAGCAAGGGGCGACGCAGGATGACCTGCGCCACTAGCAGACGTTGCAGCTCTCCTCCCGACAGTCGGCTTGATGCGTTGTCCAGGGCCGTCCTCAGGCCATGCGTTGATGTCATCAAGCGCTCAGCTAGTCCGACCTCCCGTAGTACTTCCCACATCCGTTTTTCGCTCGCTGCGGGTTCGGCCCAGGCCAGGCATTCGTACACCGTCTGCTGCCATGGGCGGACACCTTGGCCGACATAGGCGCCGTGGCACGCGAACGTGCGGTAGGCCGAAAAATCGATGGTTCTTCCGTCCTGACTGGCGGCAAACTCCGACGGCTCGACCATGCCTGCGAGTACATCCAGCAGGCTGCTCTTGCCGACACCGGAAGGTCCCAGCACCAGCGTCATCCTGCCCGGTGCCAATGACAGCCCGCCTATGGCCAGGTCTGCCAGCGGTGGCGCCAACTGGATCTTCTCGATGTGCAATTCGCCGATTGCCACCCCTTCTCCCGCTGGAGCAGCCAAGCGCCGTAAGGGCGCATCGGCGTGCCGCCGCCAAAGGTCGAGAGCGGGTGCGGCGGAACGCAGTTGCTGCAGACTCTGCCGCGTGGATACCAGGTACGGCAGCAAGCGGCCTAGCAGCAAACTCACGGTGATGAGTGCGGTGCGATCTGCTCCATGCCGGAAATCGGCCAGCACCAGCACGCATGCGATAACCATGACTGCCGCCACTTCAAGCATCAACCGCCCGGACGCAACCAAGTCCTGCTGACGTCGGTAGCCTTCGCCAAGACGGGCGGAAATCCCTTCATATCCCGCTTTCTCGGTGTCCTCGCGCTGGAACGAGCGGATATGGCGCAGGCGTCGCGGAAAATCCTCGCTAAGCCAGAACAGCCGCGTCATATCGGCGACGTAACGGCGACTTACGTGCGCCTGCTCATGGCCACACGCGCGGAACGCCAGCACACCGAATGCCAGCACCAACGGCATGAGCAGCATCAGCATGGGCGACACCAGAAACGCCAAGCCCAGGCTGACGGCGGCGGTAATGCCGGCCACCAGCAGCTGCAACACCGCACTGTACCCTTGAGTGACAATCTCGATGTTGTAGGTAAGCACGTTGGCGATTTCCGCCGAACTCGTATCCGCCAACGCCGGCAGCGGCGCATCGATCAGGCTCGCGTGCGCCTTGCGCCTCAGTGCCATGGCGTAGCCACTGGCCAGGCGGGCGCCCAGGCGCGCGGTCAGCCAGCGCAGCAATGCGAAACTGGCGCTGGCCACGATGAAAATCGCCACCTGCGCGGCGATGCCGTTGGGCACGGTGATCGCATAGCCGCCGAATCGCAGCGCATGTCCTGGCTGCACCAACGGCACCAGCGAAACGGCGGCAAGACTGCCGGCGATCGCTCCTGCCAGAGAAAGTACGACGTAAAGGCCGATGCGCCTGCGCTCGCCAGGCGAGAGCGTATCCGCGAACGCGCGCAGCAGGTTGCGAGTGCGATCGAGAGTACGCTCGGGCTGCATCATCAGGATTTACGCGCGCCATGGCGGGCGGCGACGGGAAACACTGGTAAGTAAACGCCGCTCATGCAGCCATCATCCGAGCAACTGCAGAACAGCACTCAGCGAAGATTCCGGTGTCCGTCCGCGGCGTAGCCGATGCACGCCAACTTGCATCAGCCGTTGTACGAACAGATGCCAGCCCGGCTGTCCGGCCGCGTATGGCTGGTCGGCAGCCAGACACGCAGCGGTCTCCTGTTCCGATAGCCGTTCCAGCAACGGAGCGCCATCGCGAGCCGATTCGGCAGATATGAAGATCGCTCCGGTCAAGCCCAGTGGCGCGCTTGCGAGCCGGCCACGACCATGCCGGATATCGACTTCGAACTTTTTCACGCCGCTGCGCCGACGGATCGTCGGCGATGAAGCAATCCAGGACCGCGTTCCTCCATCGAACCGATGCAGCACATCAGGACGCAGATGCAGATAGTTGGCGATACCGGTCGCGAATAGGCCTTCCGGCTCGACGAAGACGCTGTCCTCGGCCAAAAAATCCAGGCCATGCAACAGACAGTGCAGCGCCAGTGTCGACTTCCCTGCCCCACTCGCACCGAGCAGCAGGACGCCGCGTCCATGCTGTCCAACGCAAGCGCCATGCAGCGGCACCAAGCCCATGCCGCGCGCGGCGAGAACGAAGACCGCGAACTCGATCAACTCATAGCGCAGATGGTAGGGATGCTCAAGCATATCCTCCGACACTGCGATCAATGCGCGGTGCTCGCGGGGCGAGAGCACCGCATAGTTACTATCGTCGATGACGCCGCATAACACGCCCGCGCCTGAATGCATCCGCATTTGTGGCGGTTCCGGAACATACGGCACGTCGCGGGGCGGGAGCAGATCCAACTCGATGAGGAACTCAGACGCGGTGGATAGCCGATGAGGCGGCAATCCCGCATACGCAGCTTCGACCAGGCGCAGCAATGCCTCGCTGTTGCTGGCGAAGCGGAACCGGCCACCCAGCAATCGCTTATCCAATGCATGGCGACGTGGCTGCCGCTCATTGAAAGGATCGACGCCAGGATCCTCGCCCATGCGGTCGTCGCCAGGACCGGCATCGTCCGCGCTCCATCGTTCCGCTTGCACGGCCGGGTGCGACATCTGCTTTGAATCCATCGGTTCGATGCGGTGTAAGTGCGCCGCCATGCCGGAAAGGTTGCTTCGCAAAGCACAACCAAATGCCGTCCGCGCGGCACTTACTGCCATACCGCATGCACGCGGCACATCAGGCATGCGCCGCAAAGGCCGGCCTGGCACCCACGAGGCGCGTCTCCAGATGCTCAAGATCCAGATCGGCCATTCCTATTTTCTGCATTACGACCCGAAGCAATGGGAACGCGGCAAGCCCTACCCTCCCCTGGCCACGCTCCAGGTAGCCGCGCTCCTGAGGCGGATGGGCCATGAGGTGTCGCTGTTCGATGCGATGCTGGCCGAAAGCGTGGAGAACTACACGGCATCGGTGCAGGCCGCGCAGCCGGACCTGGTGGTGTTCTACGAGGACAACTTCAATTTCCTGACCAAGATGTGCCTGAGCCGGATGCGCGAGGCCAACTGCAGGATGATCGCCGAAGCACGCGCTTGCGGCAGCCGGGTGATCGTGGCGGGCTCGGACGCTTCGGACCAGCCGGAGGCATTCCTCGCCGCGGGTGCGCATGCGGTGCTGATTGGCGAAGGCATTCCGGCGCTGGTCGAACTGGTATCCCGTCTCGAACACACTCCCGATATCGCCATTGATGCCTGGGTGTCGGAGATTGCCGGCATCGCTACCGGCGCGCAGCCTTCGCTCAAGCGTGCGCACATTGGCACGCAGCCGCCGGATGCACGGCTGTCGGGCCTGCCCGCTTGGGATCTGGTCGATATGGCCCGCTACCGGCATATGTGGCTGGAACGCCATGGTCACTTCAGCCTCAACATGGCGGCGTCGCGAGGTTGTCCCTTCCGTTGCAACTGGTGCGCCAAACCGATCTGGGGCAACCACTACAAACGGCGCGGCGCTGATGAAGTAGCCGCGGAGATGATCCACCTCAAGCGCACGTTCGCGCCGGACCATGTGTGGATGGCGGACGATATCTTCGGCTTCCATGTCGAATGGGTGGAGGAGTTCGCTGCGCTGCTCGGCGAAGCCGATGGCTCTGTTCCTTTCACCATCCAGACTCGTGCCGACTTGGCCAGCGAGCGCATGGCGGCCGCACTCGCCCAGGCCGGATGCATCGAGGCGTGGATCGGCGCGGAAAGCGGCAGCCAGCGGGTGCTGGACAGCATGACCAAGGGCACCCAGGTCGAAGGCGTGATTGCCGCCCGGGAGCGGCTTGGCCGGCACGGCATCCGTGTCGGCTTCTTCATTCAGTTGGGCTATCTCGGCGAAGAACTAGACGACATCCTCGCCACTCGTGAACTGGTTGCGCGCGCACAACCCGATGACATCGGCGTAAGCGTGTCGTATCCATTGCCGGGGACGCCGTTCTACGAACAGGTCAAGCGTCAGCTCGGCCGCAAGACGCATTGGCAGGACAGCGACGATCTGGCGATGATGTTTCATGGCGCCTACGATTCGGAGTTCTATCGAAGCGTACGCAACCTCCTGCACCTGCAGGTCGATTTGCAATGCGGGCGGGCGACGCTTTCCACGGAAGATTTCGCGGAAGGCCAGGCATCCCTTGATATGCAATGGGATGCGCTGATCGCTCGCGAACAGCAGCACAGGACCGAACCCTTGGCACCCGCCGGTCGCAGGATCGCCGCCGTACTGAGCGGTTGATTCCGATCATGCAGCCATCACTCAAGACACTCCGCACCGGTCTGCGCGTGGCTACCGAAACACTGGCGCAGGAACTGGCGCGGCCGGGCAATGCAATGCCTGCATGGAATTCGCTTCAATGGCAACTCGCCTCCGCGGCGGCGGCGGCGCACGGCATATCGCCGCTGCTACAGCGTCTTTCCCTGTGGCCCGATCCGGACTGGAACGGATTTCTCGCCAGCCAGCGTGCGCACGTGGAACATCGTCATCGCCGCGTGGCCGCACTGCTGGAACATATCGACGAAGCTGCACAAGCCACCAACGTGGCGGCCGTTGCATTGAAGGGAGCCGCCTTGCACTCGCTGGGCCTGTATATGCCAGGCGATCGCCCCATGGCCGATATCGACCTGTTGGTGGACGACGCCGACGCGGAGAAAGTCGGCGACCTGTTGCGGAGTATCGGCTACGTCGAATCCTTCGCCCAGTGGAAGCACCGTGTATTCAAGCCCGCTGCGGGCCACCCGACTCCGGGATTGGGCGAACACCGCGACACGCCGATCAATATCGAACTGCATACCCGCATCCAGGAGCGGCTTCCGGTCTCATGCGTGGACATCACCGAACGGATCCTGCCGGTGGATCGCCGGCCTGGCTTGAATCCGTATCCCTCGAACGGCGCGCTGATGAGCCACTTGTTGCTGCATGCGGCTGGCAACCTCTGCAGCCGCAGCCTGCGCCTGATACATCTGAACGATATCGCCTTGCTGGCCAGGCGCATGACCATGCGCGATTGGCAGGTGTTGTGGGGCGAAGGCGCCGCCGGTGTTCCGTGGTGGGCCTTACCTCCGCTCCAACTGATCTGCCGTTACTACCGCGACCCGTTCCCGAAGGCTGTTCTCGCACGCTTGCGCGCGGACTGTCCTACGCTGCTACGTCTGCTCTTTCGCCGGCAGAATCTGACGGCGGCATCGTGCTCCAACTTGTGGTTGCCCGCACTGCCCGGCATCGAGTGGTCGCGTTCGCTGCAAGAGGCCGCAGCTTACCTGCGCAACCGTCTCCGTCCAACGGAGGAAAGCCGCAGGGAGCGCGCCGACATGGTGCGCACGCAGCTCTGGTTGCAGGACCAGAGCTGGGTCACCTTGCCTCATGGCCGACGCCTGCTGACCCGCCTCACTCGCCCCGTTCCCCGCATGGATACGCTTTACGTCGTGCGCGCGGCGCTGGACGGCTACGCGCGAACCGGCGCATGAACCTTCCCGCCTCATCCCACGGACGGCTCGGCGATACGGCGGCGCGCGACTACTCGCGCAAACTGCAACTCTTCAATGCATTCGCACGGCCGGAACTGCGCCAGGCGATCGCAACCCTGGCACTCAAACCAGGAATGCGCGTCCTCGACGCCGGGTGCGGCACCGGCGAGGCGCTCGGCTGGCTTGCCGCCGAAGTAGGACGAGAAGGCACGGTCGTTGGCATGGATCTGGCAACCGCCCACATTGCCGCTGCCCGCGCCGTCCGCCCGGAAAATGCATGGGTCATCCAGGCAGACTTACTGACGACGCCTCTGGCACCGGCAAGCTTCGATGCGATCTGGTCCGTCAATACGTTCAATCATCTGCACGATCCATTGGCTGCGGTGAAGGCGGCGACCAGATTGCTTCGGCCCGGCGGTCGCATCGCGTTGGGCCAGAGCTCGTTGCTTCCGGACATGTACTTCGCATGGGATTCGCGGTTGGAGCGGTTGACCAACGAAGCCGTGCGCCAGTACTACCGACATCGGTACCAGCTCAGCGAGCGCGGCCTGACGGCTGTCCGTTCCCTCGTGGGTCTGCTTCGCGCGGCTGGGCTGCACAACGTCACCGCTCGCACGTTCATGATCGAACGCGTGTCGCCGGTCAGCGCGCAGGACGAGCACTATCTGGTCGAGGCCATATTCCAAAGCACGTGGGGAGCGCGGCTGCGGCCCTACCTGCTGAAAGAGGATTACGAGCAGCTGACGCGCCTGTGCGATCCGGAGCATCCGGATTTCGCGTTGCGTCGCCCGGATTTTCATTTCCTGCAGAGCTTTACCCTGGTGGTTGGGGCCGTGGAGCCGGAATGACGCCGACCACTCCCGACGCTGTCCTTGCCACGTCTTCTTGCGTCCGCACCACGATACGGCTGCCAATCTTTCTCGGCGGCCGCGAGGCGCTCGCGCTACTCCATAGCTTCAATGGACTGGTGGACGGCAAAGAACACGTGGCGCTCCAGTTCGGGCATCCGACGGGCACGCCACTCGTGCGCTTGCACTCGGAATGCATGACCGGCGATGTGTTGGGTTCGGCACGCTGCGATTGCGGCCCTCAACTTCACCAATCACTTCGGCTGCTGCATGACGAAGGCGGATATCTTCTGTATCTGCGGCAGGAAGGACGAGGAATCGGTTTGTACCGCAAGCTCGACGCCTATCGCCTGCAGGATCTTGGGCATGACACCTTTGCAGCCAACCGCGCTCTGGGCCACAGCGACGATGAGCGCGACTACACCGCGGCGGCGCAAATGCTGACGGCGCTCGGCGTGATGCGCGTCGCTCTGCTCACCAATAATCCGGACAAGCGCAGGCAACTTGAACGACTCGGCATCGCGGTGGCTTCCGTCCGAGAAACCGGCGTCTACGCTAGCCGGCATAACTTCCGCTACCTGGAAACCAAGATCCGCCACGCGGGCCACGCCTTCGTGCTTCCAGGCGAGATTGAAAAATAACCCAGGCGGAGCGCGACGCTGCGGGCTCAGAACGCTGTCTGTTGTCGATCACGCCCGGCAGGCCGATAGATCAGACATCGACGAAAACCTGCGAAGAGTTCCTGCCGAAGGCGGACTGGCCTGGCGCCCTGGCAGCGCTTGGCCGTTTCCACATCTCCCGCAAGGGAATCGCCGGTGCTGGTCATCGTTTTCTAGCCGGAAGCCTCCCTCAAAGCACACCGTCACAACGACAGACCGTGTGCCGGTGCAGATTCAAATCGCTCCAGCGTTCGCGCTACCCAGGCATAGCCAGCGATACATCCGCTCGAACACGCGCTCGGTGTGGCGGGCGTCCTCGCGTGTCGCTCTGCATTGCGCCGCCCAGGCCAGCCGGAGCCGCAGATCCTCGTCCTTCAACACCTGGCGCACCGCTTCGGCCAAGGCGGCCGGGTCGCCTGGCGGTACCGCCAAGGCGGCCGAGGGTGCCCACTCGACCAAGTGACCGACGGCGGTGCCTACCGTCGGCACCCCCGCTATTGCCGCTTCAAGCAGGACCATCGGCCCCGCTTCGTGCAAGGACGACATCACCAGCAAGTCGGCCGCTTCCATGATTGGGCGCAGTTCGCGCTGGGTCTTGAATTCGAGGAAGTGGACCTGATTGGCCAAGCCTAGTCGCTGCACCAGTCGTTGCATCTCGCCGTGCAGCGTATCCACGCCGACGATATCCATGCGGAACGGCACGCCGGCCCGTTGCAGGATGGCCAGCGCATGCAGCAACGTGGACTGATCCTTGACGCGGTTGAGGCTGGCGACATGCAGCAGTCTGGCCTCGCCTTTGCCGCGCCGACGTGGCGCCAGTGGCGGCCAAGCCCGCAGGTCCACGCCAAGTGGAACCCGTTGGGCTTCCAGGCCCAACGCGTGTAATGAATCGATGATAGGCGCGCTGGCCGCCGTCACCGTATCGGCGGCACGCAGCACCGCGGCTTCGCGTAGTCGGCTAGACCATGTGCGACGACCGCCATATTCGATGTCGTGCAAGGCAACGAGTTCGCCGCCGGCGATATGAACAAGACTGGGGCGACGCAGCAAATGGGCTGCCGCTACTGCCACCAGACTGCAGTAGCCGGAAAAAAAAGCCTGGATCAGGTCGAACGGTGCGCAGTGATGTTCCGCGCGAATGGCGGCAATCGCGCGCAGGCGGGTCCAACCGTCGCCGATGTTGTGGACGGTGGCTCCGGCCAGTTCCCAACACCCGGGTGCGGCTTCCTGATGCAGGGCAAAGACGTGTACTTCGTGCGTTCTGGCCAGGCGTTCGATCAGCGTCAGCAACACCGGGATCACGCGGAATTCGCCACTGCGATCCACACCGCCCGGGACCACCAGCGCCAGTTTCATTCGCACACCTCAAGATAGGCGTTGGCCCAGCGCTGACCGACTGCCGCGAACGAAAGGCGCTCATCGAAATGGGCGCGTAGTTCTGCTGGCGATGGCCGCTCCGCCGCCGCGCGGATCAGCGCCGCGGCCAATGCATCGGGATCGCCGCAGGGCCAGAGTTCTCCGACGCGGCCGCCATCGGTGAGCGCGCGAAATGCGGGAATATCGGTGAGCACCGGCATCGCGCCGCAGGCGAACGCCTCCAATGCCGCGTAGCCGCAGCTCTCGCGCAGACTGCCGGCGACGAATATATCGGCCGCCCGCATCAACGTTTCCACGCGTGCGTGCTCCACCTTGCCCAGCAGCCCTACCCGCCCTGCCAGGCGTGGATCGCTTTCAATGCACCGCTGCACCTGCGCCAGCAACGGTGCGTCGTTGAATGCGCACCACAGCCGCAAGCCTGGCAGCTGCAATACCGCCCGGGTAACGCCTTCCAATACGCAAAGCGGGTCCTTGCCAGGACTCAGATGGCCCACCCACAGCACGCATGGGTCGCCGTCGAGACCGGTATCGTGACGGGCCTGAGTACGATCGCCTGGGGTAAAGCGGCTACTGGATTCTGGAATGGCGAATAGACGCGTTGACGGCGCAAACAATTCCGCTTGCAGGAACGGCTGCGCCATTTCAAGCGAAGTGAAGGCGATGCCTGCGGCGGACGCGTACCAGCGCCGCCACGGTATGCGGCGCCACCAGCGCGGCGGCTGGTTGGCGTGGTCCTGCAACAGGATCGGCATGTGCGGCAGCAAGCGTTTGATGGCATGCGCCGCTCTGGCAAACTCCAGCCCGTGCACATGCAACACGTCCGCCCGGATGTCGCGGAGCTTGCCTGCAAGTTGGGCCATGCCCTTGCTGGGATCGATGAAGTGATAGTCGATTCCGCTTCGGGTGAACGTGGCGGGTACGGGCGATGCCTGGATCACTGAAACCTGTGCTCCCGCGCAGGCCACCGCTTCTGCGATGTCGGCCAATGACGGCCAGCGCCTGAACACTTCCGTCGGTGCATGGAAGGCCGGTGCAGACACCAGGTTGATCTGCGCTACATGCATGGCGGGCGTCGTCGCGACATGTCTACAGCCCGGAAACCTGAGGCCGGCGCAGACGCACCAGCCGGTCGGCCAGGTCCAACTCCCACGGCCGGTCGTACTGGCGAAAGCGATAGCGCCAGCCCGCCATGGCGCTCAAACCACGTTTGGCCCAGCGTGGCGAGCGCATGTCCTGCACCGTTGGATAGCGGCAGCGCAGCACGGTCACGAAATCGCGAATGCGCTGGCGCAATGCATCGCTGAGCCAGGGCGCATCGGCGTGGCAGGCATAGTCGACCCAACGTTGTTCGGTCCACTCCTCCGGCGTTCGCGGAAACGTCACTGGCTCGCCGTACAAATCGAGAAGCGGCTTGGCCGAATGCTTGCCGCGATCCTTCTCATGACGGCTGCCTTCCGGCAGCGGCGTGTAGATGTAGACGATGATTTCCGACTGCGGATTGATGCGCTTTATCTCGCGGATGAACTCGAACGTCCGCTCGGTTTCTTCCTCCGTGTTTTCCGGCGGTGCCACCATGAACGACAGTTCGGGGATCACGCCGTTGCGTCGGCACAACTCGGCCGCTTCCAGTGTCTGATCTGGCCGGGTGCCCTTACGGATTTCCTTGAGCATGGCGCCACTGGGCGACTCGGCGCCTATGTAGGCCATGCGCAAGCGGCTCTTGCGCACGAGCTTCCAGGTGCTTTCGGACAAGTTGAGTAGCGCGTCTGCGCGGGCGTAGCACCACCACGGCATCTCCAGTCGCGCCATCACCTCCAGCAGCGGAATCATTTCCACTTCGCGATCGAAGAAGTTGTGGTCGAAGAACTGGATGGAGTCGGCGCCCAGGCCGTGTTTGAGATAGCTCAACTCGCGCTCCAGCCGCTGCGCGGTTGGCAGCGCGGTGGCGCCGCCGAACATCGCCGCAACGCCGCAGAAGGTGCATCGGAAGCGGCAGCCCAACGCCGCCTGGTGCGCCGCGGTTCGGCGACCGAGAAACGTGCGCGCCAGGTAGTTCCGCGGATCACCAAGTTTGCCGTAGGGAAGCGCCAGCGCCGGATTGCTGCGCAGGAAGCGGCGATTGGCGTTATGTATGACGGTTTCGCCATCCTTCCATGACAGACCCTCGATCTGTGCCAGCGCCGAACCTTCGCCGCGCAATGCGGTGATCAGCGCAGGCAGGGTCTCTTCGCCCTGCCCACGGATCGCGTAGTCGACGTAAGGCGCGGCCAATGCGGTGTCGGTATAAAGCGTCGGAAAGTAGCCGCCCCAGACGATCGGCGTGGCCGGGAAGTGTTCGCGGATGGCCTTGGACAAAGCGATAGACGGCGCGACTTGCGGTCCGCCCATGACGCTGATGCCTACCGCGTCGTACTGCTGTTCCGCCAGCGCACTTAAAGCAGTGTCAATGAAGTGGCGATCAATGTTGCCGTCGATGATCCGGCTTGTACCGTTGCGGTCTAGTCCTTCCGCCAGATTCAACAGCGCGAGTGGAAAACGCGCACTGGAACGCGAGGTGATGGTCGGGTTGACCAGCAGCGTGTTGGCCGTTGGCGTCATGGGCGAAAGCATCGTGTCGGTGTTCACAGCGGGCAGCGAAGTTGAAGCACCAATGCCACCGGGACATTCAGTGCGACTGGATCGAAGTGAGCACCGGCGGGAATGTCGGCTGGATCGAGCATCGGCTCGGACACCGCCTCAATGACCAACCCAAGCATCGAACACGCGGCGTGCCAGTGGCTGTAGAGGTGCTGGGTATGGCACACGGCGTAGCGAGTTCCATCAATCTTGAAATCGCGCTGCCAGCCAAGCGCATGGCCGATGGGGTGCACATCGCTGCACAGGACGACGCCACCGGGCCGGGTTACGCGGCGCAGTTCGGCCAACGCGGGTTCCAGTTCCGGCAGATGTCCGATCACCAATCCACACAGCGTCAGGTCGGCAGCGCCGTCCGCGACGGGCAGCGCCTCCAGGCGACCTTGTTTCAGTTCATGGCGGGTGCCGAATCCGCACACGCTCAGCTCGATAGCGGCGCGTTCCAGCATCTGTGGCGACAGATCCACACCTGTCGCGCGAGTCGCACCGCGCTGCAATGCATGTATCAAATAGCGACCACTGCCGCAGCCGGCATCGAGCACGTGTTTGCCTCGCAAGTCGGTCGGCAGCAGAGCGAGCAAGGCGCGCTGCTCCGCGCACATCACCGGATTGTGGGCGTGCGCAGGATATTCACGCGCCCAAAGTGCGTAGGCTTCGGCAGGTTCCATTACTGGAATGGGATTCATGTAAAGAGACTCTTCGCTCTCCCCTTCTCCCTCTGGGGTGAAGGCATGCGGCTTACGAGCCATTGGCTCGTGCATGCCTGAACGCCCTGCGCGCTGCGCAGGGCCGGGGCAGGTGGTGAGGTGGCGCGCAGCGACGGATGAGAGCGTGAGGTGTCCGCTGGTAAGGAACTTGGCTGGCGCGTTATTGCCACTCCCTCATCCGCCCCCGTATCAAGTACGGGGCAGGCTCTCCGGGCAGGCTCTCCGGGCAGCTTCGCCGTGCAAATCGGCAGTCCTGCCGATTTGTCTCCCGGAGAGAGAAGGAACTGAGGCTCGTCCCTACTCAAATCGAGACCGGGCTCAAGCGCGAGAACGCCCGGATCGGCAAGCTCGGCTGCCAGCAGTTTGGGATACCCATCAAGCGTCACTGGTACGATATCCACGCCAGCGATGGCGAACCAATCTGCGAAATCGGGATCCGCGATCCGCGGTCGACCATCGCGCACGACCGCTCTCAGTTCGCCGCGCGTGCGTCCGACCAGACTGTCGGCCGGTTCGCCACTACGGTCGCGAACGATCACAAAGTCCGCAGTCGCTCCCGGCGACAAGCTGCCGCGCGACGACAGACGCAAGATGCGTGCCGCTGCGGTGGTTACCAGTTCCAGCACTTGCGTGGACGAAAGGCCGTGGCGTACAGCTACGCGCAGCTCCTCCAGCAGATCGCGTGCACCGCTGAGGCGTGAGTCGCTGCCTAGCGCCAAGCGTCCGGCGTTGTACAACTGGCGCGGATCGAGCGTGCGTCCCAGCAGTGCCAGATTGCTCGACGGACACCACACCACCGCCGCGCCGCGTTCGATGATGAGTTCGATATCGTGTTCGGCCAGACCAACGCCGTGAATCAGTACGGTGTTGGCCGCCAGACATCCCAACCGCTCCAGTTCCGTCAGTTCGGACTGTGCCACCGCGTCGGTGCCTTCGGCCAAGTGGAGCATCCAGGGATGCTCAGCCGGTGTTGCCGCAAAACTCTCACGCGCCGCCGGGCCGTAACCGGGCCAACCCAGCGCATAGCTCCAGCCGAAATTGCGCAGCAGCGCCACCGGGAAATCCGCTGCGTCCAATTCCGAATGCCAGGGATCGTGGTGCGCCACGCAGGTAACACCAGCCAGCAGGTTCTTCAACGCGCCGTGCCGCAGACGCGTCGCTTTGGATACCTGCAACGCGTCGGCGACTGCCGGATCGTCAAAGTGCTTTTGGAAAGCTTCGATCCAGGCGTAGCTATTGGGAAACGGCTGGCCCTGCGGCAACCTCGGCACTGCGTTGACCTGCAGGTGCTCGTGCGCGTTGATCAGTCCGGGCAGGATCACATGTCCGCTCAAGTCGATATGCGCGCCCGCCCTGCTCGGCTCCGTGGCCAAACAACCATCACGCACCACCAGGGGCACCTTCGAAACTCCGTCAGTCAGAAGCGAGCGGGCGCCCTGCAGGCGAATTCCGGTACTGGCTGTGTGCACGTTCAAGCGATCAGCGCCTGCGCATCACGATGAGAAAGTGATCGCCCATGGCGCGCAGCAGCGGCATTCCGCCCAGGAGATCGTCGAGCCGGCCCAGCCGCTCGCTCAGTCCAGGACGGCGCTGGCAGAAATCCACCAGGTAAGGCGGCGGCAGGAAAAGACTCAACGCGCGATGGCTCTCCAGCGCGAAGTGCTCGGCGAATGCCTGATAGAACTCGCGTGGCAGGTAGTAGCGCGTCCATATCGTGTGGCCGTTCATGCCAACCGCCGTCACCCCTCGCGTGGCCCGTACGGCAGCCCGCTTGAAACGCCCGCGAGTCGCGTAGTGCGCCACCTCCCAAGGGCATATCCGTCCGATTACCGAGAACACCATGCGACCGTCGCGACGCAGCAGGCGCGCGCATTGCGCAGCTACCGCCTGCAGATCCGGCGCGCAATTCAACGGGCCAAAGTTGGAGTAGATACCGTCGAACTCGCCTTCGATCCGGTCCAGCTGCTGGACGCCGACGTGGGCGGCCGTCAATCGCGACTCCAGCGAGGTTGCCTGTGCGCGTGCGCGTGTACGTTCGACCATGTTCGGCGACCAGTCGGTAGCCAGCACGTGGTAACCACGCCGGGCGAACTCCTGCGCATCCAATCCTGTGCCGCAACCCAGATCGATCAGACGCGATCCCACCGGCAATTCGCTGATTACCGTATCCCACAACGTGACACGCATGCGCTGGATCAGCGCATTGTTGCCGCGAGGTCCGTCGTAGTCGGCGGCCACGCTATCGAAAGCGCGCTGGGTGTCCAGCAGCTGTTCGGCATCGAGCGTGGCGTACCGGTCATCCGCCGCTGACTTCATGACATCTCCGCCATCAGGAAGGATTCGAGTGGGGCGGTCTTTTCCACAAACATGCTATGTCTCGTTCCAGCGCCGCGTAGAAGGCGGCTTCTATCTGCATGTGAGTGCCGTCAGGACGTCATTTGGTTGGGTCTATGTTCCATGAAGCGAAATCCCTTCAGTTCGGGGAGCGGTGAGCACTGATCAGTGAGCGAGTATGGCTCTCGCTTTTGCCTCCCCCTTTTTAAAAGGGGGATGACCCGCCATTCAGCGGTTGAAAAGCATCTGAGGGGGATTTGCTTTTTGCTCTGGAAGGAAAGCAATCCCCCGTAGCCCCTTTAGTAAAGGGGCAACAGCCGGAGCTTTGTCCGCCCTCCGCCCTACGTCCGCCGCCGCCACGCATTACCTGCCACCGCGGCCGCCAGCCCCAGCGCGGCACCCAGCAACAAACCCACGCCCCAGGCCAGCACTTTGTTGGGAGACGCGGGTCGGTCAGGCACGTAAACCGGCCACGGCAGCGAGGTGTCGTAGGTGTGGCGCGGAGCAAGCCGCACGACCAGATCATCGATCTCCGCCTTCAATCCGCGGATGACGCCTTCCTTTTCGGTCAGCATCATCCCGGCCAGCAGCTGACCCTCGCTACTGGTACGGGCGCCATCGCCAGTTCTCTGCAGCCACTGATCGCGTTCGGCCCTGGCGCTGCGCAGTTCCTCGCGCGCCGTCTGCAGACGTGCTTGCGCGAACGCCATTGGTTGAGCGCCGATGCGGCGATGGATCACCTGCAAGCGGGCACCGGTAGCCGTCACCAGTTTCCGCGCCAACTCCGGCGAACCCGCACGCACGCTCAAACGGATGAGGTTGGCGTAGGGATCCGGCGCCAGCTTCAGACTCTTGCGATAAAGTCCGGCATCGCGCCCTTTGAGGGGTAGGCCCAGGTCGCGGAGCACGCCATCCTGGTAGCCTCGCGTCTTCATGCGCTCGATGGCGCGCTGGAATGGCTCGATCTTGGGATCGCGCCCGACCGGAGTGGGCCCGAACTCACCCACCTGCACCCAGGCGGTCGCTTCCCACTGCGGCTTCGCAAAGAAGGTGAAAGCGAAGGTCGCGGCCAGCACGGCAACCATCGTCACGGCGAACCAGCGCCAACGGCGGATCAGTATCCGCCCCATGTCGATCAGGTAGATGTCGTCTTCTGCTTTCATTGCGGCTCAGTCTTGGGCGGGTTGTTATGAAAAAGCACGGGTCGTGGAAGCCCGGCTTGCGCGGCGGCGTTGCGGTCGGGCAACAGAACCGTGAAGGCGTGCAGCGTCAGGCACATGCCGATAAAGCCGAGGTTGGTCCAGGTAAATGCCTGCGGTGCGAACGGCGACATCAGGCAGGTGTAGGCGATGCGCAGAAAGATCAGCAGCGGAAACAACGACAGTGCGATACCGAGCCGTCGTACGCTCCACAGCAGTGCGGCGTAGAGCGCCAGCAGCGCGGCGACGGCGCCGGATGCCCCCCAGGCCATGAGGAACGGAAAGAACTCGGTGCCGACATTGATGTTCGATGCGTCGAGTGGAATATCCGTTCCTGCGGTCGCAATGGAGCCACTCATCGGCACCAATTGATTGACCAGGAAGTTGGCGTTCTCGTACTCCTTGGCCAGGATCGCGCTGAAGTTGTACGGACCGGCGCTGATGTAGAGCAGCAGCCATTCGACGCCCTGCGGCGCGGCGCGATAGAGATCGCTGAACGGCAATGCCACCGACTCGATCGACCCCGAGCGTAGCGTTCCTAGCACCGAAAACGCCGCTGCCCCGGCGAACGCCAGCAATAAGATGGTCTTCCACGGCAACGGCCGTGCCGCGTCCCGGCGCAGCACGATCAGTACAGCGAACGAAAACAAGGAAGCCAGAAGCCGGTTGCGGTCGATCACCAGCACCGGGAACAAAAAGCCGATGGCGACGACCTGATAGCGCAGCGGCTTGTTCCTGATGCATAGCAGAGCGATGGGCGGAAGTACCCAGCAGATGTTCGACAGATGCCGGATGTGGGTGTGGAGTGGACTGAGCGTGGCGTAGGAGGACGGATCGTTGAAAATAGGCACCGGAAACAGCACCAGATCCAGTACGCAGAACACGGCCACCCATGCCGCTAGTGCCAGCGCGAGAAAAGATTCCCGCGTTCCTGCGTACTGGCGCTCACGGAATCTCTGCAAAGGTGGCAACCGGACGCCCAGCAGCAGATCCATCGCCACGGTCGCCATCGCCAATGCCGTCAGCAGCGCGATTCCGATCAAGTACTCGGTTGGAAGGTCGTAGGTGAGCAAGGTCACCCCACAGCTGAACAACATGGGTATGCCCAGGTAGCTCGACGGCATGCGCAGCAGCCGGTTCATACCGCTCTCGTTGCGCGCGCACCGGGCGTCTGCCGCAGCAACGCCAGAAGCGCCATGCAAGCGTGGACCGCGAGGTGAAATGCCGTGCCGAAGGGACGGCGCTGCAGGAAAGCGATCTTGGCGGCAATGCGGTGGGCCTGCGACCTGAGCAGTGTCCGACAAGGTTCGTCGAACAGATCCGCACGCCGCATTGCCACCTGCCGCGACTCGGTCAGATTGGCGATGCGCGTGGCAACGTGCGCGGTCTTGCTGACGTTGCCACCATGCAACCGGTACGCGCACACGCGCAAGTCGATGAAGCCAAGCGCATCACGCGCGGCCAGGCGCAGAAAGAAATCCCAGTCCTCGATGTGCAGGTCCTCGCTCCAGCCTGCGGCGGCGAGCGCCTCGCGCCGCGCCAAGGTGACCGCGCCACTCACCGCCCAATGGCTGATGACCGCCTGGCGGATGCTGGCATCGGAGAGATATAGCCGCTTATCGACGCCGTACAGATGGCTCATGCTGCTTTCGTACAGCGTGCGTCCATCGCGGTCTACGACGATGGCATCGCCGATCACCGCTGCTTTATGTGGATGCGCAGATAGGTAACGCACCTGTGCTTCGAGTCCGCCGGGCAGCAAGTAGTCGTCGCTGGCTCCCAGTCGCAGCAATCCACCGCGGGCCAGCGACACCAGTTCGTTGAGCGTAGCCGCGATGCCACGGTTCTCCCTGCGCCGGTAGGTCACCGGCAGCACAGGCTTGTGCGCGGCCACCCATTCGCCGATCCGTGTGGCGGTTTCGTCGGTCGAACCATCGTCGATCACAATGATCTCTTTCGACGGATATGGATCCTCCAGCACGCTGTCCAGGCAGCGTACGATGAAGCGCTCATGGTTGAAGGCAGGTATCAGTACCGAGACCAGCGGCAGCGATGCGCCGGCTGGTGTGGATGCGGGATCGCTCATACAGGCCTCCTCAGGTACCGACGCACCACCACCATGTTGAACGCCAGGTACAACACGTAGTTGGCCACGAATGCATACATCGCACCTATCAACCCGAAGCGCTCCGACAGCAACAGAACCAGCGCGAAGTAACTGACCGCGAACACGCATTCGGACACCACGAACAACCGCGTCATGGCCTTGGCCAGCATCAGATACGACAGCACGAACGAAGCGATCTTGACGACGTCTCCCAGCAGCTGCGGACCGTACAGCGGTTCGGCAGCAGCGAAGTCGGCGTTGAACAGCAGGCGGGTCACCCAGTCGCGGCACAGATAGACCGCGGCGGCGGCCGCGATCACGATCGGCATGAGGTAGCGATAGGCCGCCTTCAACTCCGACGCCAGCTCGGTGCGGTCCTGCATCGATGCCAGTTTGGGCAAGTAGTAGACATTGATGGCGGTGGTGAAGAACAGCAAGTAAGCATCGGAAACCCGGCTTACCGCCTGCCAGTACCCGACCTGCTCCCAACCAAATCGGGCCGCCAATGTGTCGCGCACCGCGATGCCGACCAGGTGCGGTATCACCGCCGAGACCAGGCTCATCACCGAGAACGCCGCCAGCTTGCCGCTCATCTCGCGATCGAAGCGCATGCGCAACATGCCGCTCTGAAAGTAAGGGCTCCGCCGCAGCGCCGGCAGTGCGGCGACAAGCCAGAGCAACTGGCCGGCAACCAACGCGAACAGTGCGCCATCAAGCCCGTACTTCAGGCCGGCCAGCGCCGCCAGCGCTACGCCGATCAACGACCCGGTCACATGGATGAAGGCCAATCGACGCACATCCATGAAGCCATTGATGATGGCAAGAATGTAGTTGAGCAGCGCGATACCGAACTGGGCCAATGCCAACAGCATGATCAGTTGCTGGTAATGCGGGTCGCCCAGCAACTGCTGGGCGATCTGACGACTAAGCAGCAACGCCGCCATGCTCATCAGGACAGCCGCGCAGAACGCATACCCCAATGCCGCGCCCAACAAGCGCGCAAGCCTGGGGGCATCATCGCGATATTCGGCGACGTACTTGACGACGCCGGCACTGATGCCGCCGCCTGCCAGCACAGCCAGTAGCGACATCAGCCCCATGAACTGCCCAAGCCTTCCCACGCCGGCCGGACCGGCGAACCAGGCCACCAGCTTGATGACCGCCAACGCGGCGACCAGTCGCGCGGCGGTACCGATGCCGGTGTAGAAGCCAGCGCGCAGCACGTTCACGCGATATCCCCAAACGATTGGCAGGCGGCGATCACCCGGGTCACGTCCGCGTCGCTCATCGCCGGTCCCATTGGCAGGCTCAGCACCTGCTGGTGCAGGCGTTCGGTGATGGGAAGATGCAGGCCTCCCAGCAATGCGGCATAAGCCGGCTGCCGATGTGGCGGTACGGGATAGTGCACCTGGCTTTGGATGCCGTGCGCTTGCAAGTGCTGCTGCAGATCGTCGCGACGGACGCTGCGTACGACGAACAGATGCCATACATGCGCATCTTCCATCACCACCATCGGCAGCTGGATTTGTGGGTTGTGGATAGCGTTGCGATAGCGCCGCGCCACTTCGCGCCGGCGATCGATCTCTTCGTCGAGATACCTCAGCTTCACCCGCAGCATGGCGGCTTGCAGTTCGTCCAAACGGGAATTAACGCCGGGGAACAGATGCCGGTATTTGATGTCCGACCCGTAGTTGCGCAGCGCCCGTATCCGCTCAGCCAGCGGGGCGTCGCTGGTCACCACGGCACCACCATCGCCGAGCGCGCCCAGGTTCTTGGTAGGGAAGAAGCTGAAAGCTGCGGCATCGCCGAAAGCGCCTGCACGGCAGCCGTCCATTGCCGCGCCATGCGCTTGAGCGGCGTCCTCGATCAGCAACAAACCGTGCCGATCAGCCAACGTCCGCAGTGCCGCCATGTCGGCGATCTGCCCGTACAGGTGCACCGCCATGATCGCGCGTGTCCGCGGTCCGATAGCCGCTTTTACCCGCGCCACGTCCAGGTTGAACGTGGCCGGATCGGGTTCGACGGGCACCGGCACCAGCCGGTTTTCGGTGATGGCCAAGAAGCTGGCTATGAAAGTATTGGCAGGCACGATTACTTCATCGCCTTCCGCCAGTCGACCCAGCTCCCGATAGCCGCGCAGGATCAGGGTGAGCGCGTCCAGGCCATTACCTACGCCGATGGCTTGGCCAACGCCGCAGTATGCGGCGAATTCGTGCTCGAAGGCTGCCAATTCCTGGCCCATGACGTACCAGCCCGAGTCGATGACCCGCGCGGTGGCGGTCTTCAATTCATCGACGTAGCGTGCATGGGCAGCCCGCAGATCGAGAAAGGGTACGTCCAAGGTTGGCATGTCGAAAGCAGCGACGTCCATCAGAACGTCCACTCATAGAAGTCGTGCACGATGGCGCGTGCGCCGAAGCGCTCCTTCTGCTCGATCAACCCGTCGTTGAGCACGCGGCCTTCCTGTTCGGTAGAAATCCCGAGGCTGAAGTAATCGCGTTGTGCGTAAACACGCTCGATGAGATCGGCCAGCAAAAAGCTGAGCGCATCCAGACGACGACCTTCCTCGGAGGCCACCAGGTACTGCGTGTGCACGGTCTTGCCGAAGTCGTAGACCAGCGCGCCGGCCAACAATGCGTCACCGGCCCGCGCCTCGTGCAGCACGATCTGCGATGGGAAGCGATTGCATAGCAGCTGCAGCTCTTCCAAGCGGTGCGTCGGCGCTGCGCCATGCCGTTCCAGCACCTGCGTGAGCAGCACGTGGAAACCCGCCATGTCCTGCCCGGTCTGCACGCGCAGACCCGCCTTTCCTGCCTTGGCAATGGAGCGCCGCCGCTCAGGCGTGAACCTCGATGGCTCACGTAGTGCGATCACCGAGGACACGTCACGACGCTGCAGGCGCGCTCCGAGCCGATGCAGCGCATAGAGATCTTCCTCGGCCGGAGAGGCGTGGAACACATGCGGGATGGCCTTGTAGAGCAGCCGCGACAATCCCCGCGATTGGTAGTGCTCGCCGATCTGATCGAACACTGCCAATGTCGATCCGGCGCGCAGCGCGTGCGAGCAAAGCAACCCGGCGTAGGTCAGTCCGGCATGACTGGCGACAGCGTCGCCACGAATGTTGGCCGGCAGCACCGCCACCACTTCGTCGCCCCGCTGTACTACCAGCGAAGCATCGGCGAAACGGTCAGCGTGGTAATCCATATAGCCGCGCAGATGCAGCAGGTTGCCGTTGCGGGAACTCGCCACCAGCGCATCCCAGGCCTTGGCGTCAGCGGTGACATATGGCCTAACCAAGAACATCCGCTTCCCCGGCGCGTTGCGGAAGATCAGCCACCGC
The DNA here is from genome assembly GCF_040948865.1 of Pseudoxanthomonas sp. UTMC 1351. NCBI lineage: Bacteria > Pseudomonadati > Pseudomonadota > Gammaproteobacteria > Lysobacterales > Lysobacteraceae > Pseudoxanthomonas > Pseudoxanthomonas sp. UTMC 1351. The sequence goes on along the minus strand of NZ_JAVGJT010000019.1, from coordinate 20,891 downwards.
CAAGCCGAACCCTTCCCTGCCCATGTCGTTGCCGTTGTAGAACATCAGTAGTTTGTCGCGGTGCTGGATCAACGCCGGGTAGCACAGCGTGCGCGCGTCCCAGCCGCTGCCGGACAGCGCCAGCCCCAATGCTTCGTCGCACCGCCGCCATTGCACGCCGTCTTCGCTCTCGGCCAGGCCGGGGAAGTACTCGCCAGTGGTGTTGCCGCGGGTGAAATACATCAGGTAGCGGCCATCGAAGCGGTACACACGAGGCCTGCCGATGCGGTATTCGCTGCCGCTTGGCAGCAGGCAGACTTGGTCCTCGCGCGGGATCGCGTCCAGATCGCCGGTTTCCACATAGCGGATGTGGTAACGCGGAAACGGCGCTTCGCCAATGCGTTCCCAGTCGTCGCCGACCGCATACCACAGCCGCCAGCGGCCCTGCTCGTAGCGCACCGAATGCACGGCAGCAATCGTACTGCGGCCCTGAGCGCGATCGAGAATGGGTGTTTCCTGCCGGCGCTGGAACGACTCGCCGCCATCGCTAGATATCGCCAGTCCGGTGAACGCCAGGAACTTGGCGTGCGCCACGCGCTGGAAGCCGACGTAGAACAGGTGCAGACCCTCGGGCGTTTCCACCACATCGCCCAGAATCATGCCGCTGTCATCGAAGCAACCGCCGCGTCCGACATCCAGCACGGGCTCGGGGCTGACGCGCACGACGACGGTAGGATCATCAGCGCGGACGTCGACGTAGCCAATCCGGCTGACGCCGTCACCGTCGCGGAAGCCCGCATAGACGCGCAGCGTTTCTTCGTCCAGTCGCCACGGCGTCGGCGTCAGCGCCGAATGGCGCATCCAGCCGCCCACGCCATGCCGCGCGGCATCGAACACCAGTCCCTTCTTGGCCCAGGCGAACATCCGCGCCTCAGAGCTTGATGTCGAAGCTGGAGCGACCCGGCACGGCACGCGCCGGCGAACCGACGTAAACGCGGCCCGGATCGGTATCGCGCGTGATCAGCGCGCCGGCGCCGATCACGTTGTCGGCGGCAACCTTGACACCGTCGTTGAAAGTCGCGTTCACGCCGACGAAGCTGCTCGCGCCGATCTCGCAGTAACCAGACACCACCGCGTGGGATGCTACGAAGGCATGTTCGTGAATCACTGTGCGATGACCAATATGATTGCCGCTCCACAGGATGCAGTTGTCGCCGATGCGGGTGAACGGTTGAATGACGTTGCCTTCGAAGATGAAGCAGTTTTCGCCGATCTCGGCATTGCGCCAGACGAAGGCTCGTGAACTGACGTAGCTAGCGAACCGGTAACCACGGCGTTTGGCGTCCAGATAGAAGCGGGTCCGCAAGCGGTTGAGCCCGGTGGCCGGGATGGCGACGAACACGTCCACCTCGTCCGGCGCATGGAGGCTCTCAAGATCTTCGTAGGCGAGTACCGGCAAGCCGGCCAGCGTAGGCGCAGTGCTGCCTTGGGTGGGCATGTAGTCACGCTCCACGCTGAAAGCCACCACCTCGTGGTCGCTGTCGTGGGTGAAATATTCGCAGGCGATCTGCGCAAGCTCACCCGCGCCGACCAATACCAGAGGCTTGGCCATGCTAGGCCTCCTGCCATTGAACGCCGTTCGCTTCGCGCAGGAACTCGTCGTAGTCGACGATGTAGTCGTCCGGGTCATACAACTGGTCGGCCAACACCATTAGCACGCAGTCTTCGCTGAAGTCGTACAGATCGCGCCAGACCATGCCGCCGAGCAGCAGGCCGCGAGCAGGATCGTCCAGCACCACCTCGACCGGACCATGACCCTCGTCGGCCAAAAAAGTCACTGACCCATGCAACGCCACCACCAGCTGATTGAGACGGCGGTGCGCGTGCTGCCCGCGATGGACGTCCTGCCGGGTGGCGAACAAGTAGTACACGCGCCGTATTTCGAAAGGTACGTTGCGCTCCTGCTCAAGCGCGACGAGCTGGCCGCGGTCGTCACCGTGCATGTGCAGATGGATGAGTTCGATTGTCATGACCTGGGCGTGCCCCACGGCGTCCTGAAAGGAAGCGCTTGCAATAGCTGAGTGCCGCCAAGCCGGTGGAAGGTTGCTCGGCGGAACGACTGCGGGATCGACGCAACCTTTCGCCGGCAACTCGGCACATAGGGATACGCGGCTTCCCGTACGCGCCCTGAAGACCATCGCCACGAGTCTTCAATCGAACGATTCGCTGACCGGAAAACCCAACATCCAGATGACGCCATCGAACCCCTCCCCTGACGCCGTCCCTTCCGCCACGATGCCATCGGAGCCTGTCTCGGTTGCCGACGCCGGCGCGGCATCCTGGCGGCAGCCCCGGCCACGATCGCTGGTCGCGCTGCATTGGCTGACCGCACTTGCATTGGTGGCGGCCGTGGCATTCATCCTGGTACGTGGCGAGGCAGATGGCCGCGCGCTACGGCAATGGCTATTGGAAGGTCATCGCCATTTCGGCCTGCTGGTACTCGCGCTGTTCTTTTTGCGCATTGCAGTGCGACTGCGCCTGGGCCGATTGCAGGCGCCTGCGGGCATGGGATGGGTCGTGCGCGCCGCCGCCGCGCTGACTCATGTCGCGATGTACGCACTGCTGCTGTCGCTGCCGCTACTCGGTTGGGCGCTAAGCGATGCGCTGGCCAAGCCCGTGCACCTGCTAGGCCTCTCCTTGCCGACGTTGGTGGAACCGGATCCGGATCTCGCCGACACGTTGCAAGCATGGCACCTGGATGCGGCGTGGGCGCTGTTGGCGCTGGTCACGCTGCATGTCGGCGCCGCGTTGTGGCACCACTTCATTCGGCGCGACGGAGTCTTGCGCGACATGTTGCCGAAGCGCACGCGTAAGTGATGCCTCGCCGTCTTCCCACCACCCGCAGTTTTTCGCTTCCAAGCGACCAAGGAACTCCCATGCCGCACGTCCCCTATCGCCAACTGCACATCCTCCTTGGATCGATCGCCTGTTTGTTGATGCTGTCGATCAGCCCATACGCGCAGGCAGTGCCTTCATTCGCGCGCCAGACAGGCTCGGCGTGCGCGGACTGCCATATCGGCAGCTACGGCCCGGCACTGACTCCGTACGGCATGCGGTTCAAACTAGGCGGCTATACCGATGGCAACGGCGATGGCATCAAGATTCCCGTCTCCGCCCAGGTCACCGGCGTGCATTCGAATCCAGCGCGTGGCGAAACCACCTCGCGACTCAACGAAGCCGATCTGTACCTGGCTGGCCGCATCTCCGACTACGTCGGCGGATACGTCAAGGTCGCCTCCACCAATACCGGCAACGACAAGTTCGACACCCGCCTCACCGAAATGGATCTGCGCTTCGTTGCCAGCAAGTTCAAGATCGGCGAGAAGGACGCAATGGTCGGCGTCACCGTCAACAACAACCCTGGCGCACAGGACCCCATTGGTGTGCTGCCGGCGGCTTCCAGTTTGGGGGCGCCATCGGCATACGCCACGTCCAACTCCATTCTCAACTCCTCGCCGTTGTCGCGGCGCGTGCTGGGCACCAGCGTATACGGCGTATACGACCGCAACTGGTATGGCGAACTCGGCACCTATCGCAGCATGTCCACCTCGCTGCAGGATCGCTTCGGTTACCCTGTCTCCGGCGACCCTGGCAGGCTCAGCGATACCGGATACATGCGCCTGGTCTACATGCGCGACTTCAAACGCCATTTCTTTTCGGCTGGCGTGACCGCGCTCAGCACCAAGCAACAGCGTCCGCGTGTGGGCGGGCCGACGAACGATATTACCGATCTCGGCTATGACCTCACCTACCAGTTCCTTGGCAATCGCGAGCACGTGGTGAGCGTGGCCTATACCAACATTTATGAGCGCCGTCGTTATGGCGACCCGCTCGGCGGCGGAGATCCGGCGTTGGTACCCTTCCGGCGCGGCTCTGTGCGCGACCAGACTTTGAGTTTGAACTACGCCTTCCGGCAGAGTTACGGCGTGCTGCTGGCCCATATGATCAATACCGGGTCGGCCGATCCGGCGCGCTACGCGCCTTACGGGGTTCCCGATACCACGGCCAATCTGATCAGTGCGTACTGGACGCCGTTCGGCAAGGAAGACAGCTTCACCTCCATTGCCAACATGCGCCTTTCCGCCACGTGGTTTCGCTTCAGCAAATTCAATGGCGCATCCGACAACGTGTTCGGTCCGTTTGCGCCGACCAATGCGGAAGACCTGAATCAGTTCCAGGTCGCCTTAAGCCTGGCGTTTTGATTTCCCCCACCCAAGAGCCGAACACGATGACCTTACGTGTTGTCCCCGTCCTGCTGCGCGCCGTACTGCTCGGCGCGTTGATGGCTGGCGCCTGGGCGCCTGCCGCCGTGCATGCCGCCGATCCCGGCGTCAGCGTTTTCATGTCCGAATGCGCCGAGTGCCACAGCGCAGCCAATGGCAAGAACAAGAAGGGCCCCTCGCTGTTCGGCGTGATCGGCCGACCCTCCGCCACGGTGCCTGGTTACAAATACTCCAAAGCGCTGCGTCAAGCGGGGTGGACGTGGGACGAGGCCACCCTGCGCCGCTATCTGGCCCAGCCCGCGGAGAAGGCGCTGCCCGGAACCAAGATGGAGTACGAAGGGCTCGATTCCGCGCAGGTGGATGCGGTCATCGCCTATCTGCGTACGCGGCGTTGAAGCTCGCTGCGCTGCGTCCTGCCTATGGAGGGCTATACTCGGTCCACCCTTTCAGCCGCGGCTTGCACGACCGCCGCTGCCTGGGCGTACAAGCACAGAATTCCTTCGGTTTACGACCTTGCGCAACGATCCGTCCGCCGCCTTAACCACCACGCCTCCCGTCAGGCGCTCGTGCGGATAGCGGCCCCCTTTAGCCATGGGCTGTTGCTGACCGCCATGCTTTGTCCAGCACTGGCGGCAAAGGCGGCCGATCTGGGCGGTACGGTGGCGATCAATTCGCAGCTGGTCGATCGTGGCATCGCGATCACCTCGCGCACACCTGTCGTGCAGGGCTCGGTCTACTGGGCGCCCGCCACAGACTGGTCAATCGACCTGTCCGCCGCCGTCGAAACCCGCTCTCCTGAACACCTGCTGCAATCGGGCGTCGCCCTCTCCCGCCATTGGACGTTGTCCGACCGCTGGCAGGCGCAGGCCAGTTTCTCGTACTACCGGTACCGCTATGCCGTCGACGACAGGGAGTGGGACGTCGAGCGGACCGAGGCCAGCCTCGGTTGGACTTATCGAGACATGGTGACCTTTTCCCTGTCGGCATCGCGCATGCCGGGCAGTGGACGGCTCTACGGCGCGGCGGACATTACCGTGCAGCATTCGCTATCGGAGCATTTCGCGCTGTCGGGCGGGCTGGGAATCGCCCAGCCCCCGCTGTTCGACGACGGCCTGGACCGTAGCGGCCATTACCGTTACGGGCATGCGGGATTGATATGGAGCCGCGGAAGCTGGAGCATCGAGCTGGACCGGGTCGCCACCAGTGCCAACGTGCCGCGCCCGTGGGGCGGCCCGCGTGTATCGCCTTGGGTCGCAACGGTTTCGCTGGCATTCTGAGAGCCTGCCCGCGATCCTGCTGCGCTCGGCATGCGGATCGGGGACAGCTTCTGAGCAGGATGCAACCTTTCGCCCTGGCGGCGGCACCTACTCGGAATCCGATCTCCCTTTGCCTGCCATGAACGACACCGACGCCCTGGGCGATGCCACCGACCGCGTGCTGCTGCAACGCATGGCCACGGGCGACCGCGACGCGTTGGCGGTTCTTTACCGGAACTATCACGGCCGGCTGTGCCGGTTCCTCTCACGCTTGACCCGCCGCCCGGACATCATTGAGGAAGTCATCAACGATTGCTTCTGGATCGTCTGGCAGAAAGCCGAAGGCTTCCGCGGCGATTCGCAGGTATCCACCTGGATCATGGGTATCGCCTACCGCTGCGGCCTGAAAGCATTACGCCAGCATGGCAGCGACCCGGTCGACGACAGCGAAATGGCAGAGGACCGTTTTCCCGCCGATCACCCGGACGAGGACCGCGAGCTGCGCGATTGGCTAGGCAAAGGGCTCGAACGGCTGACCGCCGACCAGCGCGTGGTGATCGAGTTGGTCTATGGCGTCGGTTACAAGCTGGAGGACATCGCGACCATCATGGACTGCCCTGTCGGCACGATAAAAGCCCGGCTGTTCCATGCGCGCGTCAAGCTCCGCAACGTGCTGCCGGCCTTGGCCGGAAGCGTCCCCACACTGACGGAGAAACTGTCATGAAGACCTTCTTCGTGGAACCCGGCCAAGAATGCTCCCACGCCTGGGAGCTGATGCCCTGGGTATTGCAAGGAAGCGCCAGCGAGGAACAGAACGACTGGCTGCACACCCATTTGACCCAGTGCAACGCGTGCAGTGCCGAGTTTGCTCAGCAAAACCGGTTGCGCATGGCCATGTCGCTGCCGGCCGACGTTCCGGTCGATGCCGAAGCAGGCTTGCAGCGCCTGCTCAAGCAAGTGGACACACCCGAACTGCGCAAGGCGCCGGCGCGGACACAATCAAGCGGCTGGTTGGTCAAGGCGTTGGTCGCCACGGTGCTGGCCCAGGCGATCGGCCTGGGCGTATTGAGTTCACAGCTGCTCACCGCAAACCCGGCGCCAACCTATCGCACGCTCAGCGATGCACCCGCCCCTGTCGCGGCCGGAACCGTCAGGGTAGTACCCGATCCGCAAATGCCGTTGTCTGATTGGAATGCGCTGCTGCGTACGTTGCAACTGCAGGTGGTCGGTGGCCCCAACGGCATGGGCGCCTATATCGTTGCGCCCATCGCACCCAATGCCGCCGCACAGACCTCGCAAGTCGTGCAACAGCTGCGCGCCGCGCCTGGCATTCGCCTGGCAGAACCCATTTCGTCTACGCCGTGAAGCGACGATTTGCTCTACTGCTGGCAGCCAGCTTCGGACTGGCTGGCTGCGCTCACCTGGATAGCGGACCGGTGCCGCCGCGGGATCAGGCCAGCGAGGCGTCCGCATTGGATAGCCAACGCGACATCGTGATAGCGGTGGAGAATCCGCTGGCGCCAGCACCGACGCGCGCCGGTTCCAACCTGCTGGGCTATGCCGCGGCCAGGTCTTACGGTGCAGGCAGACAAGCGCTCTTCACGCTCGATGCGCTCAAGCGTCACTACGGCCTGCGCGAAGTAGCCGCATGGCCGATCAAGCCGCTTGGTGTGTATTGCGCCGTATTGCAGCCTCCGCCCGGCGTGTCGCGGGATGAACTGATCGCTTCGTTGGCCGCGGACAAGCGCGTCCAACTGGTGCAGCCGCTGCAGAACTTCTCCGTTTACTCGTCGAACGAGCCCGCTCCCGACCGCAACGCGCCGGCGCCACGCTACAACGATCCCTATATCGATCTGCAACGCGGCTTCATCGCCACCGACGCCGCCGCCGCGCAGATCCGTGCGCAGGGCAAGGGTGTGGAAGTGGCCATCGTCGACACCGGCGTGGACACCGCCCATCCCGACCTGCGTGGCCGCATTCATGACGTACATGATCTGGTGGGAGGAGGTACGGCCGCCTTCAATCGCGATTCCCACGGCACCGAAGTCGCTGGCATCATCGCCGCGAACAGCAACAACCGTCTCGGCATCGCTGGCATGGCGCCCAAGACCAAGCTCAACATCTACAAAGCGTGCTGGTACCCGCAACCCTCCGGTGCGAGTGCGCAATGCAATTCCTTCACTCTGGCCAAAGCCCTGGCGGCTGTTGTCGACAGCCATGCGCGCATCATTAATCTCAGTCTGGGCGGTCCCAGCGATCCGCTATTGCGCCGCTTGCTTGAGCAGCTGTTGCACCAGGGCCGCATCGTGATCGCCGCGATGCCTCCGGATGGCCGCCTCGCAGGATTTCCTGCCGATGTTCCAGGCGTGATAGTCGTCCGTACCAGCAGCAGCGCATCCGCCCCACCCGGCGTGCTCAATGCACCGGGCGACGACATCCTGACCACGCAGCCGGGCAACGGCTACGACTTCACCTCCGGCTCGTCCATGGCCGCCGCGCACGTCAGCGGCATGGCCGCCCTACTGCTTTCCCTCTCGCCAAATCTGGACGCACGCAGCACACACGAACTCATGCGACGGACCAGTAAATCCAGCGATGGACTGCTGCAAGTGAACGCGGATGCTGCGGTGAGTGCTTTGGCGAATGCAGGCAAGACGTCGCGCCGGGTGGCTCGTCCGTGATCAAGAGTGTAGTCAACGCGCGGTGTAATTGAAGTACGATTCCCCCTGGAAACAGGGGAATGCCATGCCGCGCAAAAAGCCGGATTTTGAAAATCGCGATCTGATTTCAATTGCAAGGTGGTCATTGATGCTTGCCGTCGTGGTGGCTAGCTACGCCTTCGCTCAAGTCGATTCCCAGGCCGGCCCATCCAGTTCAGCGCTTCCCACTTGCATGGTCGGCGCGGCTCCCGTGGTGCCACTGGCAGCACCTGTGTTGACCTCTGACTCGACCAAAGCCAAGGGCTGTTTGGTGGATGCCGGGGCCATTGGCAAGGAAGCGAAGATAGTCGATCTCCGGTCACGAGAGGAGTACGCCACGTTCCATATTCCTGGCGCCGACAACCAGCCGATGACTGCGCTCATGAACTATGGATCCAAGAAGGCGGTCATCTACGACAGCGGAAAGTTGCAGCAGGATGCGCAGCTGCTTTGCGAACGTGCGGCGCGTTACGGCCTCAAGCAGGTCCAAGTGGTCGACGGCGGTTTGGCGGCGTGGTCACAGCTCTACGCGCCGGCTCATGCGTTGGAGGCCAGCCGGCTGAACGACGCCGAGGTGTCGTCGGCGTTGCTTGCGAACGAAAGCCAGGTCTTGAGCTTGTCTGCGGAGTTTGGCGCAATGCTGAAGTCGATCCAATCTTCACCCGCGGCTCGCGGTGCCAGCCGTCGGCTGATCATCTTGGCGAGTTCGCCTGCGCAACTACCACAGGTTCAGAAGCAACTGACGCGCAAGCCGGGTGGCCGCACAGCGCTGTACTGGATAGGCGACGCCGCGCGATTGCAGACCCTTATCAGCAACCATGTTGCCCAGGACCAGAAGCGACTGGAAGGCCGCGGCCATAGCAGCACGTGCAGTTCGCTTTAACGGCGCTGCGTCGGAGTTTTTTCTGCGATTACCGCCAGGAACTTCCAGTCCGAATACTGCTGGGCGTGCTCAAACTCAGATTCCTCAATCTCGAATCCGGCTTGCTTCAATGGCGTTCTTGGCGACAGCGAGTAGATGCCGACTATCTGCCCGCCTTCGGTGACGAATCCCCATTCCTGCTGGCGGGTGATCGGATCGACGTAGTTCCGACGCAGATGACGCCTGACGGGCGCTGCTCGCTGGTCAGCCAGCAGCTCCTCCAGCGAACGCGGGAACATACGCTCCGGGCCGGCCATGCGGTAGCTGATCAAGGCCGCCCGGAACTCCCTGCCGATCCGCAGCAGCTCACGTTCTTCCTGCCGGCGCGTCTCATAGAACTGCAGCGTGGCACCGGCGGTCACGCCGATTGAAGCCATCGCGATCAGAAAGAGTACATAGAGGTAGGCGTAGCCCCGCTGCCGGTTCATGGCACCAGGTTCGCGTAGGGTACGCCGTTCAAGGCCACCCCTTTCGCGCCGCTGCGGACATCGCCAATCCCTCCTCCGCCCGTCGTGTCTTCCACTGGCACCCAAGTGGCCTTGCTATCGGTGATGGGATCGATGGGGACATCGCGAAGATATTTCTCTTCCACCAGGTCCTCCAGGTTTTCCGGATAGTGCCCCTTGTCCTCATGGAAACGATCGATGCTCTCGCGCATGGTGCGCAGACTGGATGACAACGCAACGAATTCGGCACGATCCAGCGAGGACTGATAACGCGGCAGCGCCACCACCAACAGCAAGGCCACGATGGCCACGACCACGACCAGCTCGATCAAGGTAAAACCCTGCGTTCTGCCTCTCACTTCGGTTCACCATTCACGATAGGGCACATCGTTCAATCCCTTATCCGGCGACGTACTGTAGACATCGAATACATCCTCGCCGGCTTCGGGAGCATCGGGCGGGCTGGCGTAGCTCCGCAATCCCCACGTCTCCTCCGGCTTGGTTCTCTTGCCGGCGAAGAAAGGATCGGCTGGCACTCGGCGCAGGAAATAGAGCTTCGCCCCGGTCGGGCTGCCGATATCGTCCACTCCGGATGCCAGCACCGTGAGATCGATCGGGTAACCGGTCGCTCCGCTTTCGACGGCAATCCTGCCGGCGTCCGCAGCACGCTTGTATTGGTCGATGGCACCGCGGATCTGGCCCAAAGCAAGCCTGAGTTCGGCTTCTTGCCTACGCTTGACCACGCTCTGCGCCACCGGCACCGCGGTCAGCAGCAAAGTCGCGATGATGGCCAAGCTGGCCATCAGTTCGATGAAGCTAAAACCGCGGGCGGCACGGGCTGTCATCGGATGACCATGCTTCCGTTGGAGGTGCGGACCTGTCCGGCCGGGTTGGTCTGCGCGGAGAGGATCGCCAGCTCGGTCTTGGGCGAGGCGGCCAGCGCCTTGAAGGTCACCTGCAGCAGAGCGCCCTGGCCCGATACCGCACTCCCCTGCCGCACCACCGCCGCGACGATCTTGCCGTCGCTCAGGTTGACCTGTTTGGTCAGGCTGCTCTGTCCTCCTCCCTGGTTCATGTATTGCCCCTCCTCGACGCTCACCACTTGCAATACCTGCGGATCGAAACCCAGCATCACCGGCACTTGGTCGATCGGCTGCGTTGAGCTGATGTTGAGCACGGCGGTGAACTGCTCTCCCGCTTTCACTTCGGCGGGGAGTTGCCAACCCAAAGCGACTTGCGACGCGGCGGGGAGCGGCGCCTGACTCACTTCAGGATCGGCCACGGGTGTGATGACGGGAGTGACCACCGGCGCCGCCGCCGCGGCAGCGCCGGTGGTGGCGGATGAGGCATCGCCCGGGACTTCCGCCTGCAGGTCGGCCGGCCGCATGTCGGCTACGCCGCCCAGGCGCGTCGCGGTGCCGCTCTCGAACTGCAACTCGCTCAAGCCGGCACGGGCGATGCCACGCACCAAGCGCGGCGTGATCGACAATACGATCTCGGTATCCTGCTTGTCCGACTTGCGGGTGCCGAAGATCCGGTCCAGCACCGGGAACCGGGAGATCCATGGCAACCCGCTCGCCGTCTTGCGGTCTTCCTTGTTGATCAGGCCCGCCAGCACTTGCGTCTCGCCATCACGCAACCGCAGGGTCGTTTCCGCGTTGCGGGTACCGATCTGGTACGACAGGGTGCCGGATTGGGTGGTGATCTCCCTCACCAGGCTGCTCACCTCCAGGTTGATCTTGATCGAGACTTCGTCCGAAGCGAACACATTGGGTTCGACTTCCAGCTTCAGGCCGACGTCGACGTAGTTGACGGTTTCCGAAACGAAGCCGGTCGAGGTGGAGGTGGAGGTGATGACCGGAACCTTGTCGCCGATCAGGATCTTGGCCTTTTGTCGGCTTTGCACGCGGATCTTGGGATTGGCCAGGATCTTTGCGTCGGAGCGGTCGTCGGTCAGGCGAATGCTCGCATTTGGAATGTTGGCCAGCACGCTGCTGGAATTCAATGCCCTGAGCTGATCGACATTGAGCCAGTCGGCGGATTGGTCGGCGCCCTTTACCGAAACTCCGATTTCCTTGGGCAGGTTTACCCCGGCATCCAGCAGCGCCGTGCGTTTCACCTCCAGGATCTCCACGTCCAGCATTACTTCCGGATCGCTGATGTCGTGCAGCGCCACCAGCTTCTCGGCCAGGCCGATCGCTTCGGGGCTGTCGCGCATGACGATCATGTTGAGCTTCTCGTCGACGACGATGCTTTCCGTCTTCAGGATGGACTTCAAGCTTTCGGCCACCGCCTTGGCATCGCCGTTGGAGAGGAAGAAGCTGCGTACGCTTAGCTGGCGATAGTCGCTGATCTTCTGCGGTGTGCTGGGGTATACCAGCATCGAATTGGCGTTGAGTATCCGCGTTTCCAGTTGGGTGGAAAGCCCGATCATGCGTATGGCTTCGTCCAGCGGCGTCTGGCGCAGGAATACCGACACCTTCAGATCCGGACGGATTTCCGGGTCGTAGATGAAGTTGATGCCGGACGCTTTGGACAGCACCTCGAACACCACCTTGGCCGGCACGTCCTTGAACTCCAAGGTCACCGGCTTGCGGAACTGACCGTCCAGGCCCTCGTCGACTTTGCGCTGGAAGGTGGCGGCGCGAACCCGTTCCATCGAGTTGAGCGCGCGGGGATGGCGGGGATCCTCCGCCAGCACCAATTCGGCCAGCCGCTGCGCTTCGGCGAAGTTACCGGCACCGATCAGCTCGTCGATCTTCGCCGTCTGCTCATCGTGACGGCGCCGCATGTTCAATGCGCTCTGCCGGTCGCGAACCAGCAGGTTGCCTGGGTCGATCTGCTGCGCCGCCTGGTAAGCGCCTTCGGCGCGAGTGAGATCGCCGGCAGCCAGATATTGATCCGCCTGCTCCGCGAGTTCGGCCATGGCTTCGCTGCGTTTGCGCAGATAGTGCTGCCGATAGCGGATGTTCTCCGGCGCTGCGTCAGACGCCGCCTGGTAGCGCTGCACGGCAGCCGCATAGTCGCCCTTCTCGAACAGCTTGTCGGCCGCCCGGTAATCCCTTTGCGAAGCGCACGCAGCCAGCAGCACCAGCTGCGCGACTATCGCCGCGACACGCGCCCTTCTTCCCAAGCTTAGCTTGCTGTACATCGAACATCGTTCCTATTCAGACATCGTGACATCGCTCACCGGGTACTGACGGGTAGTCCCGTCCGGCAGGAAGGTGAACTGGGCGGATCCTTCAGAGATTCTGTCGAAGCGATAGAGATCCCCCACAGACTGCTCTGGCTGCAGCGTGTAGTTCTCCTTCTCCCATTCGACGAATACATAAGGCACGGCATCGGAGAGCATCCAGCCAAGGATGCGCACTTCTGCCGGCGGCGGCGGCAACACCGGAGCCGGCGGCGCGGGCGCAGATAGCGGTGGCGCCGCCGGTGCAGTGAACAACTCGCTCGGCATGGGCTCCGCACTGCGCTCGGCGAGCAGTGAAGGCGCAGCAGGCGCAGCCAGTTTCGGCCGGCTCACCGCAGCCACCACCGATGTCGCGATTGCGGCAGGTTCGGAAGGCGTGGCGCGCAGCCACAAGGCGGCACTCAGAGCGCATATCGCCAGCGTGTAAAGTTTGACTCGCGCACTTTTGTTCATTGCGTGCCCGCCTCTGCCGCATCGCGATAGGCGATGGTGACTTGGATCTCAGCCTTCAGCGCCGGCTGGCTAGCGTCTTCGCGCGTCAAACGCAGCCGGGAAATGTAAGCGGTGCGGCCGATGCCCTGCGCGCTGTCCAACATCGGTCCCAGCTGCTGCCAACTGGCATCCGTCGCGATGGTGGCGGTCTGACGGATGATGCGAGCCTCTTGGCTCTGGTCGTAGGCGAACTTGATCTTGCCTGGCTTGTTCGGGTCCGCGGTCAGTTTTGAAAGCGCTTGTGCGGTCAGCGCAAAACGCTCGGAGAATGGCGGGAAAGGTTGTTCCGGCGGCGGCGCGGTCTCGGCCAACGAAACCGTGGGCGCGACGACTCGATCCTCGTCCGATGCGGCGAGCCGATGCAGCGACGTCATCAGCGACAGCACCTGTACCGACAACACCAGCCCTGCCGCGACCTGCAACCACGCCAACCGGCCCCGCAGCAGGAACCAGCGGTTTATCGTCCACGCCCAACGGCGAATATTTATCGCGCCCATTGTCCGCTCACTTCGAACACCGCCTGCTGCGGCTGGCCGTCCAACGACATCAACCTGACTTCCTGCAACCGGCCGCGCTGCTGCAGCAACACCGTGTAGTCATTGGCCTGCGCCGCGGTAGCGGCACTGGCGGATATCCGCACGGCGCCGCTCACCGGGTCGATGTCCAATGACAGCAAACGGGTATCGGCATCGGCAGGTACCAGACTCGCTAGCAAGCCATTCCAATCGCGATTGATCAACGCCAGTTGCTGGACCATCTGGATGCGCCCGGCTTCGTTGAGCGCGGGCGCGGCCGGAGCCCTTCGCGCCATCGCAGCGGCTTGCTTCGGCAGTGGTTGGCTGGCCTTGCGCTGCCTTTCCAACTTGCTGTCGACCGCGTGCTGGCTCCAGCCGAGAGCCGCGGCAAGCACCAGCGCGGCGGCGACCCATGCCAGCCACGTCCCGGGCCGGCGTGGTTGCCGCAGATACAGATCGGTGTCGCCTGCCCTGCTCATGCAACGGCCGCCAGAAGCGCCACGCCATAGCCACCACCATCATCCGGACACGCCAACAACGCCATCGACTGCGCAGGCTGGCGTTCGCTGGGCAGGAACCAACGCATCTGCTTGGCCTCGGGCAGGTCCATCTGCTTGCGGTGCAGCCAGACGGAAACCTCATCCAGGCCCTGCCCGTCCGGCGGCAGCGTTTCGAAATCGGTGATCGCGCCATCCCGCAGGTGAACGCCAACCAGCGCATCGTCTTCTTCGATGACCAGCAGCGATGGGCCGGAAGGCATGCGCACGGCATAGCGGCCGGCGATCGCCACCGCGCTGCAGCCGATCGCGCCCACCGAAACACCCGCGGCGGCCAGCGCAGCTTCCAGCGACCGTAGCCAGGCCGTGGGATAGGCGACCGCGACAATGGGTTCGCCATAACGCGGCCACTGGATCCGGATGTCATGAGTCGAATTGTCCAGCCCGCTTCTTTCCCATGCCTGCAGCACACGCTTGCGGATGCCGGCTCCGGTGCCGGCGGCGGACGACCATGGCAAGGTCATGAAACGTACTGCCGCTGCCGATACCAGTACATCGACACGGAGCTTGCCGGTCGCATGCGACGTCAGCCATTGCGCCAGTGCGGCGAACGGCTGCTTACTGCCAGCATCGATCGATCCGGAGGCGTGGACGCGCTGACGGCCGCGTTCCAATGCGTGCCAGGATCGAGAAGTGAGATAGAGAATGCAGGACTTCATATGCAGATCAATCGGAAAACGTCACCCGGTTAATTTCGGCCAGCGTGGTTTGTCCGCTGAAGAACAGATCCAATGCGGCAGCCCGTAGGCTCGGCCCGCCTTGCCGCGCAGCTTCCGCACGAAGACTGCTGATCGGCGCCTTGATGGTCACCAGTTCGCGCAGCTTGTCGTTCATGGTCAGGTACTCCGCGACCGCCCGGCGCCCCTTGTAGCCGGTGCCACGGCAATGCGAGCAGCCTGCGCCGGCACGCAGGTCTTTTCCTTCGATATCCGCAGCGGTCAAGCCGGATGCCGCTAGTAGTTGCTCGTCAGGCTGGTACGGGTGCGCGCATTCCGGGCAATTCAGCCGCAGCAGCCGTTGCGCCCACACCCCGACCAGAGCCGACGCCAGACTGTAGGCGTCCACGCCCATGTGCAGCAGGCGGCCCACAACATCGAAGACGTTGTTGGCGTGCACCGTGGTCAGCACCAGATGGCCGGTCAATGCGGCCTGTACCGAGATTTGCGCGGTCTCTTCGTCGCGCACCTCGCCCACCATGATCTTGTCCGGATCGTGGCGCAGGATGGACCTCAATCCGCGGGCGAACGTCAGTCCCTTCTTCTCGTTCACGGGGATCTGCAGCACGCCAGGCAGTTGATACTCCACCGGATCTTCGATGGTAATGATGTTCTCGTGGCCGCGATTGATTTCCTGGATAGCCGCGTAGAGCGTCGTGGTCTTGCCGGAACCGGTAGGACCGGTGACCAGGATCATCCCGTAGGGCTGCGCCACCAGTCGGCGCAAGGTCGCCACCGCAGCTTCCTCCAACGCAAGGTCGGCCAGCTGCAATACGCTCTCGCGGGTGCCGGTCAGCGAACTACGGTCGAGCAGTCGCAGCACCGCATCCTCGCCGTGGATGCTGGGCATGATAGAGACACGGAAGTCGACCTGTCCCTTGGCGGTGCGCACCCGGAACCGTCCATCCTGCGGCACGCGCCGTTCGGCGATGTCCAACATCGACATCACCTTGATGCGGGAAATCAGCCGCTGCGCCATATCGATGCCGGATATTTCGGACACCGCCACCAGCACGCCATCCAGGCGGAATTTCACACTCATGCCCGATGGCGTGGACTTCAGGTGGATATCCGAGGCGCGTTGCTTCAATGCGTCGTACAAGATGGAGCTGACGGTCCGGATGACCGGGCTGGAGTCCGATTCGATCGTCTCCAGCGAGATGACTTCACCTTCGGTGCCGTCGGTCTCCGCCGCGCTGTCGCCGAGCTGCCGCTCGGTCGCCCTCACCGCTTGCTCGGCGCCGGCAAGCAATAGTTGAATGTCGTCCTGATGGGCCAGCCGCGCCTGGTATGGCTGCTGTATGGCCGAGCGCGCCCAATCGATGGTCTCGCGCGAGTACGGATCGGCCAGCACCAACATCAATCCATCATCGGCGCCGTGCATCGCAATGCAACCGCGCCGCGCGCATTCCACATAGCTCAGCAGCTCGAAATCCGGGGTGGCGGCGAACAAGGCTTCCGAGGCGATTGCCGGAATGCCGGACAACTGCGACAAGGCGGACACGAAATCGCTGGCTGCCAGCGCCTGTTCGTGCTGCACCAGCTGCATCCAGCTGGTGTCGCCTGCGACCGAGCGCAAGCGGGCATCACGCACTTGTTGCGCGGTCAGTTGTGGGATTGTCTCCAGTGCGTCCATCAGCCGACGTTGCCCACCATGTCGAAGATGGGCGCGTACATCAGCACCACTATCGCGCCGATCACCACCCCGATGATGGTCATCAGCAAGGGCTCGAACAGGCGCGAGAACGTCTCCACCTTGCGGTCCAGATCCGCATCCAGAAAATCGGCCAGCTTGTCGCTCATTGCTGCCAACGCGCCGCTGCGCTCGCCTACACGCAGCAGGCTTTCGGCGATTGGCGGCACCATGCTGGTGCCGGCGAGCGACTCGCTGAGCATCTGCCCGGAGCGCAGGCGCACGATGGCAGCGGACACTTCCGCCGCTTGCAGGGGATTAAGGACGCCACGCACCATGTCCAAGGCTTGCAGCAGCGGAATGCCGCTATCCAACAGCAGCGCCAACGTTCGGTAGAACCGGGATAGTCCCAAAGCGAGTAGCACCTCGGAAAGCACAGGAACCCGCGCAGCCGTCCGCATTGCTGCGGCGCGTCCGTCCGGATGCAGTACCAGCCAGGCTACGCCCAGGACCACCGCCGCGAGCACCAACATCAGCATCCACGGATAGTCGTTGATCAGTTGGCCGCAACGCAGCAGCACGCGCGTACCCAGGCCTACTTGCCGTCCCGAACCATCCAGGATCGAGGAGAACTTCGGCACGACGTACGCCACCAAGAAGACGATTACGCCGCCGCCCACGATCAGCAGCAGCAACGGATAGATCGCACTGGCCGACACTTTGCGCTTGATCTGCCCGATTCGTGCGTCGTATTCCAGGTAGCGCTCCAGCGTGGCGGCAAGGCCACCGGCGGTTTCGCTGGCGGCTACGCCAGCGACCAGCACCGGCGGGAACAGGTCGCGCTCATCGGCCATCGCCGATGAAAAGCTGGCGCCCTGCCGCAACCGCGACAACATGCGCGCCAGCACTTCGCGGAAACCCGGATCGCTTTCCTTGCGATGCAACGTTTCCAAAACCTCCACCACGTTCAGGCCAGCGCGAAGCAGCGTCAACGCCTCCTGCAGGAACACCCCTTGCGAGTAGCGGACACGCGATCGAGGCGCGCTCTCGCCGCCGGATTCCACCCGCAGTACCCGGCCACCGCGGCGCGTCGCCTGCAACTCCGCTGCTTCCGACGAATCCGCCTCGATCTCCAGCCAAGCGTTCTCGGTGCCCATGGACACCAGTACCCGGTGTTTCATGACTACCCATCCACTCCGATGTCAGCATCCTCGCCTTCACCGCCAGGCCGCCCATCCTTGCCGTACGAGATCACGTCGTAGTCCGCGGTCGCTCCCGGCACCTGATAGATATAGGCGTTGCCCCAGGGATCGGCCGGCACCGCCTTTTGCAAGTACGGCCCGTTCCAGCGCGGCTCGGCGTCCGGCTTGGTGACCAGCACAGCCAAACCTTCTTCCGGGCGCGGGAAATGGCCGACATCCATCCGATAGGTATCGACGGCCTTGCGCAAGGCGTCGATCTGATTCGCTGCCGCGGTGCGCTCCGACTTTCCGATCTGCTGGAAGTATCTGGGCGCCACCAGCGCCACCAGCAGCCCGATGATCACCACCACCACCAACAGTTCCATCAGGGTGAAGCCGTCTTGCTTCTTGGAAATACGTCGTTTCATTACATTGCCTTCAATGACCAGGACAGACCAGGAACCTGGTCGCCGATATCGGTGGGAGAAGTGAGGATGATTTCGTTCAAGCTGTTGGCTGACTCGTTCTGTCCAATGGCGCCGTACAACAAGGTGCCGCTGACCACGGTAAAGCCCGGTGCCGTGGTGATGCTGGCGGTTACCGTGTTGACCTTGGGGCCGTCGTTGCTGAGGGTGACGCGATAGCGATAGATCCACCGGCCCAGCAGCGCGACATAGGTTTTCGATACCCGCTGATAGCCGGAAATACTGAGATCGTCGGTGGAGGTATGAATACCGTTGTCGACGGTAGTGCCACGGACCGTCTGCCCCATTGCCCCCATGTAGTGGGGATCAAGACTGCTCACGCGGCCCACGGTGATTTCGAACGGTTGATCACCATCGCGTACGTCATCCTTCACCGCGGAGATCCGCACGATCTGCGGCACCCACCAATTTTGTGCGGTGAAAAGCAACTGCTGCGGCTGCACAGTGGCTTCCGAGGTATCGCTGGAACTCACAGGCAGCCTGACTTCGTGTGTCGGCGCCCGGGTCAGGGCGACGGTGAACATCCCCATTCCCAAGCTTTCGTTGATGCGGATGTCACTGGGAGCGGTGACTTGAACGCCGCCCAGCTGCGGACTGGCGGGGATCACCAGTGAACCCGGAGCGTAGGCGCGCGATAGACCCTTGTCGTCGTAGATCACGCCGTAGATGTAGTAAACACCGGCCGGCAGCGCCGACATGTTCCACACGTAGCTACCGCTATGCGTGCCTGCACCTTGACTGAGTCCATCGACGATGCGCGTGCCGGCGAAGCCGCTACCGGTCTGGTCGTAGTAGAGCGCGATCTTGGGATCGATATTGGCGTCGGTACCCTCCCAGGTGATCGTGGCCGAGCGCGAACTTGCATCGGTCACTGCGGCCGGGCTGGTGACGGCGATGGTCGGCGGCACGTAGGCTCCCGTGCTGACAAACAGGGTCGACAACGGAGTCCATTCGCTGGCCGCACCGCGGCCGTCCTGAGCGCGGGCGCGCCAGTAGTGCGTTGCCTTGTCGGTCAGAGCTGTCGTGGACTGCCACGCGGTGACGCTGCTGGTCCCGGAAGCGATGCGCAACGACATCGCGGTGTCGGCATAAACCTCGAATGCGTAGAGCACCGGATCGCCTTCCGGATCTTCGGACAGATTCACCGTGAAGGAAGGATGCAGGGTACTGACCCAAGCCCCATCGCCGGGATTGGCCAAAGTGGGTACCGACGGCGCTTCGTTGCGGGCGTCGAGGACGAAATCGCCCTGCACCCATTCGCTCTGGCTATGGCCATCGCTGGCTTTCACGCGCCAGTAGTAGTGCTGGTTTTCCGTCAATCCCGTGGCTTGCCAACTAGTGACGCCGGTGCCGGCGGGAACAGGGGGCGATGCCTGTCGCGAGGAGGAGTCGAAGGTATTGACTACGTCGATTTCGAACTCGTAACTCACTGCGTCGCCATCGGCATCGACGCCGTTGTTGACACGCAAGTCCGCGGTGCCTTCGGTCGTCACGCGCGCGCCTGGTGCCGGGCTGGCAATAGTGGGCGATGCAGGCGCCTGGTTGCCGGTGAATACGCGGAAGCTGCGTGCAGGCGTCAACGTCCTGGCACCATGGATATCGGTCGCAATGGCGCGCCAGTAATAGGTCGCGTGATTGGCGAGTGGAATGGCGACGGTCCACTGGGTGGAGCCACTCTCGCCGCCGACCAGATCGCGGGCGCTGTCGTGCAGTTGTGTCAGTGCACTGTCCGCATAGATCTCAAAGCCGTACACGATCGCATCGCCATCCACGTCCACTGCGTTGGTTGCCGACAGCACCGGCATGAGCGTCGCCACATCGGTGCCGGCCTGCGGCGAGGTCAGGTTGAAACTTCCTGGCGGGTCGTTGAACAGATTGACGAAGAAGTCGCCGCTCACCCATTCGCTGTTGACGCCTGCCGTACCGATGGCGCGGGCGCGCCAGTGATAGCGGGTGTTGTCGTTAAGATCCGATTCCGGCTGCCATTGCGTCGGCTGTCCTGCGGTCGGATTCTCCGGCACGGTCGCTTCGCCTAGCAACTCGGACATGCCCGCATCAGCATACAACTGGAACTGCGCCGATACGGTGGGATCGTTGCTGGCTTCTCCGGTTCGCACCTGCAATGCAGGACGCTGACTAGCCACTTGCGCACCCGCAAGCGGCGATACGATTTGCGGGATGGCCGGGCCCGGAGGCGGCTCTCGCGATTCGACGCGGATCTTGGCCGAACGGTTACCGCTCAGGCTGCCGTCACTGGCGAGATAGTTGATCAGATAACTGCCGGCCTGCCCGGCTTCCGGCGTCCAATCGAACACCGCGGTGCCATCGCCTTGGTCCTGGAACGTGGCACCGGTCGGCAGCGGACTGGCCGACAAGGTAATCGCCTTGCCCATCGGGCTGGAAGCTTCGACCAGGAACGATACCTGCTCGGTTTCCTTCACCACGCGGTCGGGAATGAACTGCAGCACCGGCGGCTTGGGATCCTGGTCCAGCGGCTTGAACGCAACCTGATAACCGCCCGGCGAGTTGGCATC